>NZ_JBMDIU010000005.1:0-244450 GCF_057808845.1 Brevundimonas sp. FG8 | reverse complement strand
GCTGGCCCGCGCCACCGCCGACGGCGTGCGTGAGCCGCTCAACCGTCGCGCCACCATCGGCATCAACTTCCGTTAATCCGGAAGTCGCCGACAAGGCAGCACTACAGAGCCGCCGGTCCTCGAAAGAGGGCCGGCGGTTTTGCATTGCGTCGTTTCGTTCGTCGGGGTGGTCAAAGGGCCGCCCGGTCGCTATCTCGACGGCCTGTCTGAACGGGGTGCATCCACATGCGCGTGGCGATGATCGGAACCGGCTATGTAGGCCTGGTGTCGGGGGCCTGTTTCGCGGACTTCGGTCACGTGGTGACGTGCGTCGACAAGGACGCCTCCAAGATCGAACGTCTGGAGAAGGGCGAGATCCCGATCTTCGAGCCGGGCCTTGAGGATCTGGTCGCGTCGAACGTGCGCGGCGGTCGCCTGTCTTTCGCCCTGGACGGGGCCGAGGCCATCCGGGCGGCCGACGCCGTCTTCATCGCCGTGGGCACGCCCTCGCGTCGCGGCGACGGCCATGCCGACCTGTCCTATGTCTATGCCGCCGCCGAGGAGATCGCCGGCCTGATCGAGGGCTTCACCGTCGTGGTGACCAAGTCGACCGTTCCGGTCGGCACCGGCGACGAGATCGAGCGCATCATTCGTGAACGTCGTCCGGACGCCGAGTTCGCGGTCGTCTCCAACCCCGAGTTCCTGCGTGAAGGCGCGGCGATCGAGGACTTCAAGCGCCCCGACCGCGTCGTGGTCGGCACCGACGACGCGCGCGCGCAGCAGGTCATGCGCGAGCTGTACCGGCCGCTGAACCTGAACGAGACGCCGATCCTGTTCACCGGCCGCCGCACGTCCGAACTGATCAAATATGCGGCCAACGCCTTCCTGGCGATGAAGATCACCTTCATCAACGAGATGGCGGACCTGTGCGAGGCCGTGGGCGCCGATGTGCAGCAGGTCGCGCGCGGCATCGGCCTGGACAACCGGATCGGTTCGAAATTCCTGCACGCGGGCCCCGGCTATGGCGGCTCCTGCTTCCCGAAGGACACCCTGGCCCTCGTCCGCACCGCGGTGGACGCCGGTACGCCGGTGCGCCTGATCGAGACGACGGTCGAGGTCAACGACGCCCGCAAGAAGGCGATGGCGGGGCGCGTCTCGTCCGCGCTGGACGGCGACCTGAAGGGCAGGACGGTCGCCCTGCTGGGCGTGACCTTCAAGCCGAATACCGACGACATGCGCGACGCCCCGTCTCTGGACGTGGTGCCCGCGCTGCTGGCCGCGGGCGCGACGGTGCAGGCCTATGATCCTGAAGGCATGCACGAGGCCGCCAAGCTGCTGGACGGCGTGGTGTTCAGGGACGGCCCCTACGACGCCGTCGAGGGCGCCGATGTGGTGGTGATACTGACCGAGTGGGACCAGTTCCGGGCGCTCGATCTGGACCGCATCAAACTGCTGCTGAAACAGCCCGTGATGGTCGATCTGCGCAATGTCTATCGTCCGGACGACATGCGGGCGCGCGGCTTCCGCTACACCTCGATCGGTCGCGCCTGATCGCGCGATCCGACCGCGCCTAGCGTGAGACGGTGTGAATCAGCCGGGCCTGTGACACGGCCAGCGGATCAGGCTTCGGCAGCAGCGCCCGTCCCGCGCCGATCACCACGGTCGCGGTCATGATGGCGGACACGACGGCGATGGCCGCCAGCTTGATGCCGTCCGCGAATTCCTGATGATCCGGCCGCAAGCGTTCCCCCGAGTCGAGCGCTTCGCGTATCCAGCATTTCACCCGCCTGCTTCGCAAGTCACGGAACGGTGTCGGGGAAAGAAAAGCGAGGCGAGTGGCGGGGATGGCGTCCGGCTGGTCGGGCGGTGTGCGGGGAAGTGGCGAGTGGCTGGTGGTTAGTGGCTGGCCCACAGCCTGCAGCCGTCAGGCCGGCGTCGCCCTTCCGCCAATGTCGGAAGACGTAACGCGCCGTCGCTTTTCGATTGCTTGCGGAAGGGCGGCGCAATCGGCGCCGTCGCACGGTGGTGGCCAGCCACTAACCACCAGCCACTCGCCACTTCACAGCCACCGGCGACGGCGCTCGCGCACCGCCGCCGGCTTCTGCGTCAGGATCAGCCCTGGAACGGACGGATCAGGATTTCGACGCGACGGTTCTGGGCCCGGCCCTGCGGCGTGCCGTTGTCGGCGATCGGGTTGCGCGAGCTGACGCCCGCCACATACAGACGCTCGCGCAGGACGCCGCGGTCGATCAGATAGCCGGCGACCGACGAGGCGCGACGCTCCGACAGCGGCTGGTTGATCGCGTCGCCGCCCGAGGAATCGGTGTGGCCGATCACATCGACCAGCGAGCGGTCGTACTCCTGAAGCACGCGCGCGACGTCATCCAGGGTGGCCACGAAGCGCGGGTCGATGTTCGACTGGTTGGTGGCGAAGGTGACGTCCGACGGCATGCGCAGGATCAGGTTGTCGCCCTGACGGGCCACGCCGACGCCGGTGCCGGACAATTCGGCTTCCAGCGCGCGCTGCTGACGGTCCATGTACTGGCCGACCGCGGCGCCGCCCAGGGCGCCGATGCCGGCGCCGATCAGGGCGTTCTTGCGGCCTTCCTCGGAATTCGAGGTGTTGGTCAGATAGCCCAGCAGGGCGCCGCCCAGGGCGCCGGCGATCACACCGGTGCCGGTGTTGTTGCGGCGTGGGGTCGAGCTGTACGGATCAGTGGTGGTGCAGGCGGCGGCGCCCAGAAGGGCGGCGATGCTGACGCCGGCGACGATGAGTTTGGCGCGCATGGGGGAATCCTTTCGAAGTGAGGTCTCTGCCTCGGAAACGCGGTCTTATGGTCAAGGTTCCTGCCTGTACCGAACCTGAACGGATCGGGACGCTTTCGCGACCTCGCCCACGCTTTGCCAAGATCGGGTCGCAGGGCGTATGGAAACGACCAGATTATCGACAAGGGTTCCCTCGTGACCGCAGACGCCACCGCCGCCCCCGCCACCCGCGCCCTCGAGCCGGTCTCGATGACGCTGTACGATCAGGACTTCCAGGCCTTCGCCGACGCCCTGGGCGGATCGTTCAAGCGCTACGGCTTCGCCGTGATCGCCGACCATGGGCTGGACGAAGCCGTCATCGGCGCCGCCCTCGACGACGCCAAGGCCTTCTTCGCCCTGCCGGAAGAGGTGAAGCGCCAGTATCACCAGCCCGGAACCGGCGGCGCGCGCGGCCTCACCCCGTTCGGCGTCGAGGCCGCCAAGGGCGCGGCCACCGTCGATCTCAAGGAGTTCTGGCACGTCGGCCGTGAACTGCCGGAAGGCCACCCCTACCGCAAATACATGCGCGACAACGTCTGGCCGACCGAGATCGAGGGCTTCCGCGAGCACGTCTACGGCATGTTCACCGCCATGGACGAACTGGGCGCCAAGGTGCTGCGCGGCATCGCCCGCTATCTGGAACTCGGCGACGACTATTTCGCGGACAAGGTCCAGCTGGGCAATTCGATCCTGCGCATGCTGCACTATCCGCCGGTTCCGGCCGGCGCCTCGGGCGTCCGCGCGGGCGCGCACGAGGACATCAACGTCATCACCCTGCTGCTGGGCGCCGAGGAGCGCGGACTGCAGCTGAAGGACGCCGACGGCGAATGGCTGGAAGTCGCGCCGCCGCCGGGCGCCCTGGTGGTCAACATCGGCGACATGCTGCAGCGCCTGACCAACCACGTCCTGCCGTCGACCAGCCACAGGGTCATCAACCCGACGCCGGAACGGGCCAGCTTCGCCCGCTACTCGACGCCCTTCTTCCTGCACTTCAACCCGGACTTCGTGATCGAGAGCCTGCCGTCCACCGTGACGCCGGACAATCCCGACCGCTACGCCGGCCAGCCCCTGATGGCCGAGGACTTCCTGACCCAGCGCCTGAAGGAAATCCGGCTGATCTGACGCTGTTGCTGACGGCGGTGCGCTCCGGGCGGGCGCACTGCCGGAAAGTGATTGGTGATTGGTGGTTAGTGCTTGGCCCGCAAGGTGCAGCGGGGCGCCCTGTGCTGCCCCCCGCCGTCAGCGGAAGGGCGACTCAGACGGTCGCGGCCACTGGATGGCGGCCAACCACTAACCACCAATCACTTCCCCGCTCGGTCTCCGCCGGTCGCGCGCAGTCGCAACCCCGCTACTTCGAAATCCTCAGCTGGCTGATGCTGCGGCCGATGGCGCCGAAGGCGGTCTTCAGCGAGGTGCCGTTCTGCGGCAGGTAGACGTAGCTCGGGCTGGTCGCGCAGGCCTGCATCACCTCGGTGGCGGTATCGACCACATTGGGCGTGCGATCCGTCGTCCCGGCGATGTCGAAGCCGACCGTATAGACGATGACGCCCTGCGCCTTCATGGCGTTGCACATGCTCACCGCCTGCAGGAACGGGCTGCCGTTGTTCGAGTCGTGGTTGATCCAGCGGTCGTTCGAGCCGCCGCCCGATCCGGAATCGCGCGCGCGGACGCCGTTGTAATAGACCGCGTTGAACTCGCCGTCGGTCATGATGATCACGACCTTCAGCAAGTTGCGGGTGCCGTAAGGGTCCGGACGGCTCTCCTGCGGGAAGATCGCGCCGAAGGTCGGCGAGACCATGTACCAGCCCCAGCCCACGCCGATCTGACCCGCCGTGCCGCCCTCGGCCTTGTAGGCGTTGATGCGGCTGTGCAGCGTCGCCCGGTCGGTGGTCAGGGGGGTGAAGGTCGTGGTCATGCAACCGCCCTGACCGACATCCGACGTGCCGACATAGGAGAAGGCCACCTTGGCGGAGGAGGGCGAGGCGTCCGTATAGGCCTGCGCGCCGACCCGCTCGCTGACGCAGCTCGACGCCTCGTAGATGCGCAACGCGCCGTTGTTGTTGGTGAACAGATAGTTTGCGCAGCCATACTCCAGACACTGCACCGTCCCGCGCCGGGTGTAGGCCGACACCATCGACGGCACGACGCCGTTCAGCGAGAAGGTCGAGCTTCCCAGACGGGTCACTGTCTGGTGGAAGGGCGGCGGGTTCGAGCCGGTCGAGGGGCTGACCGAGTTCTGGGTGTTGATCTGGGTCATGCCCTCGACGCCCAGAATGCGGACGTCGTCGCCGGTCGCCAGCCCGTGGTTGGCCGAGGTCACCACGACCTCACAGGTCGAGAGCTGGCATTTCTGCACCCGGCCGCTGTTGGCGGTGTAGGTGTTGTACGAGGACGTGCTCAGGCTGGTCCAGGTCGAGCCGGTCCATCGCTCGAGGGTGAAGGTGTTCGTATTGGTCGCGGCGACCCGATACGGCTTGTTGTTCAGCCAGGTCGCCAGACTGGAGTTGCTGGGCGAGCCGGAGCTACTCACCGAACTGATCCAGACATGGTCGCCCACCGCGAAGCCGTGGCCGTTCGAGGTGAACACCGCATTGCTGGCCTTGGTGACGCCGCTGATCGTCTTCTGGGTCCCCACCTCCCATGACGCGGCGGTGATGTTGGTCGGGCCGGTGGCCGCGCCGCGCACGTCGTTCAGATAGGAGCCTGCGTTAACCCCCATCGAATAGGGGACCAGCGCCATCCGGGTGCGGTTGATGCTCTGGTTGGTCTGGACCACCAGATCGACCAGATCGTTCGATGCCTGCTGCAGGTCGCGCAGGCGCTGGCCGTCCATCGAGCCGGTGATGTCGAGCACCAGCGACACCTCGATGTCCTTGGTCGCCCGGTTCACCTCGGAATGGGCGCCGACCTGCACATAGTCGTCCAGAAACTGGCCGTAGGGCGGCAGGAAGATATTGGCCACCAGGGTCTTCACATCGACCTTGGCGCTGGCGACGACGATCTCCTCGTCCTGCAGGACGAAGGTGGTGTCGGCCTCGCGCAGGATGACGTCGGGATAGGCGTTCAGATTGGCCTTCAGCGCGGCCATGCCGACCCGCTGGATGTTGTCGGCGTCGCTGTAGGGCGAGCGGGCGGCGGCCAGCGTCGCGGCGTCCAGCGCATCCTGCAGGTTCACGCGCACGGTCGAGGCGCGATGGATGTCCACCCCGCCCACGGTCATCAGGATCAGAACCGGCAGGCTCAGGCCGAAGATCATGGCCACATTGCCGCGCGTCTCTCTGGCCAGACGGCCAAGGAAACGCCGGCCGCCGCGCACCATGCGGCTGATGTGTCGTCCAAAGGTCATCGTCCTGTCCCGCGCCCCGGGGCTCTTGCGGCCCATGGTCATCGGAACAGGATGACGGAGTTCGGTTAAGGGAAGGCTCAATGCCGAAGGTTAACCCGGCGGTGACGAACCGCCGGGCGTTCCCTCGAGATCAGGCGATCAGGCTTCCCAGCCGCAGTCCTTGCCGCGGTTCTGGGCGGTCAGCCAGACGTTCAGCGGCGCGAAATAGTCGGCGACCGCCGAGGCGTCGTTGCCGGTCTCGCCCGTGAAGGCCCGCATGGCTTCCGGCCAGGGGCGCGACTGGCCCATCTCCATCATGGCGTTGAAGCGGCGACCCACTTCCTCGTTGCCGTAGATCGAGCAGCGGTGCAGCGGCCCGGTCCAGCCCGCCTGCTTGCAGGCCGCGCGCTGGAACTGGAACTGGTAGATGTGCGCCAGGAAGTAGCGGGTGTACGGCGTGTTGCCCGGGATGTGGTACTTGGCGCCCGGATCGAAGGCGTTGTCCGGGCGCGGTCCCGGCGGAATCAGACCCTGATACTTCAGCATGTCCTCCGACCAGGCGGCGTTGTACTCACCCGGGCTGGTCTCGCCCGAGAACACGTCCCAGCGCCAGCGGTCGACCATCAGGCCGAACGGCAGGAAGGCGATCTTGTCCAGCGCCATCTTGAGCAGGAAGGGAATGTCCTCTTCCGCGCCCGGCACGGTCTGCAGCAGACCGATCTGGTTCAGATAGGTCGGGGTCAGGGCCGACAGGCCGACGAAGTCGCCGATGGCCTCGTGGAAGCCGTCGTTCGCCCCGTTCTTGAACAGGAACGGCTGATCCTTGTAGGCGCGCTGGTAGTAGTTGTGACCCAGTTCGTGGTGGACGGTGTAGAAGTCGTCGCCGTTCACCTGGGTGCACATCTTGATGCGGATGTCGTCCCGGTTATCCAGGTCCCAGGCCGACGCGTGGCAGACCACTTCGCGGTCGCGCGGGCGGGTGATCTGCGACCGTTCCCAGAAGGTCTGCGGCAGGGCCTCGAGGCCCAGCGAGGTGTAGAAGCCCTCGCCGGTGCGGACCATGCGGGTGGCGTCGTAGTCGGCCGAAGTCAGCAGGTTCGTCAGGTCATAGCTGCTTTCGCCGCCGCTGGTCGGGGCGACGACGTCATAGATGTTCCCCCACTGCTGCGACCACATATTGCCCAGCAGGTCGGCGCGGATCGGGCCGTGGTCCGGCTGGACGGCGTCGCCGTATTTGGCGTTCAGGCGGCCGCGCACATAGCAGTGCAGGTTCACATAGAAGGGCTTCACCTGCTCCCACAGGCGGTCGGTCTCGGCGGCGAAAGCGTCCGGGTCCATGTCATAGCCCGCGCGCCACATGGCGCCGGTGTCGGCGAACCCCAGCTCTCGGCTGCCCTCGTTGGCGATCTCGACCATGCGGGCGTAGTCGGCGGCCATCACCGGCGAGATGGTGCGCCAGCCTTCGTACAGGGCCTTGGTCTGCGCCGGATCGCGGCTCTCGGCCATCAGGATGTTGGCCTCGTCCAGCGTGATCTCACGGCCCTGGAACTGGAACTTGCCGGTGGCGTAGGTCGAGTCCAGACGGGTTGTGATGTCCGCCAGCTCGCTGGCCGCGCCCGCCCGGGCCGGGGCGGGCAGGACGATGCCGAGGCGCAGCAGGTTCAGCTTGCGCCGCACGTCGGCGGGGACCTCGACATCATTGAAACGGGCCGCCTGACCGGCCAGCCGCACCTGCACCTCGGTCACCTGGGCGTTGATCCGGCTCTCCAGCCACATGGTGTCGAAGGTGATGTTGGTGGCGCGGGTCCACTGGATGCGCGCGGCTTCCTCGCTGAGGGCGGCCAGTTCGCGCTCGGCGTCGGCGACGAAATTGACGGCTTCGGCGGCGGTCGGGGCTGCGTTGACGATTTCGCCGCTGGTCAGGGGCCGCGCCTGCAGGCGGCCGGAAGGCGTCTCGGGCTGGTCGAAATAGCCGGGCGCCATACAGGCGGCGACGCCGAAGGCGAGCGCGCACACGGCGGTCGCGGTCATCAGGGAACGCTTCATCAGGATCTCCTCGCGGCCTCCCGCCGCGTCTCGGCGGCAAGGGACCGGAGCGGGGCCTTAAGGTCAAGCGGCGCTGTTGGAGCGAAATCGGTCGAGTTGGACGCGGTCCAACTCGGCCCAGATTTCGCTCCAACATGAATCTGGAGCCTGATTCACGGCATCAGCGGAATCGTGAAGCGATTCCACCTCAGCCGATCAGGCTCTGGCGGCTCACGCAGGCGTTCAGCCCGTCATTTCTCACCGTGCCCATCGCCGCCTGAATCCGCGAGGCGCGGCGACGGACATAGGGGCCGGGTTCAGCCGCCTGATAGCGACGCGGGGAGGGCAGGATGGCGGCCAGACGCGCGGCCTCGCGGGCCGTCAGGTCCTTCGCGCTTTTGCCGTACCAGTGCCGGGCGGCGGCCTCGGCGCCGTATACGCCCGGCCCCCATTCGGCGACGTTCAGATAGACTTCCATGATCCGCCGCTTGCCCCAGGCGGTCTCGATCAGGACCGTGTAGCCGGCCTCCAGCCCCTTGCGGAGCCAGTCCCGCCCCGGCCACAGGAAGACATTCTTGGCCGTCTGCTGGCTGATGGTCGAGCCGCCGCGCATGCGCCCGCTGCCGCGCTTCTCGGCCCGGGCGTTGTCCTTCAGGGCCTTCTGGATGGCCTTCATGTCGAAGCCGGAGTGGGCGCAGAAGGTCGCGTCCTCGGCGGCGATCACCGCATCCACCAGTCGGGGCGAGATGTCGTCCAGCGCGCGCCAGCGGTAGTCCCGGCCCTCGCCCTGGAACAGGCGTGTGGTCATCAACCAGGTCTGGGGCGGCGGCACGAAGCGGTACAGGGCCACCCCGCCGAACACGAGGAGGCCCAGCGTCATCAGCACGGTCAGCACCGGCCGTTTCCACCTCGATCCTGAAGCCCCCGTCATGCGCCGATGTTTGGCCGCGCCGCCGGGCGCATGCAAGGGGGATCAGGCCGCCAGCGTCGGGGGCGATCCCTTGATGCCGCACAACAGGCCCGCCGGGCGGATGTCGGCCTCGCCGATGCCGACGCCGACCAGTTGCAGCACCTGCTCCAGCACCAGATCCAGCGGCGCGGCGATCTCGCCCAGAATGGTGCGCAACTGGTTCGGCAGGCCCGGCAGGGCGACACCCAGCCCCAGCACCTGGATGTCCAGATCGGTGTTGGCCACCAGGCTGGTCAGGGTCGTGCCGAGGATGTCCTTCGACCCGATGGTCTTGGCCTCCAGGTTGGTCACGTCGTGCCGGGTGAAGCGCAACTGCTTGTCGCCGGAATCGGCCACATTGATCCGCGCCGAACCCCGCACCTTCAGAACCGCCGTGTCCAGAATGGCGGCGGGCGTCAGGGCGGCGTCGCGGGAGAAGTCGGCCAGCCGGGTCGAGTCGATCTCGCCCAGGGCCACGCTGGCCACGCCCGAGCGGGCCGTGACGTCGAAGGCGTCGGCGCGGCAGTCGATGGCGGCCAGCGCCGCCTTGCCGCTCGCCACCTCGGCATAGACCGGCAGGTGGACCTTGCCGAGGCCGGCCAGATTCAGGGTCGTCACGTCGATGTGCAACCGCACCTGCGCCGTGCGCACCACGGTGCTGCCGTCACGCGCGACGGTCAGCCAGGCGGACTTCTGCTCCCGCTCGCCGATGGCCAGCCGGACGCTGACGCTGACAGGAGCCTGCACATTGGCGTTCAGACTGATGGTCTGCGGTCCCGCCGCCTCGCCCAGCGCGGCGTTCAGCAGGTCCCAGACGGGTACGCTGGCGTTGACGTCGCCCTTCACGCCCGGCGCGATGTCGATAAGGGAATCAAGGCGCAGATCGCGGTCCTGCCCCGTGCCCAGCGAGGCGGAGATGCTCTTCAGGGCCACGCTGGTCTGGCCGGTGGTGGCCGAGGCCATGGCGTCCACCAGATACCGGGTCGACAGGGGCCGGATCAGCAGGGTTTCGCGGTCCTCCACCGACAGGGTGTGGGCCAGGTTCTGCAACAGGTCGTCCACGTCCAGACTGGAGGTCAGCAGGCTGTTGTAGGACAGGGCGGTCAGCTGGATCTGGCGACCGGTCAACTGGGTCAGCAGGGCGTTGACCAGCGGCGGGTCCAGCGTCAGCAGGCGCGAGCCGATGGAGAAGGCGGCGGCGTCCCGCGCCGGGCGGATGGCCACGGCGGTCTTGCGCACCCGCACGTCGCTGATGCCCAGCACCGAGCCGAAGAACAGCTTCACATCCTCCTGCAGCACCACCTGCACGGCGTCCGGAAGGGGGCCGGACGGGTTGAACCGCTGCGGGATCGGCACCTCGGCGCGTGCGTGATACTCGCCCAGGGCGACGGTCTCGATGCGAGCGGTCGAGTTCTTCAGCGACAGCACGCGCCGCACGGTCGGCTCGGCGGTGGCCAGATTGCCCGCGGCGGATACGGCGGCGGTGTCGGCCAGCCCCTGCAAGGCGCGCGCGCGGAATTGCACCGAGGCGACGTCGATGGCGGCGGCGGTCGCCGTGATCACCAGCACGGAGATCATCACCGACAGGGCGCCGACCCCGCCGCGCCGGTCGCGCAGCAGGCGTGTCAGCAGGGCCCTCATCCCGCCGGCTCCGGGATCACGACCACGGCGGCGCGGGTGACGTTCCGGTCGGGCATGGGGATCAGCCGCGCCAGGTCATAGTCGGGCAGGGTGGTCGTCACCGATACGGCGTACAGATCGCCGTCGCGCCAGGCGCGCCAGGTCCGGGTCGCGCCGTTCTCCAGCGGGACACGCACAGCGGCGCCGTCCATCAGATTGGTGACGATGCTCAGCCGTTCCGTGTCATCCAGTCCCGCCACGGCGGCGCGGGCGCCGTCGCTGGCCAGGTTCTGGGTCTGCGAGGCGACCGTGAACCAGCGGCTGTAGAAGATGCCTCCGGCGACGAGGGCCAGCAGGGCGGGCGCCAGAATGGCGAACTCCACCGCGGCGCCGCCACGGCGGTTGCGCAGGAAGGATAGGGTCAGCGATCTCGACATGGGGGCGCCTTTCCGGCGCCGGGCGTGGAGTGGGCGATCATGTCCGCCATGGACCGACGTGTCTTCGGGCATTCGGCCAGCGAGATGATGCGCCATTCCTCCGGCGACAGATCCGCCATGGCGACCGGCGTGGGCCGGGGGCGCGCAACAGCGGCGGTGCGGGGAGGGACCTCCAGTCCCAGGAAGCCAGGAACAGATTTGGAGTGCGTCATGACCCCATGCCTACGCCTGTTTCGCTAATACATCCTGAACGCGTAACCTGAATTAATACTCGTAAAAATGGTTGTTTCCCTCACGGAACGTTGTTCACCCGAAGATGAATTCTCGTCAGTCACGGGTTTCTGGGAAAATTCTTCCCTGAATGGAATTCAGATGGAAAAGACGCCTGCGTTTCCATCTTCATCAGCCCAGGCGACGCGGCTCGCATCCGGGCTCATGCTCAGGGCCACGACGGTGGCGCCCTTGTCGGCCTTGAGGAAGTTCAGCCCCTGTCCGGCGGGGTCGGCCAGCCAGACCCGGCCGTCGTTCAGGCCCGCAACCAGGAGCCCCGATTTCGGAGTCGAGGCGACCAGAGCCACCAGACTGCCCTCGTCATAGCCGATCTCGGTGGCTTCCTTGCCCATCGGGCCGTTGGCGCCGACGAAGGGCCACAGCACCGCGCCCTGCGCGCCGGAGGTCGCCATCAGCTGGCCCTTCGACAGGAAGCTGACCGACTTCACCTTGCCCGGATAGCCGCCCATCCGCAGGTTCTTCTGATCCTTGATGCGCCAGCCGTGCAACTGGTTGTCCTGCATGGCGGTGATGATGAAGGCGCCGTCCGGCGAAAAGGCCACGCTGGTGTGCGATCCGGCCCATTTCAGCATCGTCGGCTTCTGGTCGGCGATCCGCGCGAACCACAGGGCCGCGCCGCCGTAGGTCGAGGCCGCGATCCGGCGCCCCTTCGGTTCGAAGGCCACGCCCGAGACGGTGCGCTCATGCACGAAGTCGCGACGGAAGCCCGCGTCCCTGGAGTCGATCACCGACAGGGTCTTGCCCGCCGAGAAGGCGATCAGCCCGCTTTCGGCCGAGGCGTCGATGGCGTCGATCCAGGCGCCCTTGGCGGTGGCCAGCAGCCCGGCCTCGCCCTTGCGGTGCCAGATCACCCGGCCGTCGTCGCCGCCGGTCACGATGCCTTCGCCCGAGGGGTGAACGCAGGCGCACAGGATGGCGCCGTCATGGGCGATGCTGAAGGCGCCGTCCTCGAAACGGACCGCCCCGTCCCCGAGGGCGAAGACCGCGCCGTCCTTCTCGAACAGGGCGGCGGTGGGCTGGGCGTCAAACTGGAAGGTGGTCATGGCGGTCATATATCGTCCCCGCCGGGAAAATCGAGCTTGGTCCCTTGAGACAGGTCCCCGAGGGTCAGGCGGCGGCGCAGCTCTCGAACCCGGCGCGCAGGGCGGCTTCGTCCAGATCGCGGCCGATGAAGACGGCGCGCGACCAGCGGCGCTCCTTTTCGCCCCACGGCTTTTGCAGGTCTCCCTCAAGGATCATGTGCACCGCCTGGAAGACCAGACGACGATCCTCGCCGGCGACCTCAATGATGCCCTTGGCGCGCAGGATGTTCTGGCCCTGCTCGCCCAGCAGCTTGTCCAGCCATTGGGTGAATTTCTGGCCGTCCAGCGGGCGGTCCAGCGACAGGGCGATGCCCTTGATGTCGTCCTCGTGCGCATGGCCGCGCGCGCCGTGGTGATGGTCGTGTTCATGACCGTGATGGTCGTGCCCGTGGTCATGGTCATGATGATGGTGGTCGTGGCCGCAGTGCTCGTCGTGCACATGGCCGTCGGCGCCGTGCGGCGGGTTCACGAAATCCGGGCGGACCTCGGTGATCCGGTCCAGATCGAAGCCGTGCACGCCCAGCACCTGATCCAGCGGCACGTTCGAGCGCTCGGCGCGGGTGATCGGGGCCAGCGGGTTCAGCGCGCGCAGGCGGCTTTCCACCACGGCCAGCTCGTCGCCCGAGACCAGATCGACCTTGTTCAGAATGATGCGGTCGGCGAAGGCCACCTGCTCGCGGGCCTCCTTCGAGTCATCCAGCCGCGCCATCACGTGCTTGGCGTCCACCAGCGCCGTGACGCTGTCCAGCTGGGTCTTGGCCTTGACCTCGTCGTCCACGAAGAAGGTCTGGGCCACCGGGCCGGGGTCGGCCAGACCGGTCGTCTCCACGATGATGGCGTCGAACGCGGGCTTTCCCGGACGCTGGCGCTTCATCAGCCCCGACACCACCCGGATCAGGTCGCCGCGCACCGTGCAGCAGACGCAGCCGTTGTTCATCTCGAACACGTCTTCATCCGCGCCGACCACCAGATCGTTGTCGATGCCGATCTCACCGAACTCGTTGACGATGACGGCGTACCGCTTGCCGTGGTCCTCGGTGAGGATGCGGTTCAGCAGGGTTGTCTTCCCCGCGCCGAGATAGCCGGTGAGGACGGTGACGGGGATCTTGGCGTTTGCGGAAGCTGTGTCGGTCATGGCGCTCATCTAGGGTTTGATGGGCGGCGGGAAAAGAGCGTTGGTGTCTGCAACGACGGGTTTGGCCGCCTCTGCCTTCACAGTGGAATGAAACGCCCCTAACCTGTGGTTGCTTCGCTGGGCGGGAGGGCGACTTGCAAGATCGCGATTGTGCTTGACCGAGTTGGATGACAGGGCGCTCGTTCCCTTCGACACTGTCTATGCGTCGGTTACCGTAGACATCCGCGCCATCGCCGCCCGCCAAGCGAGCAAGCCTGATCGGGATTGGCTTCTTGCTCTGGTCGATGGGTTCCTGCGCGAACGTGACCTCTGGAATGATCGCGAAGAACTGGAAGGCTATCGGCAACGCTGGATGGAGTTCCGCACCCCGTTCATGCGCCTGATGGCGGGCGCCTATCTGCACATCGGCTATGACCTGCCGCGTTCAATGGCTGATCACTGGCCGGGGCGGGGCCAATGGCTTCCTCGTCCCGACAAACGCGAGGCGCGGCGCATCTATTTTGGCCTCAAGGAGGTCTTTCCCGACAATCTTCGACGAGCAGCACGGAACCGGGGTGTTTTCTCCGGCTGGACGCCGATTACAGCCCGCATCCCGCCCTCCTTGCTGAACGCTGCCGGCCTGTGGGTGGAGAATCTCAGGCGCGGCGCGTGGGATCACGCGGAGGTGCTGGCGGACAGCGCGAACCGTGAATTCATGGAGTTGGCGATGGCCGCGGCGATGCAGGGGGCGCTCGAAGATGCCGAGCTTGTCCGCCCGTGGACCGTGGCGAACCTTCGTCCGTTCGACGACTTCTTCCTCAGCCTGGCGCCGTTGTTGGCGCTCGGCCCTTTGGCTGGAAGTCTGTCAGTTGGAATCTCTGTCGGGCTTACGGTCGGTGCGCTTGTGGCGATGGGGGTGTCCGTCTTCTTTGTCAGGCGTCAGCGGGCAGCGGAGCTTGCGGTTGATCAGGCCGCCTTCATCAGTCTTTGGGGGCGACTGTTGGCCGAGTACCTGGCCGCAGCTGTGCGGGAGCCCGAAGGTTTCCCTCGGTATCGGCATCTGCGCCGCATCGACATGGGGCTTGAACCGCCGGATGAACCCTTGAGGTAACCTCAGCAATCCGGACAATCCGGCAGCACGCCGCTTTCCAGCTGCAGCGTCGTGTGGCTGATCTCGAACCGTTTGCGGGCCAGGGTCTGGGCCTCGATCAGCAGGGCGTCGGCGTCGGGGCGGTCGTGGACCAGATGCGCCGTCAGGGCGGTGTCGGTGGTCGACAGGCCCCAGACGTGCAGGTCGTGCACCGCGCTGACGCCGGGCAGGGCGAGGAAGGCCTTGCGGATGGTCTCGACGTCCACCCCGCGCGGGGCGGCGTCCAGCGCCAGATTGACCGAGTCCTTCAGCAGGCCCCAGGTCCCGATCATGATGACGGCCACGATCAGCAGGCTGACGATCGGGTCGATCAGGCTCCAGCCGGTGAACAGGATGGCCGCGCCCGCGATCACCACGCCGATCGACACCCCCGCGTCCGCCATCATGTGCAGATAGGCGCCGCGCACGTTCAGGTCCTTGTGCTGGTCCTTCATGAACAGCAGCGCCGTGCCCAGATTGATGACGAAGCCGATGCCCGCCACGATCATGATGGTGGTCGACCCGACCGGCGCGGGCTCGGCGAACCGGCGCACGGCCTCGAAGGCGATGGCGCCGCAGGCGAAGATCAGCGCCAGCGCGTTGAACAGGGCCGCCAGCACCGTCGCCTTGCCGTAGCCGTAGGTCTTGCCCGCGCTCGCCGTGCGGCGCGCCAGCCAGGCCGCGCCTCCGGCCATGGCCAGTCCCAGCACGTCCGACAGATTGTGCCCTGCGTCGGCCATCAGGGCGGTGGAATCGCTCATCACGCCCGCGCCGAACTCGACCGCCACAAAGGCCAGATTGACCACCAGACCGACCAGATAGCGCCAGTCGCCGGTGTTCACCGGTCCATGATGGTGGCCGCCGATCCCGTGGTGATGATGCCCGTGCCCGTGCCCGTGCCCGTGCCCGTGATCATGGCTGTGGTCATGCCCGTGATCGTGGTCGGAATGATCGTGTGCGTGGTCGTGCGTGTGCGCCATGCCGACTCCTTAGGCTTCACCGCACGAAGGGTCAACGCGATGGCGCTTTAAGTTATTGAATGTAAATGTATAACCTTGCATCAGAGCGAAATCGGTCGGGGCGGGCGCAGGCCGGCCCGGCTCAGATTTCCCACCAGCACAATGCCGGAGCCTGATTGGCTCCGGTCAGTGCTGGTGGAACACGACCAGAAGGCCGATCCCGATCAGGGCGATCCCCAGCACCGCCCCCTCGTAGCGCGCCCAGCGCTCGAGCCGCAGCACCGACCAGCCCGCGCGGGCCAGCAGGGTGAACACCGACATGCCCGCCATCGTCCCCGCCGCGAAGGCCAGCGTCAGCGCGCCGAGCACCAGCAGGCCTTCCTTCGCCTGGGACAGATAGATGGGCAGCAGCACCTCGCCCGGCGACACGGCCATCATGGCCACCAGCCCCCAGAAGGCGGCGGCGTGGGTGACGGTCGGCTCGGGCAGGTCGAACTCCGGTCCGCCGGCGGTGCGGGGCCGACGCAGGGTCGCCCGGGTCAGATAGAAGACGCCGAACAGGAACAGCAGGGCCGCCGACACCCAGGGCAGCAGGCCGGAAATCCACTGATCCAGCGCCAGTCCGGCCACGACGATCAGGCCGCCGACCACGGCGGTGGTGACGATATGGGCCAAGCCCGCAGCCCCCACCGCGCCCAGCAGGCGCGGCAGGCTCCAGCGCTGCGCGCGACCCACCAGCGCGAAAGGCAACCAGTGGGTCGGCAGGGCGGCGTGCAGGAAGGCCGTCGCGAAGCCGGTCCCCAGAAGGGACAGCAGGATCGGTTGCTCAAGATCGGACGGCGACATTGACCGTCCTGTACTCTGTTACTTTATAACAGTCGAGCCCTTCCCGATCATTTTCACGCGTTGAAGATCCAGTCGTCCGGTCCTTGATGGCCGAGCAGACCGAAGCCGTCGTTGTGCTCGGTGGCTTCGAACGGCCGTTCGACCATGACGTCGGCAGTCGGACGGTAGAAGTCCACGGGAACGAATTTGACCAGTTCCCCCGGCTGAACCTGCGGTCCTGTTTCGAAGGATTTGAACAGGAAGTCGTCCCCGCCGGTCAGGCCCGGCAGGACCAGCGGCAGGTCCATGTCCGCGGTGGCGGCCACATCCGTCGGGTTGGGTTGCACCAGCGGCGCGTCGGCGTCCTTCAGGAAGCCGCCGTCGTCTTCCACCAGCGCGGGCAGGACCCAGGCGTCTTCATCCATCAGCACTGGCGCGGCGGGCGGCGGGGTCCACTGCGGGGTCAGCACCCGGAAGGTGCCGTCACTGAACGCCAGCCGCTCGATGTTGGTGATGGTGTCCACGCCGTCCCGGCCGCCGACGTTGTCGGTGATGGTCCAGGTCGAGCCCGAAACGAAGGTGACGGTGTAGTCCGAGGCCACGCCGCTCAGCACGGCCGTGTCCAGACCGTCGCCGCCGTTCAGCGTGTCATTGCCCTGACCGCCGGTCAGGATGTCATTGCCCGTGCGCCCGTTGAGAATGTTGTCCAGCGCATTGCCGACGCCGACGAAGTTGGACGACCCGGTGTAGATCAGGTTCTCCACATTGGCGCCCAGCCGATAGCTGGTCAGCGAGGTGCGGATGGTGTCGTTGCCCTGAGCCGCCAGCTCGACGATCGTGTCGTTTGCGTCGACGTAATAGATGTCGTCGCCCTCGCCGCCGTACAGCTCGTTGGCCGCGCCCGAGCCGCCCAGCAGGACGTCGTTGCCCGCTCCGCCGATCAGCACGTCATAGCCCGCGCCGCCGTTCAGGCGGTCGTTGCCGCCGCCGCCGACCATGGTGTTGTTCTCGGCGTTGCCGATGCCGACCACGTCCGCATTGCCGCGGAAGACCAGACGCTCGAGGTTGGCGCCCAGGGTGAAGACGGTGCGGGTGGTCACGACCGTGTCCAGCCCTTCGCTGGCCGCCTCGACCACGGTGTCGTTGGCGTCGACGTAATAGGTGTCATTGCCCGTGCCGCCGTACAGCTCGTTGGCCGTGCCGCTGCCGCCGAACAGGACGTCGTCGCCGCCCAGGCCGATCAGCACGTCATAGCCGTCGCCGCCACGCAGGACGTTGGCGCCGGTCTCGCCGACGATGGTGTCGTTGAAGGCGGTGCCGGTGACGTTCTGGACGCCGCTGATGGTGTCGGTCCCGCCGAAGCCGTCGTTCGGCACGTCGCCGTGGTTCAGGCGGACGTACACGCCGGTCGGGGCGCCCGTATAGGTGACGACATTGACGCCGCCGCCGCCGACGATCGTGTCATTGCCCGCGCCGCCGACGAAGGTGTCGTCGCCCGTGCCGCCGGTCTGGGTGTCATCGCCTCCGGTGCCGACCGAGATGTCTCCGGTGGTCGAGCTTTCACCGTTGATCGTCACGGTCACCGTGGCGGTGTTCCCGTTGGTCAGGGTGTAGGTGAAGGTGTCGGTGGCCGTGTCCACCGAGCCCGAACCCGCGCCCGGCAGGTCGTCGAACTGGCCGTTCGGATCATAGGTGTAGGTGCCGTCGGCGTTGACCGTCAGCAGGGCGCCCGAGGCCAGGGTGATCTGGGTTCCGACATTGGCCGCCGAGCCGTTCACAGCCCCGATGGTCGGAGGCGGGCCGTCGACGTCCTCATCCACGCCCGAACCGTTGTCGGCGAACAGGTCGCCGCTGACCGGCGCGCTTTCGACCGTCGAAACGGCGTCATCAGCCGCGACCGGGGCGTCCTCCACCGCGCTGACGGTGACCGTCGAGCTGACGTTGACCGGGCTGCTGTTGGTCCCGCCGCCGTTGTCCTGAATCGAAACGACCGTGATCGTGCGGTCGCCCTCGGTCGGGTCCTGGTCGGCGTTCACATAGGTGATGGCGTTCAGGATCTGCTGCGCATGCGCGTTCGAGCTGATGCCGACCATGACGATATTGAAGACGCCGGGGGCTCCCGCCGTCACCTGCACCATCACCGCGCCGCCGGGAGCGGGCTGGATGAAGGGGCTGCCCGCGACCATGATGATCGGCACGCCCGAGAGCACCAGCCCCTCGCTTGATCCATCGGCCACGCCGCTGACCTGCAGGGTCAGGGTCAGGTCCTGTCCGGATTCGGGGTTGGTCACCGTGGCGCCCGAGAACAGGCCCACCGGCGCGCTGTCTTCCACGAAGGTCGTGGCTCCGCCGGTCAGGGCCAGGGTCGGGGCGTCATTCACATCCGCGATGGCGGCGGTTCCGGCGCTGGTGACGGTTTCCGTGAAGCCCTGGCCGTCGACATAGCTGACGACCACCCGGACCACGCCGCCCACGTCAGCGTCGCCCAGCGTATAGGTCGCCTGATCGGCCGCGCCGATGGAGACGAAGCCGGAGCCGGTGTCGCGCTGCCAGTCATAATGCAGCGTGCCCAGACCATCGGCGTCGCCGAGGGTCGAGGTGTCGGCCGTCAGGGTTTCGTCCTCGGTCGCCGTGCCGGTGATCGAGACCCCGCCGGTGGCCGGATCATTGACCGCGGAAATGGCGCCGGTGCCGGCGCTGGTGGCCGATTCCACCGTGCCGCCGGCGTCGGTGTAGTAGATCACCACGCGGATCACGCCGCCCACGTCGGCGTCGCCCAGCGTATAGGTCGCCTGATCGGACCCGACGTTGACGTAGCCGCCGCCGGTGTCGCGCTGCCACTGATAGTGCAGGGTTCCGATGCCGTCCGCATCGGCCAGGGTCGATACGGCGGTCAGAACGCCGTCCTCCGCCGCCGTCCCGGTGATCGCGGCGCCGCCGGTGTGCGGATCGTTCGCGGCGGTGACGCTGACGGAGACCGTCTGGGTCGCGCTGGTGCCGCCGTCGCCGTCCGTCAGGACGAGGGTGACCGTGCGGGTCGCGGTGTTCGGCGCGTCCGAGGTGTTGTTGTACTGCAGCGCGCGCACCAGCGCCTGAACGGCGGCCGGGGTGGCGTCGGCGTCAAAGGTGAAGACCAGGTTGGCTCCGCCGGTCCCGCCGGTGAAGGTGCCGATCTGCACGCCGCCGTAGAAGACGGCATTGCCCGAGACGCCGATCTGCCCGGCGCCGTTGCCGATGTTGGCGACGCTCAGCACGTCCTGTCCGGACTGGCCGTTGGCGGTGATCGAGACGGTCAGCGTGCCCGCGTCGAAATTGGCGCTTTCCGCGTCCGCCACGGTGGCGTTGCCGCCCACGTCCAGCCGCACCGGCACATTCTCGGTGTGGGCCGCGACGTCGCCGTTCAGGTTGGCGAAGGTCGGCGCGGTGTTGGACGCCGCCGTGGTGAAGTTCAGCGTGGTGTTGTTGTTGATGCCCGCGAAGACGGCGCCTTCGCTGTCGGCGAAGGTCTCCTGATCCATACGGATGTAATAGTTGGTCAGGCTGGCCAGGGTGACGGACGGGTCGATGGTCCAGGTCGTGCCGGAGCCCGTCACCTGGGCCGAGCTGATGCTGATCGTCTCGATCAGCACGCCGTCGCCGCGATACAGATAGATGTTGCCGTTGCCCTTGGTGACGCTTTCGCTGAACGTCAGGGTGATGTTGGCGCCGGTGGCCACGCCCGTCCCGTTGTCGGACGGCGTCGAGGACACCAGACGCGGCGGCGCGCCGTTCTGGCGGTACAGGACCAGACCGCCGGCGGCCTGGTCGCGATCGACGATGTCCACATCGCCGTCGTTGTCGATGTCCAAAGCCGTCCAGGTGGTCAGCTGCTGGCCGGTCAGGTCCAGGCCCGCGAAGGGCGTGCCCGCCAGGCTGGTGAAGTTGGTGAAGGTCCCGCCGTCATTGCGGAAATAGCCGAAGCCCGTGCCGGCGGTGTTGCCGTTCTGATAGATGGCGTCGGTATCGCCGTCGCTGTCGAAATCGCCGAAGATCATGCGGGCGTCGAAGGAGCCGATGTCCGCCAGCGGATCGGTCGTGCGGGTAAACAACCCGCCGTCGTTGCGATACATCACCTGGGTCGCGCCGCGGTCCAGGATGTCCATGTCGCCGTCGTCATCGACGTCAACGACGAAGGCCGAGGTCGTGAGCTGCAGGCCGGTGAAGTCAACGCCGCTGAAGGGCGTGCCTGCGGCCGCGGCGTTGGTGAAGTTGGTGAAGCTCAACCCGCCGTCATTGCGCAGGAAGCCGATGCCGGCCCCGGCGGTGTTGCCGTTCTGGTAGAGGGCGTCCACGTCGCCGTCGCCGTCGAAGTCGCCCCAGACCATCCGCTGGTCGAATGACCCGGTGTCCGGGATGGGGTCTGCGATCCGGGTGAAGCCGGTGTTGCCGTCATTGCGGAAAAAGGTCGTGGTGCTCGACGTCCGGTCCGCGATGTCCAGATCGCCGTCGCCGTCGAAGTCGAAGACGAAGAAGTTGGCCGGGCTGATCTGACGGCCCGAGAAGTCCACGCCCGCGAAGATCGAGCCGGCGGCGGTGGCGTCCGTGTAGTTGGTGAAGGCGCCGTTGCCGTTGTTCTGCAGGAAGCCGATGCCGGTCCCGGCGGTGTTGCCGTTCTGGTAGAGGATGTCGATATCGCCATCCCCGTCGAAGTCGCCGAAGATCATGCGGCTGTCGAAGGCGCCCGTATCGCCGATGGGATCGGTCACGGTGGTCCAGGTCGTCGGCATGGGTCCCTCCCCAGGACACTGCGCAAAACGCGGTCGATCACGCCCTTTGCGGACGTTAGGTACTCTTACCTAAACCTTAAGTGCCTGAACTAGGCAACCGCAGATTTGACTCGCCTGTTGAAAACGAACCATTTTCATCCGGACGGCGAATTTTGTTCTTTCATTTCATAAAAACTCCCGGTTGTACGTTTCCGTACATAGTCCGCCCGTCGTAGCCTCTCCGACCCGGTTTCCATTATAATGTACGCCGCTCCGAGGCATCCGCCTGGAGCAGGGGGCGCGGTCCAGCGGGGCGTCCCGTGGCCTCCCGCATCGTTTCGGGGTTTTTTCCCCGTCCGCGTTGACTCCGGGGACCCCTTCCGTATATGTCGCCGCTCTTCGCCCGCCGGGGGTCCCCGCGGGCGCTATTCTTTTTGCGTTTACGCTGAGGCTTCAACATGTACGCGGTGATCAAGACCGGCGGAAAACAGTACCGGGTTCAGCCGGGCGACGTCATCGTTGTCGAGAAACTCGACGGCGAAGCCGGCGCGGCCGTCAACTTCGGTGAAGTTCTGATGCTCGGCGGAGACAAGGGCGTGACCCTCGGCGCCCCGCTGATCGAAGGCGCTTCGGTCGCCGCGACGCTGGTCGAAACCCGCAAGGGCGAGAAGATCAAGATCTTCAAGAAGATCCGTCGTCAGGGCTACCGCCGCACCAACGGCCACCGCCAGATGGAATCGGTCCTGCGCATCACCGGCATCGAAGGCGCCGGCGAGACCGCCAAGTGGGAAGGCAAGACCGAGGTTCTGACCAAGGCCGAGATGAACGCTCGCGCCCGTGGCCTGGCCCCGCGTGTTGAAGCCGCCGCTGAGGAAGCCAAGCCGGCCAAGGCCGCCAAGGCTCCGGCCGCGAAGAAGGCCCCGGCCAAGAAGGCCGCCGCCGCTTCGACCGAAGAAGCCTGAGAGTTCAAACCCGCGCCTTCCGGGCGCGACTGTGATAGAATGACGGTACCGGGCGCCTGAGGGCGTCGGGTGCAAACCGAAGAGAGTTACGATGGCTCACAAGAAATCCGGCGGTTCGTCGCGCAACGGTCGCGACTCCGAGTCGAAGCGCCTCGGCGTGAAGAAGTTTGGCGGCGAGCGCGTGCTGGCCGGCAACATCATCGTGCGCCAACGCGGCACCACCTTCCACCCGGGTGACAACATCGGCATGGGTCGCGATCACACGCTGTTCGCCCTGACCCACGGCGCCGTGAAATTCACCAAGAAAGCCAACGGCCGTTGTTACGTGTCGATTCTCGCCGCGAATGACGACGCCCAGCAGGCTGCGGCCGCCGAGTAAGCGATACGGAACACCACCCGGATCGCGTCGGCCCAAGGGCCCCGATCCGGACCAGGGAAATATTCCGCGGGGAGTCTGGATCACCAGGCTCCCCGTTTTCGTTTCCCCGCCTCGAACACCGCCCGAGCCCTCCAAGGAGGCGGTGAGTTCTGAATGAGGCGTGTCATGTGCGTGATCGAACCCTCTCCCGTCGTCGAGACGCGGCGCCTGTCGCTGCGCGCCCCGCAGGCCCAGGACGTGACCCGTCTGGCCGCCCTGGCCAATGACGCCGACATCGCGCGCATGACCCTGCGCATGCCGCATCCCTTCTCGGTCACCGATGCCGAGGCCTTTGTGCTGAACGTTCAGGGGCAGGACCCGGCCAGGTCGCGGACATTCCTGATCGAGCACGAGGATCACGGTCCTGTCGGCGTCATCGGCCTGTTCGAGGACGGTGATGTCGGGCCCGAGGTCGGATACTGGATCGGCCGCCCCTTCTGGGGCCGGGGCTACGCCACCGAGGCGTTGGAGGCGGGACTGGTCTGGGCCAGCCGCAACTGGAAGCGTCGCGCCATGGTCGCCGGCCACTTCGCCGACAACCCCGCCTCCGGCCGCGTGCTGGAGAAGGCCGGCTTCCTGTACACGGGCGAGGTCCGCACCGGCTTCAGCCGCGCGCGCGGGCAGGACGCCCGGACGCGTCGGATGGTGTGGCTGGCGTAAACCGCCGCCGACCTTCTCCCTCCCCGTCCCGGGGAGGTCGGCATTGGGTAGCAAACACACCTAGCGTCGATTTTGGCGTTGAAGCCCCGATATTGGGGTTCTATCGGCATCAGATGGACGAAGAAGCCAAGCTGGCCCTGCGCCTTACCCGGATATACGCAAAGCTGCTGGGAGAGCGCGAGCGGCTCGTGAAGCCGCCGAGGTATGTGACCCGCCTCAAACCGGAGCGGCAGGCATACGAAGCGAATCAAGCCGATCGAGATCAGCGCGTCGTCGAGATTGAGGCCGCCCTGCCTCATTTCGCCTACGTCATCCGGATGCTCGATCCCTTGGTCGATCTCAGCAAGGTGAAGCCGGTTCGGCCCAAGGCGTTGAATAGGGTCGCTATGCCAAACGGCATCTCAGGAACGGCGATGGACATCGTGCGGTCGTCAGATGAACACCTCGCAGTGTCCGAGATCGTGGATATCATGGCCGAGCAATTTGGACTCGACCTCTCCTCGGTTAGCGAGCGGCAGCGCTACTATGACGCCATAAACCAGGCTTTCGCCGGGACCTTCCGAGACGACCTGATCGAACACCCTGGTCATCTGCCGGATAACCCCGGCTGGCGGCGTCGCTGGTCGTGGCGGCATCGGCCTCGCTAAAGCGCCCCTAGCGACGGCGGCGAGTGATGGCGGTAGCCGTCACGGCGGGCCAAGTGGCGACGACCTGATCGCGGAACTGGCGCCGCCGTTCGTGCAAGCCCTTGGTGTAGTCATTGGCGTTCGGCCTAACCAGGTTCATCGGGCTCGCCGTGGCAGTCAGGATGATGCGCTCCATGTCGCGAACATATCCGCACGACTTGAAGCCGAGGACCACATTATCGCGCATCCATTCGGTCAGGTTCTCTTCCACTACAGCACGGTGTTCCTCGGCGGGGGCGGCTTGGAGAAGCCCCTGATCGAACTGGAGAGCCAGCAGCGTTTCGCGAAGCGGCGATCCCCGGATACTTCCCCTTACGTGCTCAAGGAGCCGGCCTCGGATGCCAAAGGTCTCGCCGGTATAGATGTGGGCGGCTCCATCATGCAGCCAAAGCGGCAGGCTGGGCTGCTCGACGAATCCGCTAGCAGCCAGCATCCCGGTCTCGTCACGCGCGAAGAGGGCATACACGCCGGGTCCGTTGGGAACAGCCGTGGGCTCGTTCAGGAACGCCTCGGCACTCAGGAAATTCCATTCTTCCCGCCAAGTCTTGTCGCGCGTCCGGCGGGGCTTGAATTCGACGACCTTGCCGTCCTTGTTGATGAAGTCAGCCCGCCCCCGGCGCGGGGCCGGCTTCCACAAGGCGACGGTGCCATCGGCCTGATGAACAGGCAGAGACCGCTTACGCCCCTGGAAATAGCCAGCAAGGGGAGAACGCCGGGACTTGCTCATCCAAGCCATCAGTTCAGTGAAGGCCTGGCCGACGGCCTTCTTACCCTTGAGCAGGGTCCACGCGGCTTCGGCGGCATAGAGGTCGAGGTAGTTCTGGGCAATGTGCCGGTGCGTTCGCCCCAGCACGCGCATAAGCGCCCAAAGCGTTTCGATCGCATTGGTGCAAGCTTCGGGGGTGTAATAGGCCAGCTTGTGATTGATCTGAAAAAGGCAGTAGCGACCGCGCATCGGCTTGAAGCCGGATTCCATGTCGGTGAACACGTTTGCCCCTGGAGCGATTGCTTCGCAGAGAAACGGACGGGCGTGGGCCTCCTCCTTCACCACACAGGTGCGGATTGAGCCATCTCGCTGACGTGCGCCAACCACTGCGAACGCGCGGTCATTGGCGCGATAAGGAATCTTTCGCAGGTCCTTCTGGGTCTTCTTAACGTTCTTAGGCCGGACGTTTCCGCCATGATAGGAGGCGTCAACCTCGACGTCGCCACTGAGTTGTTGAAGGCTGGCGTGGTGCGCGATCGCCTCTCGCAGCTTATGCACCCACAGCAGCACGGTTTTGTAGTTCAGCCGCAGTTGGCGAGCGAGGGTCCGTGCCGGCACGGCCTGGCGGTTGTCGGCAAACACCGAGATGACGAGCATCAGCTTTCGAAAGCCGAGTTTCCGATATGCCCAAGGGGTGCCGCTGGTGTCGGAGAACTGCCGGAAGCACTTTTTGCACGTGTAGATGCGGCGACGCTTGTGGGTGTTGACGGCGTCCGAGCCACAGTGCCCGCACGTCGGGCGGCCCCCGTGTTCACTCCAACGAAACCGCTGAAACTGGACGCGCGCTTCTTCTTCCGTCCATGTGGCGACGTCGAAGGGCATCAAGGCGAGAGCCTGGCCGCTATCGTCGACAGGAAATTCCAACTGCGTCCCGGTGCGATTAAAGTCGCACATACGCGATACTTGTCGCGTTGGAGGCCGTCAAGAATTTTATCGCATAAGTGCGATGTTAACGCCGCTTATGCGACTTTATGGGTGCCGCAGCCATTAACGTGCGTGCGAATGTCGCAAATTCAGTGCGTGTCGCGGCGATTTCTGTTGAACCACGGCTCGGCCGATATACCTTCCCGCCATGACGAACCAGCCCGCTGAACTAAAGCCCGCCGCCCTGAGCGACGAGGATTGGCGTGACGCCGCAAAACGGGTCATCAAGGTCGAATTGAAGCGGCGTGGTGTGACCTACGCAGACCTGTCCCAATTGCTGGCCGAAATCGGCGTCGAAGAAAGCGAAACCAGCATCCGCAATAAGGTCAGCCGGGGCACCTTTTCGTTCGTGTTCGCCTTGCAGACCATGAAGGCGATTGGGGTCGAACTGATCCCCTTCAAGCCCGACGTGACGTTCACCTCGCAACTGCCGCCTGAGTTGTTGGCCCGGATGCAGCGAGATCAGGGTTAGTCGCGATCCCGCAACGCTTCGTATAGCTGCCCCGGCCCAAGCAGCACGTCCTTCATGTCATCGCGCACCCGCTGGGAGTCCAAGGCCTGCTTGCTCATGGCCTGATGGGCTGCCAGCGCGTCCATGATGGCGTTCATCATCTCGTCGCGCAGGGTGGGCGAGTTGGCGAACTGCGCTTTGGTGTTGTTGCGGGCCTGGGTCGCTAGTTCCTCGGACTCCAGCAGCTTCCCCTTAATGACGTCGTTGACGTAGACCAGCTTGTCGTCATCAGTCAGATCGCCCTCGAAAAGGTCGTTCACTTTGGCGATGATCTCGTCGAGAAGCGCCTTTTCCTTCTCGTGGATGCCGCCCGATCCCAGTTCAGCCACACCGCTAAGTTTGGGGGCATCACCCGTCGGATAGAGCAGGTCGCGTTGCCCTTCGTCTCTGAGGGAATGGTGGGTCATGCGGACCCCAGTCAGATCGACGCCTTCACGCTCACGCCCGAACGCGAGAAGCGGCAGCAGACGGCGATAGAAAATCGCCCGCTTCTCCAGGTCGGTGCTGCCGTAGTCGACGATCTGAGACAGGAAGCTGTAAAGGCGCAGGAATCCGGCCATATCGGCCTTGAACATGTCCAAGGCGGACATGTGGTCCAGAGCCTCGGCCATGCCGCGCTCATCGCCTCGGGATTGCGCCGTCTGATGCGCCTGCTTGGCGGCTGCGAACACCTTCAGCAGACGATCCGCCACGGGCTCGATGGCTGCGATCAACTCCGACTGTTTGGCGTTCGGATCGAGTTCAACCCGCACCACCCGCTCGACCTCGAAGTCATCGTAGTGCCCGGCGGCATCCAGCTTGGCCCTGATGTCGAAGATCAGGTTGGGGTCGGTCGCCGCCTCCAGTTCTGCGGTCTCGTGGTAGGTCTGGAAGGCTTTCAGCACCTCGTCGGAACTGTTCACGAAATCGAGGATGTAGGTGGTGTCCTTGCCGGGATGAGCGCGGTTTAGGCGCGACAGCGTCTGCACCGCCTGGATGCCAGCTAGCCGCCGGTCCACATACATCCCGCACAGCAGGGGCTGGTCGAAGCCGGTTTGGTATTTGTTAGCGACCAGAAGCAGGTGGTAGTCGGGTCCGGCAAAGGCGTCGCGGATGTCGCGACCCTTCAGACCGGGGTTCAATTCCTTGCTGGTCTCGGTGAACGGTTCGGAACCGGACTCCTTGTCGTTCACCTCGCCCGAGAAGGCTACCAGGGTGCCGAGCCGGTAACCCTTGTCGGCGATGTAGCGGTTGATCGCCAACTGCCAGCGCACGGCCTCCTGCCGACTGCCCAGCACCACCATCGCCTTGGCCTTGCCGTCCAGCAGTGGCTGCACGTTCTCGCGGTAGTGCTCCACCACGATCTGGACCTTCTGGCTTATGTTGTAGGGGTGCAGCCGCACCCAGCGCATGATCGCCTTTCCGGCGGCGTCGCGTTCGACCTCCTTGTCGTCCCAGTCGCGCCCGTTGTGGGCAAGCCGAAACGCCAGTCGGTAGGGCGTGTAGTTCTTCAGAACGTCGAGGATGAAACCTTCCTCGATCGCCTGCCGCATCGAGTAGACGTGGAAGGGGGCGGGCAGCCCATCAGGGCCGGGTCGTCCAAAGAGTTCGATGGTCTTGGCCTTGGGAGTCGCGGTGAAGGCGACGTAGGTGATTCCCTTGTCGCTGGCGCGCCCGGTGATCTTGGCGGCCAGGATGTCTTCGTTGGACACCTCGCCACCGTCGGCCAGCGCCGCCGCTTCCTCGGCCGACAGCATCTCCTTCAGCTTGGCCGCTGCCTCACCGGTCTGGCTGGAGTGGGCTTCATCGGCGATGACGGCGAAAGCCTTACCTTCGGTCGCGGCCAGGTCTCGCACAGCCTCGATCGCGAAGGGGAAGGTCTGGATGGTGCAGACGATGACCTTCTTGCCGGCCGCCAGGGCCTTGGCCAGCTGACCGCTCTTGGACCCGCTCTCGCTCTTGATGGTCTCGACCACGCCCTGGACGCGCTGGAAGTCGAACAGGGCTTCCTGAAGCTGGCTGTCGATGACATTGCGGTCCGAGACGACGATCACGCTGCTGAACAGTTTGTTGTCGTCAGCGTCGTGCAGCTCGGATAGGAAATGCGCCGACCAGGCGATTGAGTTGGTCTTCCCGGACCCCGCCGAATGCTGGATCAGGAACCGTCCGCCGGGGCCTTCCTTGAGCACCTCGGCCGCCAGTTTCCGCGTGCCGTCGAGTTGGTGGTAGCGCGGGAAGATGACGCTGGTGATCAGCTTCTTGGGGTCCCGCCGGGTCACCATGTAGCGGCCCAGAATTTCGAGCCAGCTATCGCGGTGCCAGATCTCTTCCCACAGGTAGGCTGTGGGATGTCCCGCGCCGTCTGACGGGTTGCCCTTGCCGCCGTGATCGCCCCGATTGAACGGGAGAAACCGTGTGGCCGGTCCTTCCAGCCGCGTTGTCATCTCGACCTCGCGGTTGCTGACCGCGAAGTGGACCATCGCACCGCCGGGGAAGCCGAGCAGAGGTTCGACCGGGCCGCCTTTGGTCCGAGGCAGCCGGTCGAAGCGATACTGATCGACGGCGTCGCGGACGCTCTGGGTGAAGTCGGTCTTCAGTTCCACCGTCGCGACCGGCACACCGTTCAGATAGAGCACCAGGTCGATGCAGTTCTCGTTGGCGGTCGAGTAGCGCACCTGTCGGACCACCCGCAGCCGGTTCGCCTCGTAGCGCCGGGTGATCTCGGGGTTCATCCCCATGGCGGGACGGAACTGCGCCATCGCCAGGCGACGGCGCGCGCCCACGATGTCGAGCCCATTGCGCAGCACGTCCAGCACGCCACGCTCGTCCAGCGATTTGCGCAGCCGGTCGGCGAGGACGTCGGCGGCAGCGGCTCCATGCGTCTTGGACAAGGCCGCCCAGGCCTCGGGCTGGGTCTGTTCCACCCAAGCCGCCAAGTCCGGGGTGAACAACGCGCGCCGACGGTCGTGGTGGACGTAGTCGCCGGCGTCGTGGAGCCAGCCGTGAGCAGCGAGATGCTCACAGACCTCGGTTTCGAAGCCGATTTCTTTGTGAAGGCTCATAAGCCGGCCTTCCCAGTCAACACCTCTAGATGCTGTGCTTCCCACTCCTTGTAGGTCGCTCCACCGCCTTCCAACCGCCACTCAAGGGTGCCGTTCGCAGGCCGTCCATTCACCACGGCGGCGGCGGCGCTAGGACTTTTGAACGCGTAGTCTTTGGTGAACTCGCAGGCTCCGCCGCGGGTCGCCAGCACACCCATTCGCTGGAGTTCATCGCGCAGGAGAGCATAGCCGCTCGTTTCCGTATTTCGGCCCTCCCAACTCGCTCGTGCGAGCGATCCCGCCTGAACGATGAAGTCGCCATCGTCGAGCACAGCCGTCGCCCGCAGCTTATGCTTTCTGTTCACCAGCTCGAAGCGAGTTGGGCTCGTGCCCGACGTCTCGACGGGGCCCTGGCGGGCGGGCCGCGTCGCCTGAAGGAACATGTCTATCCGCAGGGCCGGCAACACCATGAAGAGGTAGTCGAGAAACGCCTCCATGTTTGCTCGGGCAGCCTCGGACAGGCCAGGTCGAGGAGGGGTGTTGCCGTTGTCCAGCGCCACGCGGCCGACGAGGCGCGCTTGTTCGACAAGACGCGCTTCCAGATACTTTGCGTGCGCCTTGTGCAGGTTGTTGGCCGCTGAAGTCACCAGCACCACGGTGGTCCACCAGTCCTTGCGGGTATCGTGGCTGCGGATGCGGTCGCTGATGTCCTCGCCCTCGCCGACGTAGGCGCGCGGTTCTCCCTCATATTCGCCGAGCAGCAGATACACGCCCGTGTAGCCAGCCTCCTTGCGACTTAGAGCGGCCGCCAGTTGAGTTCGAGGCGCCATTAGGACGTGGCCCGTCCAGTTGAACACCTCGGCCGTCAGCATGCCGTCGGGGCGGCCGTCGATGAAATAGAGTTCCAGCGAGCGGCCGGCCGTCGCTCCGCCAGAGCCGGGCACGAGGACGCTCATTCCGGCGCCTCGTAGCCCAGCTTGAGGGATTTCAGGTGTGGCTGGAGCGCCTTGTGCAGCCGGTTCATGGTATCGACCTGCTGGGTCTGAATGGTGTCCCACTCGTCCTCGGGGGCGCGATAGCCGCCGGCAGTGACACGCGCCCGGATGCGGCTGGCGCGACCGTCGTCGAGCCGCTCCCAACTCAGGGGGCCGCCGAAGGCCTGCTCGATCTCCTCGCGCCGGGCGAAGAGCTGGTCAAAGATCGACTTGTTCTCGGCCTCCGAGCCCTTGCCTCGGTCGATGTAGAGTTCGGCGCCGCAGTCCTGCTGCGTGATGACGTAGTTCAGCGGCAGGCCCCGCACGCCGGAGGTTACGCCGATCCAGGTCGACGGACCCGGCGTGATGTGGCTGTGCAGCTTGGCGTCGGGCCGGGCGACTAGGCGTGCCCACCAGTTCTGGCGCACGTCATGCCGCTCGGCGAACTCGCGCTTGCTGCGCGAGACGGCGGCCGTCTCGGCTGATGGACCGACGATCAGCGTCAGCAGCGGCGCCGGTGGCGATACGCCGATCCGCACCGCCTCAACCTTCACCAGGTAGAAGTCCGAACTGCTCGACTCGTTGAGCCAGGCGACCACCGAGACGTGCTCGGGCCGGGGTTCGGCGACGATCCAGATCGCCGTCTGGGCCTCCATGGCGACCATGTAGGTCAGCACCTTGCCCAGATGGTCGTGGTTCGACTTCTCCAACTGGTTCTCGATGATGACCTTGCCGCCGCTCTCACGCTCGGCGACAAGGTCGATGCTGAAGCTGCCGGCCGCCTGCTCGCGCTCGACGTTGACCAGCGACAAGCCCAGCGCCTCGTTCAGGACGTCGATGTTGTCCTGGAGCCAGCGCGTGAAGTCATAGGCCTCGTGCCGCCACACCTCGCGCAGGGCGACGCGTTCCAGCTTCCCGATTCCAGGCACGGCGGCCAGTTCATTCACGGCGATCCCCCTCAACTCCCGCACTAACCTACGGAATCGCCGCGTATCAGCACAACCCCAACGGAGTCAGAGCAGTGCGCCGGATTTGGTGCGAGGTCCACGACCCGTGGGCATCATGCCGTGGCGACTCATCCAGCCGAGGTAGTTGCGCAGGTCCGCCTTGGTGAACTTGTCGCGCTTCTCGGCGTGCCAGTCGTTCAGGACGCCGTCGATGACGGCGTCCTCCGTGGGCGTCTTTCCATCGATCAGTATGTCGTTCCAGACGGCGTAGAGGGTGGCGACGGCCTCGACGCCCTTGGACTCCAGTTTCCCGAGATCGGCCAGCATCTTGTCGAAGGCGGCGCGGCGGTCGCCCAGCAGCGCGTCGAGTTCGGGGCGTAGCGCGTCCCGCTGTCCGGTCAGCTGGTAGTGAACTTGGCTGTTCGGACCGCCCGGCTGGCTGGTGGCGACGTGCCCGACCCGCGCCAGTTCAGCCTCGACCTCGCTCATCAGGGCACCGTCGAAGGGACCGGCGGCCATGCGCTGTGGCTGGCCCCGAAGTTCCCATATCCCGGCGTGGGCCTCGGCTAGATACATCCGCTTGGCGGACGTCATCCGACTTGAGGCGGGTGTGTCGGCGACGAGTTCGAGGACCGCCGCTCCAACGAGTCGACGAGCGGTTGGCCGATCGCACCTAATGTCGATCTTGCCGGAGACAGCGGCTGAGATGAGAGCGGCGCGTCGTTCTTCAAGCAAAGCGATGGTCTCGTGACCAACCTCTATCAAGCGCTCCCACTTAGAAATCTGGTTCTCAATGTGCCCCAAGATCGCCTTCACCTCGTCGGGCCCCGGCAAGGCGACGCGCATGTCTTTGAATTCGTCCCAATACAGTCGAAGACGGAAGTCCGTGACTCCTCGCGATCGGCGTCTCATCTCCTCGATGGCTTTTGGAGTTCGCAAGAGCAGTTCGACGAACTTGGCAACCTCCGGGCGGGCTGGGCGAGCAACTACATAGGCCGGGCTGACTGCGCCCAAGACTTTGACTGTCCCGAAGCCCCCCTGCCACGCTCGCATCATGTTGTAGACAAGGTCATTAGGTTCGACGCGCTTATACTTAGACCTGTCCTCGCTGCGCGTGATCTTTCTGTCAGCCTCGTCCGGATCAGCTTCATCGTCCGAGACCCCGTGATGTATGGAGACACTAAGCACTGGAAGGCTGTCGTCACCCGAGTCACTGACCTCCCGGAACAAATTCGCTATTCGCAAGACCTTCCAGTGCGATGGGACCATGCTGAGCCATTCGACGCCGGAGTCCTTCATGGGAGCGGCCGGGTCGAGGCCCTTGGTGACGGCCTGGGAGGTCACAGCTTGGCGCTTCTCCTTCAGCAGGTCGATCAGCCGCTGCTGCGCCTTCACCAGCGCGTCGATCTTGCCCGTCTCGCGGTCGAGGAACGCGGCGATGGCTGTCTGCTCTTCCAGCGGAGGAAACGGCACGACAAGGTTATCCACCGCATATTGGCCGAGCCCCACGCGGGTCAGCCCATTGGCGCGGACCGCCGCGCACGACTTCGCGTAGTGCGAGTCGAAGTAGCGCTTCAGAAACGCACCGCTGGTGCCCCCCTTGGGGCGGATTATCGAGAGGTGGTAGCCGCAGACCACCCCAGGCAGATCATCAGGGACGTAGGCCGACACGGCGATGTCGTCGGCCGTTTCGGAATCCTTGGTGATGATGACGTCGCCGGCGCGAAGAGAAAATTTCTCGATCTGCTCCGCACTCGCCGTGGCCGCCATCAGCCCATCAGCGTCAGCGATGACATCCTTGTAGTAGACGTCGGTATAGTTGCAGAGCCGCACCGGCAGTTCGCCCTCGTGGCTCTTCTTGTCGACGTTGCTCGGGTATGCGTGGGCGACCTGCTTGAGGCGTCGGACCTCCCAGTGGCTGGGCAGCGCTCCGAGCCATACGTCACCGCTGTCGCGGTATTCGGGATACGGCCAGCTCACGCGCCAGACCCTGACCCGGCGACTTCCGCGACGACCCGCGCAGCCTGCCAAAGGTCTTTCACCTTGAAGCAGACGAGGTCGGTATCCTTGAAGGCAGGTTCACCAAACAGGTCGTGGTTCGGCTGGCTGACGTGGAAGTCGGCGTGCGCGTAACGGCGGCTGTCGATGTCGGCGAGCCGATGCTTTCGCACTGAATCGGCGCGGACCCAGAGATTCTGAAATCGCACGGTCCGGGGCTCGAAGCCAATCGGCGCGGCCTGGGCCGTGACGTAGCGCAGGGCGTGCTTGGCATGCCCGGCGGGCGATGCGGAAACCGACGGATGGCTGTCGAGCAGCGCCAGGATGGCGGCCCTGAGATCGGCGCCCGTCATGCCGCCAGCCCCTCGATCATCATTTTGATGCGGTCGGTAACTTCTCGCAGATCAGCGTCGATCTCGGCTAGGTCACGTGGCGGCTCGAACACGTAGAAGTGCCGGTTGAACGGGATTTCGTAGCCGACCTTGGTCTTCGTATCGTCGATCCAGGCGTCCGGCGCGTGGGGCTTAACCTCTCGCTCGAAATAGGCCTCGACCGCTTCGTTTAACGGCACGTTCTCAGTGTCCCGTAGCGCGCTGTCTGCGACCGGCTTGCCCTTGTGCTTGCCCTTCTGTCCCAAGATCGCCCGACCCTGATCGTCCAGCGCGGGTCGCTCGACGGTGATGGCCCGGTAGCCAAATTCCGTGTTGTCGAAGATCAGCGACAGCGGACGCAGCTTGACCTTGCCGGCCTCGGGCGCCGGCGGGGGCGCGTCGCCCTCGACCACGATCTCGCGGCCAACCTCTTTGCCGTTCGCGTCGAATAGAGTCGCCAGTTGCGCCGGATCGAAGGCGCCGAACAGGCGCGTAACCCTGCCGATGTGATCGTTCGACATCTTCCGCCGCTTGGAGCCGAGCGACTTGGGCATCTTTTGCCAGAAGCCCGAAGCGTCGATCAGTTGCAGCTTGCCTCGGCGCGCCGCCGGCTTCCGGTTCGACACGATCCAGACGTAGGTGGCGATGCCGGTGTTGTAGAACATGTCGGTCGGTAGGGCGACGATCGCCTCGACCAGGTCGTTCTCCAACAGGTAGCGCCTGATCTCGCTCTCTCCCGATCCGGCGCCGCCGGTGAACAGGGGCGAGCCGTTCAGGACGATGCCGAACCGGCTGCCGCCCTCCTTGGCGGGCCGCATCTTGGACAGCAGGTGCATCAGGAACAGCAGCGAGCCGTCCGATACGCGCGGCAGTCCGGGACCGAACCGGCCGCTATGGCCTTGCTGCTCGTGCTCGGCGCGCACGACTTTCTCTACCTTCTTCCACTCCACCCCGAAGGGCGGATTGGACAGCATGTAGTCGAACTTGCGCCCCGGATGGCCGTCGTCTGAGAGGGTGTTGCCGAAGATAATGGCGCCGACGTCCTGACCCTTGATCAGCATGTCGGCCTTGCAGATGGCGTAGGACTCCGGGTTCAGTTCTTGACCGAACAGGCTCACCCGCGCGCCGGGGCTATGCTCGACGAGGTATTCCTCGGCTACGGATAGCATTCCGCCCGTGCCGACCGTGGGGTCGTATATCGACCGCACCACTCCCGGCTTCGACAGGACGTCATCGTCCTCGATGAAAATCAGGCTGACCATCAGCCGGATCACCTCGCGCGGGGTGAAGTGCTCCCCGGCGGTTTCATTCGACAGTTCGGCGAAACGACGGATCAGTTCCTCGAAGGCGAGGCCCATCTGATGGTTGTCGATCGCCTTGGGGTGCAGGTCGATCCGCGCGAACCGCTCGGTCACCTGGTAGAGCAACCCGGCCTTGGCGAGCCGGTCGACCTGGGCGGTGAACTCGAAACGCTCGAAGATGTCCCGGACCTCGGGCGAGAAGCCTTGGATATAGGCGTAGAGGTTGGCGGCGATGTTGTCGGCGTCGCCGACCAGCCGCCCCATGTCCATCGGCGAGGTGTTGTAGAAGGACAGGCCGGCCGCGCGCTTCAGGAAGGCGTCGGGGTTCAAGCCGTCGGCCTTGCGCTTCGCGTCCTCAGCCAGGACGGCCGCCTTGGTCGGCTCCAGCACGCAGTCCAGCCGGCGCAGCACTGTGAACGGCAAGATCACCTTGCCGTAGTCCGACTGCTTGTAGTCGCCCCGCAGCAGGTCCGCGACGGACCAGATGAAGGCCGACAGAGACTGATGGTTCATGCGTTACTACCCCTCGGCGGCGAGGGATAGCACAGGGAAAGGTGGAAACGGCAAGAAGGTGAGACCTACGGCCGGGGGTGGTCGGCTTCGATATTCCTTTCTGATCAATGGGGCGTGGGCGCGGCGTAGGCTTTCAGGAAGTCCGCCATCGTCAGGGCCTCCAGCATCGATCCCAGCGTGACAAAGATAGCGATGCTCCACGTCGCGGCGCCGGCAGGGATTGCCCATTCGGCCTCGACCGCCTCGGCCGGAACCTCCTCCGGGTTGGAGTGCCGAAGATGGTCCAGAAGGTCGCCTTGGACGCCACCACCGAACCACGCAGCCTGCTTCTCAGTCGTGCAGCCGTCGATGCGAAGCACGACGATGACCCAGCCATCCTCAATCGGCCGGGTCCCGACGAACACCTCCAGCGCGCCCGGCGGGCCGGGGCAGTTGAGGAGATGATCAGCCAGTCGATGCCGCGAGATGTCGCGACGCATGTCCTACTTCATCCAGGCGACGGACTTGATCATGGCGCGCGCCACGGCGGCCGGTTCGGCGGCGGTCGCGATAACGCGACCATCGCACAGACCGATGAAGCCATGGCCGTCGTAGGCGTGAGCGACCTCGTAGAACCGTCGGCCGCGCGTGAACCGGATCGGACCCGCCTTAAACCGTTGAATTTTCATAGCGTGACTTCCCAGCGTTGGGCCATGCCCTCCATGGCGATGGGCTTCAGCACGCCACGACCACGTTGAGACCGCAGGCAGGCGCGAACGCGCTTCAGCATGATATTGAACAGGTCCCGATCATCGACCGGCAGCGCGCGTCTCACCATCAGGTGTTCGGTGAGTTCGCGCGGCGTTAGAGGATCGGGGCTTTCTCTCAAGGCGTCGAGGATGATGCTGGTGACCTCGCCCTGAGCCGAAGGCTCGCGGATCGGCACATACTTGGCCTTAATCCGCCCGATTTCGATCGTCGGGTCGAAGATGCGAATGGCCCCCTCAATGTGGGCCAAGTCGGTTGTCAGCCGATGCACCTCGGCCTTGGCGCGACCGATGAGGCCAGCTACCTCGGCATACTTCCGTGTCAGCGCATGAAGCGCTTGTGCATGATCCGCACCTGGCGGAACGACGCTTTGCTGTTTGGGCATATCTCCTAACCTGCTGTGGGACCGCCGTCCCTTCCACGACATCGGCGATCCACTCTTACTGGCTGGAGTCTACATAACCCTCGGAAAATGCATAGAAACTCTAGGTGTGTTTGCTACCCAATGCCGGGGGAGGTTGGCTGAGCCGCGGGCGAAGCCGGGTGGGGAGGGCTCTAAGGCGATACAGCGCTTGTATCGCCGAGCCGCCCCCACCCTGTCGTCGCTGTGCGCCGACATCCCTCCCCGGGGCGGGGAGGGAGAATGCCGCGTGAAGTGTTTGAAGGCCGTCGGGCCTACCCGAAGAGCGTCGGCCCGACCAGGGCCGCCACGGCGACCGCGCCGCCGACCAGGGTCACGACAGCCCCGGCGATGAAGGCGCCGAGAACACGCGCGCTCTTGCGGCGGCGCAGGCCGCTGGATTTCACGCCGCGCAGGATGACGAACGGCTTGGGACCGAAAACCTCGGAACCGGAGATGTTGTGCTGGGACATGACGCTCCCCCTCGACTGCGCCCGCATGGGGCCATGCCGAGCGAAGCGGGTCGGAGCGGGCGAAAAAATGGCGAACGCCGCTCACCCACACATCCGTGATCGGACGAACATTGTCCGATTTTCAGAAGCTTAGCCGCACCAGACCAGTCGTCCGCTGTACGCGCGGTAATAGCCGCTGCCCGGATCGTAGGAGCGATAGGTCGCCCGGCACCAGTCGATGCGGCGTCCGTCCCGCGAGCCGGAGTACCGTGTATCGGCGTAGCGGCCGTAACGTCCGCCGCCCGGGAAGACCACGTCGGGCCGGCCATAGGCGCCTTCATAGGTCGTGCCGCCCTGATCGTGGCCGCCATAGCCGTAGCCATAACCATAGGCCCGCGAGCCATAGCCCCGGCGCGGTCCATAACCGTACCCGTTGTAGCCGTACCCGTAGCCATAGCCGTCCCCGTACCCGTAGCCGTAACCGTCCCCGGCCCGATACCCGGCCAGCTCCCGGTAGTCGCCGCGGGCCTGGGCGCTGACCCGGCGGCGCTGGTCGCGCCAGCGGTCGCCGCAGTCGTCGCGGCTGGCGTCCCAGAACCGGTCGCAGCGATAATCGCCCGGCCTGTCCAGCTGGCTGCGCCAGTCGAAGGTCGACGGCACGGCGTTCGAGCGATAGCGCGGCCGATAATACCGATCGTCCTGCGGATCATGGCCGCCGTGATAGCCGCTGTTCCCGTACTCGTACCCGTAGCCGTCGTAGGACTGGGCCGAGGCCGGGCCGCCGACCAGCGTCAGGGAGACGGCCAGACCGGCGGCGATCAGGAGGGCAGCTCGCATGGTTAATTCTCCGGGGCGGCCTGATACGCGGCCTCGAAAGACGGAACTGTACGCACTCAGGGCAGGGTGACGGCGATTCGTCCGCTACGCGTATCGACGCGCCGCATCAGCACCACGCGATCTCCCCCGGCGCTGACCGGGGTGATCAGGAACCAGCCGCCCGCGGGCAGGCCGGTGAACTCGAACCGACCGTCCTGGCAGGTCGCCGAGCGGACGAAGCCGCGATAGTCGGCGTTGGGATCGGCCACGGTGCGGGCGCGCACGACGGCTTCCGGGATCGCGGCGCGGTCGGTCGCCCCGTACAAGGTGCGGAAGCGGGCGCGGGTGTAGGGGGTGTCGGGCGTCAGGGCGACCGAGCCGGTGCAGGCGAAGGCCTGTCCGTCGCGGCGATAGTCGACGCGGCCCTCGATGGAGGCGCGACCGGCGACGGTCGACCAGTTGAAGTCTGCGGTGCTGAACGGGGCGGGACCGGCGGGTCCGGCCGCGCCGGTCGGCGTGGTCGCGCAGGCGGCCAGAACAGCCGCCGAGGCGCTGACGGCGGCAAAGGTCAGAACGGACCGGGCGATGGACATGAGCTCTCTCCATACAGGCGTGGGTCGAACGTCGGATCAGACGCTCAACGCCGCGATAAGGTCAAGGTTGCGGCCGTTTGGACCGTGGTCCACAAGCGCGCCACAAATCCGGCGCGAGACCGGCTATAGGGGACGTCCATGACAGTCACGTTTGACGATATTCTGGCCGCACGGGACCGCATCGCCGGTCAGGTCGACCGCACGCCCGTTCGCTACTCCCGCCGCCTGTCCCAGCTGACGGGCGCCGAGGTGTGGATCAAGTTCGACAACCTGCATTTCACCGGCAGCTTCAAGGAGCGGGGGGCGCTGAACCGCCTGCTGCAACTGACCCCGGACGAGCGCAAGCGCGGCGTCGTCGCCGCCAGCGCGGGCAACCACGCCCAGGCTCTGGCCTACCACGGCGGCCGCCTCGGCGTGCCGGTCACCATCGTGATGCCCGAGGGCACGCCTTTCGTGAAGATCGACGGCACGCGCCAGCACGGCGCCAATGTCGTCATCAAGGGGCTCGACTTCTCCGGCTCCACCGAGGAGGCCCACCGTCTGCGCGACGAGGAAGGCTTCATCTTCGTCTCGGCCTTCGATGACGAGGGAATCGTCGCCGGTCAGGGCGTCTGCGGGCTGGAGTTCATGGAGGATGCGCCGGATCTCGACGTCCTGATCATCCCCATCGGCGGCGGCGGCCTGATCGCCGGTTCGGCGTTGGCGGCCAAGACGCTGAAGCCGTCGATTCGCATCGTCGGTGTCGAGGCGGCCATGTACCCCTCCTTCAACGCCCGCCGGAACGGCGAGGCTCCGAAATGCGGCGGTCAGACCATCGCCGAGGGCATCGCCATCAAGGCCGTGGGCGACATCCCCTTCGCCGTCGCCGAAGGGCTGATCGACGAGGTTCTGGTCTGTCAGGAGGCTGATTTCGAGCGCGGCGTCTCCTGTCTCGCCACCATGGAGCGCACCGTGGCCGAGGGCGCGGGCGCCGGCGGTCTGGCCGCCATGCTGGCCTATCCGGACAAGTTCAAGGGCCTGAAGGTCGGCATCGAGCTGACCGGCGGCAACATCGACGCCCGCATGCTGGCCGTGGTCCTGAACCGCGAACTGGTCCGCGAAAAGCGGCTGGTGGTCTATCGCATCCTCGGCGACGACCGCCCGGGCATGCTGTCGAAAATGAGCGCCGTCATCGGTGGCCTTGGCGGAAACATCATAGACGTGGTGCACAACCGGCTGGCGCTGGACGTGCCGGCCAAGGGCGCGGAGTTCGACATCATGGTCGAGACCCGCGGCGAGGCGCACGCCGAAGAAATCAGACAGGGACTTGAAGGTGCGGGCTATGAACTCCGGATGGGTTAAGGGCGCCGCGGCGCTGGCCATGATCGCGGCTCTGGCCGCGTGCAATCGCGCGCCGGAGGTCAACGCCGCCGACGCCGAGGCCAATCTGCAGGCGGGCCAGACCTTCCTCGCGCAGAACGCCAAGGCCGAGGGCGTCCGGACCCTGCCCGGCGGCATCCAGTACAAGGTCGTCCAGTCCGGCCCCGCCGGCGGTGAAAGCCCCGACGGTAATGATCTGGTTCGCGTCGACTATGAGGGCTCGCTGATCGACGGATCGGTCTTCGACAGTTCTTACGAGCGCGGCGCCCCCGCCGTCTTCACCCTCGGCACGGTCGTCGAGGGCTGGACCGAGGTGCTTCAGCACATGAAGCCCGGCGACGAATGGATCGTCTACCTGCCCGCCGACAAGGGCTACGGCGAACGCTCCTCGCCCGAGATCCCGGCCAACAGCGTGCTGGTCTTCCGCCTGAAGCTGCTCGACATCTCCCGCGCCCCCGGCGGCGGACCCATCGGCCGCACCGCCAACGGTTGATCGTCAGCCGGGGCGCAGCCGCTCCAGCGCCCATTCCGCCGCGTCCCGCACCACGGGATCGGGGTCGTCCGTCAGCGCCTGCGCCGACGGGATCAGGTCCGCGTCCCCGCTGTTGCCGATGGCGTACAGCACATTGCGGACGAAGCGGTTGCGCCCGATCCGCTTGACCGGGCTTTTGGTGAACAGCGCCCGGAACGATGGGTCGTCCAGCGCCGCCAGATCGGCCAGCCGGGGCGAGACCAGACTGTCGCGCGCCTGCACCCGGCTTTCGCTGGCCGCCGCCGCGAACTTGTTCCACGGGCAGGACGCCAGACAGTCGTCACAGCCGTAGATCCGGCTGCCCGTCGCCTCGCGGAACTCCTCCGGCCACGGCCCGGCGAACTCGATGGTCAGGTAGGACAGGCACCGCCGCGCATCCAGCTGGAAGGGGGCGGGAAAGGCGTTCGTCGGGCAGGCGTCCAGACAGGCGGTGCAGCGGCCGCAGTGCTCGGTCTCCGGCGCGTCCGGCTCCATCTCCGCCGCGCTCAGGATCACCCCCAGGAACAGCCAGTTGCCGTGGTTCCGCGACAGCAGATTGGTGTGCTTGCCCTGCCATCCCAGACCGGCCCGCTGCGCCAGCGGCTTCTCCATCAGGGGGGCGGTGTCCACGAACACCTTCACGTCCTGCCCCGTCTTCGCCGCCACCTGCCCGGCCAGCGTCTTCAGCCGTCCCTTGATGACCTCGTGATAGTCGTCGCCCCGCGCATAGACCGAGATGTAGCCGCTCGACCGGTCCTCAAGCTCGGGGAGGGGATCGGTTTCAGGGCCGTAGTTCAGCCCCAGAACGATCGCCGTCCTCGCCCCGTCCCACATGGCGGTCGGATGGGCGCGGCGCTCCAGCGTCGTCTCCATCCAGCCCATCTCGCCGTGCCGTCCGGCCTCGACGAAATGCGCCAGCCGCTCCCCCGCGCTCCACGGCTCCGACGCCGATGCGAACCGGCAGACCTCGAAGCCGAGGTCCGCGGCGGCGGCTCTGATCGCGGTCTTGAAACGGTCGCTCATGGGAGTGAAAAGTGCTGGTGAGCGAATGGGTGAGCCAATGGCGTGGGCGACGGCGCAAACCCGTTCACCCCTCGCTCACTAGCACTTTTCACCCGCCAATCAGAAATCCAGATCCGTGTAGTGCGCCGCCGGGGCCACCCCGGGGAACCTGTCCGACAGCAGCGTGCGGAAACAGGGCCGCGATTTCAGCTTCATGTACCAGGTCTTCAGACCCGGATAGTTGGCCCAGCTGATCTCGCCGAAATAGTCCAGCACCGACAAATGGGCCACGGCGACGATGTCGGCCTGGCTCATCCGGCGCCCGGCCAGCCAGTCGCGCTCGCCCAGCAGCTTCTCCAGCATGACCAGATGGAATTTCAGCGCCTCGCGTCCGGCTCGCAGCGCCCGCGCCTCCGGCGGTCCCAGCCGCAGCAGGGGCTTCTCCATCCGCTCGTGCAGCAGCACGGCGTTGACCTCGTCATGGAAGCGACCGTCGAACCAGCCGACCAGCCGCCGCGCCTCGGCCCGCTCGAACGGGTCCGACGGCAGCAGGAAGGGCTCGCGGCCGCGATCCTCCAGCCAGCCCAGAATGGCCGACTGCTCGCACACCGTCAGCACCCGGCTGTTGGCCGTCGTCTGCAGCACCGGGGTCATGCCCGACGGATTCAGCGTGAAGATGGGACAGTCCGGCTCCCACGGCTTGACCGCGTTTTCCTCGAACAGAACCTTGGCTTCGCCCAGCGCCAGACGCGCGACGCGCGAGGCGGGATCAAAGGCGAAGTGAAAGAGGACGGACACCGACATCCGGCATTCCATGCGCCCAAGGCCGTTAAGCGGGCGTTAGTCATCAGCTCCGGTGGCGGCCGTATCCGGGTCTTTTTCCGCGATCCCGTCGACGGGCGCCGCATCGCGCGGGTCGGGGTGGATCATGATGTCGGCGTGCGGCCACAGCTCCAGCAACCGCGTCTCCGCCGCGTCCAGAATGTCGTGTGCCTCCGCCAGCGTCAGGCTGGGCGCCATGTCCACATGCATCTGCATCATCAGCACCGGCCCGGCCTGACGGGTCCGCAGGCGGTGCACGCCCGTGATCCGCGGATCGGACAGGATGGCCGTGGTGATCGTCGCCCGGTCGCTGTCCGAGGCCGTCCGGTCCAGCAGCTGGTCGGCGGCGCCCTTCAGCACGCCCGTCCCGCCCCAGAACAGCCAGACCGCGACCACCAGACCCGCCGCCGCGTCCAGTCCCGACGCCGACAGGAAGGCGCCGGACGCCGCCCCGATCAGGACCACGAGGTTCGCCGCCAGATCGGAGGCGTAGTGGGCGCGGTCGGCGGCCACGGCGGTCGATCCGCTGGCCTTGATCGCCCGGCCCTGCTGCCAGATCAGCCAGCCGGTCAGGGCCATGGAGATCAGGATCACCGACACGCCTGCCCAGCCGGCGCTGACCGGGCGCGGGTCGAACAGGCGCTGGATCGCTTCCCAGCCGATGAAGACGCTGGAGGCGAAGATCAGACCGGCCTGCACCAGCGCCGCCATCGCCTCGCCCTTGCCGTGGCCGAAGCGGTGTTCCTCGTCCGGCGGGGCGGCGGCCCAGCGCACGGCGAAGAAGGTGGCCAGCGAGGCGATCAGGTCCAGCGCCGAATCCGCCAGCGACGCCAGGATCGACACCGACCCCGACGCGCCCAGCGCAAAGGTCTTCAGCACGATCAGGATGACGGCCACGGCGACCGACAGGCGGGTCACGCCCCGTGTCGCGGCGTGAACATCATCGAGAGAAGCGGTGCTCATGAACGGCCTTGTCGCGGAAACCTGCGACCCTGCCAAGTCGTCGTACATACCGGCGTTAGCGTGTTCGTCACGAAACGGCCCCAAGGTCGCGGCCCATTATGGTTTCCGGAGTGTGACGGGACCGGGGGGACTGCGATGGAAACGACCGGCGAACGCTGGATCGGGCGGACGGAGGCCCTGGGACGGCTGGGGGTCAAGGCCCAGACGCTCTACGCCTATGTCAGTCGTGGCCGCATCGCCGCGCGCCCTGATCCCGCCGATCCGCGCCGCAGTCTCTACGCCGCCCGCGACATCGCGCGTCTGACCGGCGACCTGATCGAGACGGATGAGGCGCCGCGCGTCATGGAGCGCGGCCCCGCCGGGCGGGGCGAGGCTGATCTGGCCTCGTCGGTCAGCGTCATCGCCTCCGGGCGGCTGTTCTACCGGGGGCTGGACGCGGTCCAGTTGTCGGCGACCGCCACGCTGGAAGATGTCGCACGGACGCTCTGGGCCTCCCGCGCCGCCAACCCCTTCGCCCAAATCCGCCCCCGCGTCGGCGTCACCCCCGGGGGCTCGGCCCGCGCCCGCCTGTTCACCGCCCTCGCCCGTCGCGCGGACGAGGACGCCGATACGCCCGCCCGCGATCCGGAGGCCCTGCGCGTCGAATGCGCCCGCGTGCTCGATGAGGCGGTGGACGCCGTCGCCGGTCCCGGCCCGCGTCTGTTCCTGCACCAGCGCCTCGCCCGCTTCTGGAAGGCGCCCGAGCGCGACGCCCAGCTGATCCGCCGGGCTCTGGTCCTGTCCGCCGACGCGGGGATGGACGCCGCCGTCATCGCCACCCGCGCGGTCGCCGCGGGCGGGGCCTCGCCCGCCGCCGCCGCCCTCGCCGGGCTGACCGTCGCCGCCGCCTGCCGAACGGTGACGGAGCTGTCGCGCGCTTCCGGCTGGATCAACGCCGTCCGCCGCCATCCGGCGGAGGCGACGCGCGATCTCGACCGGGCGGGTTTCGGAGATCCCGACTGGAATGACGCCGACCCGCGCGCCCAGGCCCTGCTGGCCGCCGCCGACCTGCCCGCCGATCTTCTGCGCGTCTTGCGCGACGGTCAGGCCGCCGCTGGTCCGCCGCCCGGCTTCGCCCTGGCTCTCGCCACGGCCGCCCGGCGCATGGAGCTGCCGCGCGACGGGGCGCAGGACATCTTTCTGGTGGGGCGTCTGGCCGGTCTGCTGGCCCATGCGCTCGACCAGTCGCTTGACGGCTCGCCTATCCGGGCGCGCCTGCGCTATGTGGGGCCGGAGCCGGGCGCGCATTGAGGCGTCGGACCCGGCGATAAGGGAAATCCATGGCTGACTGGCTTGCGGCGATCCTCCTCGGTCTGATCGAGGGTCTGACCGAGTTCATTCCGGTGTCGTCCACCGGCCACCTGCTGCTTCTGCGCGAGGCTCTGGGCCTCACCGACTCGCGCTGGTCCTCCTTCGTGGTGATGATCCAGCTGGGCGCCATTCTCGCGCTCGTGCTGCTGTATTTCGGACGCCTGTGGAAGGTGCTGATCGGCCTGCCGACCGATCCGAAAGCCCGTCATTTCGCCATCAGCGTCGTGATCGCCTTCATCCCGTCGCTGCTGGCGGGGGCCTTTCTGTACGACTTCATCAAGGGCTATCTGTTCGAGACGCCCCAGATCGTCTGCATCACCCTGATCATCGGCGGTTTCCTGCTGATGGCGCTGGACCGCTGGGCGCCCACGCCGAAGCAATCCGACGCGATGCAGCTGACGTGGAAGACCTCGGCCCTGATCGGCCTGTTCCAGTGTCTGGCGCTGGTGCCCGGCGTGTCGCGCTCGGGCTCGACCATCGCGGGCGGCCTGCTGCTGCGCCTGGACAAGCCGGCGGCGGCCGAGTTCTCCTTCTTTCTGGCCATCCCGACCATGGTGGGCGCCTTCACCTACGACCTGATCAAGAGCGGCGGCGCTCTGGACCTCAGCTTCGGCTGGGTCATCGCCGTGGGCTTCATCAGCGCCTTCGTCGCCGGCCTGCTGGTGATCCGCTTCCTGCTCAGCTTCGTGTCCAACTACGGCTTCACGCCCTTCGCCATCTGGCGGATCGTGGTCGGGACCGTCGGCCTGCTGGCGCTCTGGCTGGCCTGAAGCGCGGCGCGAGGGAAGTGGCGAGTGGTTAGTGGCTAGTGGTTGGCCGACAGGGTGCAGCCGCAAGACCTGCGCCGCCCTTCCGCTGACAGTGCTGGCGGAAGGCGGCGGAAACCGTCCCGTCGCAGGCTGGTGGCCAGCTACTAATCACTCGCCACTAACCACTCCGCAGAAGGCGGCTCAGGCCGCCGCGGCTTCCGTCGCGAACTGGCCGCCCTTGCGGTAGCGCCACAGATAACCGGCGGCGACGGCTTCCACGCCCGTCGGCTCGATGCCCAGCGCGGCCAGGCCCTGGGCGCCGTCGGACACCACATTGTCCGTCTGCAGCAGCGTCACCTGATCCTCGGTCAGCACCGGCTTGATGCCGAACGCCGCCGTGATCTGGGCCAGACCGCCGATCGCCCTGGCGATGGGGAAGGGCAGGGACACCAGACCCGGCTCGCGATAGGTCTCCCGGGCCACCAGCTTCAGCACCTCCTCGAAGGTCATCACGGCCGGGCCGCCCAGCTCATAGGTCTGACCGTCCGCGTCCGTCCGGCTGATGGCGCGGGCGATGGCCTCGCCCACATCGCCGACATAGACCGGCTGGAATTTCGTCTGGCCGCCGCCGATGAGCGGCAGCACCGGCGACACCTGCGCCATGGCGGCGAACTTGTTCAGGAAGTCGTCGCCCGGGCCGAACACGACCGAGGGGCGCACGATGATGGCGTCCGGCTTCACCTCGCGCACCGCCATCTCGGCCTCGGCCTTGGTGCGGGCGTAGAGCGAGTCGCTCTCCGGATTGGCGCCCAGCGCCGACATCTGCAGCAGGCGCACCTGCGCCACCGCGCAGGCTTCCGCGATGGTGCGGGCCAGGCCGACGTGAAGGTCATGGAATTTGCGGCCGCCGGTCTCGTACAGGATGCCGACCAGATTGATCGCGGCGTCCGCGCCGTGGATGGCTTCGGCCACCTGCGCCGGGTCCGTCGCGTCGCAGCGGATGGCCTTGATCTGGCCGACCGTGCCCGCCGTCTGCAGCTTCCAGGCCCGGTCCGGGCGGCGGCTCGCCACACGGATGCGCCAGCCGCGACGCGCCAGCGCTTGCACCACCTGGGCGCCGACGAATCCCGCTCCGCCGAAGACGGTGATCAGGCCGGGGGCGACTTCGCTCATGTCAGACTCCAATGCGGACGGCGCGCGGGAATACCCTTGCACGACGGCGGATTAGACGATGGCGTGGGGCCTCGCAACGCAAACGCAAAAAATGCTGGAAAAGGTTGTTGACCCGGTCCGGGCACTGCCTTAGAGGTCCGCGCCTTCCAGACGGAAACGCCGCTTGCGGCACGGACGTTTGGCCCAGATGGCGGAATTGGTAGACGCGCTGGCTTCAGGTGCCAGTGACTGAAAGGTCGTGGAGGTTCGAGTCCTCTTCTGGGCACCAATTATTGAAAAGGCGCTGCATCTTCCGATGCGGCGCCTTTTCTCTTTTGGGCTCGATGTCAGCCGGTGCGCGGGCGTCTGACGCCGGTGCGGCGAAGTGATTGGTGGTTAGTGGTTCGATGCCGCTACCGGCTGGTCCCATCCTGACGCGGGCCGTTCAGCGGCCACCCACTAATCCCTATCCACCAGCCACTTTCCGGGCTCCGTCGTCTGAGGCGGCCCCGCCCACCAATCACCAATCACCAATCACCAATCACTATTCACCGCCCCGGCCCTCGCCTCCCAGCCGCCAAGGCGCTACCTAGCTCCCCATGACTGTTTATCTGCACGAAGGCGACCTGCCCGACGACCTGGACCTCGGCCCGGTGGTGGCTGTCGATTCCGAGACCATGGGCCTGCGTTTCCGCCGCGACCCGCTCTGCGTCGTCCAGCTGTCGGCCGGCGACGGAAACGCCCATGTCGTGCGCCTGAACCGCCCGGCCTATGATTGTCCGAACCTGAAGCGCGTGCTGGCTGATCGGAACGTGCTCAAGCTGTTCCACTTCGGCCGCTTCGACATCGGCATGTTCCAGCTGCACCTCGGTCTGGACACCGCCCCGGTCTATTGCACCAAGATCGCCTCCAAGTTGGCCCGGACCTACACCGACCGTCACGGCCTCAAGGACGTCGTGCGCGAGTGCGCGGGCGTGGAGCTGTCCAAGGCCCAGCAGTCCAGCGACTGGGGCTCGCCCGTCCTGACGCAGGCCCAGCTCGACTACGCCGCCTCCGACGTCCTGTACCTGCACGCCGTCAAGGCGCGTCTGGACGAGATGCTGGAGCGCGAGGGCCGCACCGAACTGGCCCGCAAATGCTTTGAGTTCCTGCCCACCCGTTCCGCCCTGGATCTGGCCGGTTGGGACGAACAGGACATCTTCGCCCATGCGTAAACTGGACGTCTGATGAGCAACGAGCCGGTGGAGACCCGCAAGGCCGAGGACGAGGCTCGCGTCGCCGCGACGGCCTCGGCCTTCCGCGCGCGCTCGCGCCGGGTCCAGCTGCTGCGTCGTCTTCTGCCGGTGATGATCCTCGTCCTCGCGGGCGGCACCATCAGCTGGATCGTCCTGCGCACCGTCATGTCCGACGTCGAGCGCAAGGCCGGGACCAGCCGCGAGGTCCGGCTCGACAATCCCATGTTCCACGGTCAGGACGCCCAGGGGCGCAGTTTCGTCATCGGCGCACAGGGCGCGGTGCGTGATCCGAACACTGGCCGCTTCCGTCTGGTCGGCCCGGCGCTGCGTCTTAATCTGGGCGGCCGCAAGGTCACCACACTCACAGCCGACGGCGGCGAGTATAACGAGGCGGCGAAGACCGTGACGATCGGTCCCAACGTGCGGATTTCCGACGGCGGATCCGGCTTTACGCTGGTGACGCCCGAGGCCGTGGTGAACACCGCGACCGGTGTCGTGACCGGTTCAAAGGGCGTTCAGGGCAACGGGCCTCTTGGAACGATCAACGCTTCGTCCTATGCGATTTATGATCAAGGCGAACGGGTCGTGTTCAGCGGCTCTGGCGATAACAAGGTGCGCGGGACCATCAACCCGTCGAGGTCGAACTGATGATCAACACCCGTCTCCTCACCGCCGCGGCGCTCGGCATCGGTCTTCTGGCCCTGCCGACCATCGGCGACGCCCAGAGCTTCCAGGGCAACCAGCCGATCATGTGGGGCGCCGATGAGAGCGCCTACAGCCCGACCGGCCTGTCCCTGCGCGGCCGCGCTGAACTGATTCAGGGCGAAAACCGTATCCGGGCCGACCGGGTCGAGGGCGCCATCACCAACGGTTCGCTTACGCGGGTCGAGGCGTCGGGCAGCGTCTATTTCGTCACCCCGGAACAGACGATCCGCGGCGACCGCGCCGTCTACACCCCGGCCAATGACACCATCGTCCTGACCGGCGACGTGATCCTGACCCAGGGCGAGAACGTCATCACCGGCTCGCGGCTGGTCTACAACACCCGCACCGAGTCCGCGCAGATGGAAGGCGGCTCCAACGGCCGCGTCCAGGGCGTCTTCTACCCCGAGCGGGGGAACTGAGCTTCGGCTCGGCGCGCTCGTGGCTCGCAAGGAACTCTCCGCCCTCAACGTCCATGACGCCGCCGCTCCGGCGCCGGTGGCGGCCGCGCGCCCCACGGGTTTGCGCGCCGAGAATCTGGCGCGCGCCTTCGGCCAGCGTCAGGTCGTCCGCGACGTCTCCCTGACGGTCCAGCGGGGCGAGGTCGCCGGCCTGCTCGGCCCCAACGGCGCGGGCAAGACCACCTGCTTCTACATGATCACCGGACTGATCCCGCCGGACACCGGCTCGATCTGGCTGGACGGCGAGGACATCACGGCCCAGCCGATGTACCAGCGCGCCCGCATGGGCATCGGCTATCTGGCGCAGGAAGCCTCTATCTTCCGCGGCATGACGGTCGAGCAGAACATCAAGGCGGTGGTCGAGCTGCACCACACCGGCCAGAAAGCCATCGCCGAGGAAACCAGCCGCCTGCTGGAAGAACTCCGCATCGACCACCTGCGGCAGGCCCCGGCCTCGGGCCTGTCAGGCGGCGAGCGTCGTCGCTGCGAAATCGCCCGCGCCCTCGCCGGCAAGCCCAGCTTCATGCTGCTGGACGAACCCTTCGCCGGCATCGACCCGCTGGCCATCGCCGATATCCGTCAGGTCATCCGCTATCTGGCGGGGCAGGGGATCGGCGTCCTGATCACCGACCACAATGTCCGCGAAACCCTCGAAATCATCGACCACGCCTCGATCATCTCGGGCGGCGCCGTCCTGTTCGAGGGCAAGGCCGAAGACGTCATCCGCGACCCCGAAGTCCGCCGGGTGTACCTGGGCGACATGTACGGCTGATGCCGGAAGGCTACGTCCTCGTCGAGCGCACGCCTGCCGTCGAGGACTATCTGCGTCTCCGCACCGTCGCGGGCATGGGGCGCAAGAGCGCGGAGGCCGCCGCCGCGGGCCTGCCGCACACCCTGTTTTCTGTCGTCATCGAGCATCAGGGCCGCGCCGTCGGCATGGGCCGCCTCGTCGGTGACGGCGCCCTCTTCCTTCAGGTCGTCGATATCGCGGTCGAGCCGGACCATCAGGGCCGGGGCCTCGGCAAGGCGATCATGGCCGCCCTCATGACCTGGACCGAGCGCCACGCCCTTCCGGGAACCTATGTCAGCCTGATCGCGGACGGCGAGGCCAAACGCCTTTACGCCCGGTACGGCTTCACCGAGACGGCTCCGAAGTCTGTCGGCATGGCCCGGCTGTTCCCGGTGGAGCGCGAGGCATGACCCACCGCATCTTCGCCATGCCTTTCGCCTCGGTCTATCCGGCCTATATCGCCAAGGCTGAAAGGAAGGGCCGCACCCGCGCGGAGGTCGACCAGGTCATCCTCTGGCTCACCGGCTACACCCAGCCGCAGCTCGACGCCCTGATCGCCGACAAGACCCCCGTTCGAGGCCTTCTTCGGCGACGCCCCCGCCCTGAACCCGGCCCGTGAACTCATCACCGGAACCATCTGCGGCATCCGCGTCGAGGCCATGGAGCCCGGCCTGATGCAGGAAATCCGCTACCTCGACAAACTCATCGACGAACTGGCCCGGGGCAAGGCGATGGAGAAGGTGCTGCGCGCCTGACGACGGCGTGGTCGAAACCGTGACGTCCGGCGTCCGGCGCAGGAACTCTCCGCCGGATCAGAGGTTTACACGATCCGTTGCGCTGTGAGGACAAGACCGATGACCCCCTATGCCGTCCTTATCCCGATTCAGCGCCGCACCCGCGACCATCGCGTCATCCAGTGGTGGGAGTGCGAGTTGACGGACGAACGGGGCTCGGTCCGTGATCCGCTGCACCCCTTCTTCTCGCTCGACGAGGCCCGCAACTGGGCCACGTCGCGGGGCTATGAGGTGCGTCAGGGATGAGCGTGACCGCGATGCATCGGGCCCCTGACAGCCTGACCCTCACCGCTCGCGATTTCGCCTGCCCGAGTATAATGCTGGCCGGTGCGGTCGACTATGCCATGTACGACCGCTTCCGCGACCGGTTGGCGGCCGCGCCGCCGACCGGTCTGGTCGTCACCGAACTGTCCACCTTGGGTGGCGATCCCGAGGTCGCCCGCATGATGGGCGAGGATATCCGCTTCCACAGCGAGGACCGCCCCGAGCGCCGCTTCGTCTTCCTCGGCAAGGCCGCCATCTACTCCGCCGGCGCCACCTTCATGAGTTTTTTCGCGCGCGAAAACCGCTATCTGACGCGCGGCACGCGGGTGATGATCCACGAGCGCAAGATGGACAAGACGCTTCAGGTGGCCGGCCCCCTGACCGCCTGCCTCGCCCCGGTGAAGGCCATGCTGCATGAGCTGGAACACTCCATCGCCATCCAGAACGAAGGCTTCGAAAATCTGATCCGCGGCTCCGACATCACCATGGAAGAAGTGCTGAAACGCGCATCCGACGACTGGTATCTCGAAGCTGGCGAGGCGCAGGCGCGCGGTCTGGTGCAGGCGGTGATCTGAGCGGAAGCCTTCCCGGCGTTTCTGCGCTAGGAACGCCGCCCACCGCCGGGAGCCGCCTTCATGAGTTCAGACACCGCCCCCACCGTCGGTATCGATTTCGGCACCACCAACACCGTCGTCGCCATCGCGGGCGCCGACGGCGAGGCGACGGTCCTGCGCTTCGACGCCCCCACCGGTCAGGTCACCGCCTTCCGCTCGACCCTCAGCTTCCAGATCCCGCAGTCGACCGGCGGCCAACCGCCCCAGCGCATCGTCGAGGCCGGGCCCTGGGCCATCGAGGCCTGGGTCGAGGACGCGCTCGACACCCGCTTCATCCAGTCGTTCAAGACCTTCGCCGCCAACGCCGCCTTCACCGACACGGTCATCGACAACCGGCGCTACAGGTTCGAGGACCTGCTCAGCGCCTTCCTGCTGCGTCTGCGCGCCCATGGCGGTGAGGGCATGGCCGATCTTCCGGCGCGGGTCATCGTCGGACGGCCCGTCACCTTCGCCGGGGGTTCGCCGAACGAACAGCTGGCGCTCAGCCGCTATGAGACCGCCTTCGCCCGGCTCGGCTTCACCGACATCCGCTACGCCTATGAGCCCATCGGCGCGGCCTTCTTCTTCGCCCGCACGCTCCAGTCTGACGCCAATGTTCTCGTCGCCGACTTCGGCGGCGGCACCAGCGACTTCTCCGTCGTCCGGTTCGAGCGCGGCCCCGACGGCCTGCGCTCCACCCCGCTCGCCCGGTCAGGCGTCGGCGTCGCGGGCGACGCCTTCGACTACCGGATCATCGATCATCTGGTGTCGCCCGAGCTGGGCAAGGGCGGCGAATACCGCACCTTCGGCAAGACCCTGCCCATCCCCCAGCGCTACTACGCCGCCTTCGCCCGCTGGGACCAGCTGGCCCTGTTCCGTGCGTCAAAGGACATGCGCGATCTCCGTGATCTGGCCCGCACCGCGCTGGAGCCTGACAAGCTCGATCGCATGATCGAGGTTCTGGACGACAACCACGGCTACGCCCTGTACCGCGCCGTCGCCGACCTGAAGATGGCCCTGTCCAGCCGGGAGCAGGCCGACTTCAGCTTCATCGCGGGTTCCATCCGCATCGAGAAGCCGGTCACCCGCGCCCGGTTCGAAAGCTGGATCGCCCCCGACCTCGCCGCCATCGAGGCCGCCGTGGACGAGGCCGTGCAGCGCTCGGGCCTGCGCCCCGATCAGATCGACCGCGTCTTCCTCACCGGCGGCACCTCCTTCGTCCCCGCCGTCCGCGACATCTTCCACCGCCGCTTCGGCGCCGACCGCATCGAGACCGGCGGCGAGTTCGAGTCCATCGCCTCGGGCCTGGCCCTGATTGGCCGCGAGGCGGATCTGGATGTGTGGAGCGAGCGGCTCGACGGCGATCCGACGGCGTCCTGACCGACCTCAGCCCCCGCCTTTTCGAGGCAACCTGTGATTGCTACGCTCGACCGATTCCGGCGCGTTGCGCCGGTTCTCCGGGGGAGGGGCCATGTCAAAGTCGTTGGGCGTTCCCCGACCTGATCCGGCATCGGGCCTGGCTCCGCTGTGAGTCTTCTTGTGTCCGGCGCCCTCGTGGTCGCCCTGGCTCTCGCGTCGCCTCCGTCGCCCCAGACCGCGCCGCCCCGTCCTCCCGTCACCGAGCTTGAGGATGTCCTCGTCCTCGGCGCCCAGGGGCGGGCCGAGGTCGCGGCCGAGGTCGAGATCGGCCCCGCCGAGATCGATGCGCTCAATCTCTGGAGCATCGGCGAACTCGCGACGCGGCTTTCGGAATTCTACGCCGATCCGGAGCCGCCGGTCATCATCATCAACGGGCGGCGGGTGGCCGATCCCGGCCTCTATTTCAGCCTGCCGCCCGACGCCCTGCGGTCCGCCGAGGTTCTCCCTCCGGGATCAGCCGGCGCCTTCGGCGGTCCCGTCTCCGGGCGAGCGATAAATCTGGTCCTCGCCCAGCGGTTCGGCAGTCTCGACGGCGAACTCAGGGCGCATCGGCCGAGCGCCGGCGGTCTGACCGGCGTGGCCCTGTCCGGGCGCGCCAATCGCCTCGCGGGACTGGAGATCACCGCGCTGACGCTCGGGGCCACGCGCACGACGGCCCTCTTCGGCGACGAACGGCCCGGCGTCATGGACGGGCGGCCGGATGCGGGCGCCGCCACGCTGACGCCCGCCTCGCGGTCCTACACCGCCCAGTTCGCGCTCGGCCGCTCCCTCGGCGACTGGAACCTCAGCCTGAACGCGAACGCCAGACAGAACGAAAGCCGCTCCACCATCGTCGTGGAGGGCGGACCGGTGGATCAGACCTCCACCAACCGGATCGTCGGCGCCGTCACGGGACTGTCGGGCCGCGCCCTTGACTGGGATGTCAGCGCGTCGCTCCGGGCCCAAACCACCGAGGCGCGTCGCGAGGGGCTGTCCAGCACCACCAGCGAGGGGCGGCTGTTTGATCTCAGCCTCAACGCCAGCCGAAGCTTCCCCCTGACGCCCGCCGGGCCGGCGACCGTCAGCCTGGAGGCTGGCGGCAATCACAGCAAGTCCGAGACCCGCGGCGACGTCGTGCGCGATCTCGAGGCGGAGACCCGCTCCTGGTCGGCGCGGCTCTCGATCCCCCTGCTCGGGGGACCCGCGCCGGTGCTCGGCGGGCCGGTCGCGCCGCGCGGACGGCCCGGGGGGCTGGATCTCGCCCTCGCGGTTGGTCGCCAGACGGGCAGGGCTGGGCAGGGCGACAATCTTCATCTGGGTCTGACCGGTCGCTTCGGGCCTGGTGTGCGGGTGAACGCATCCTGGACCCGCACCACGGCGGCGCCGGGCGAAGCGGACCGCTTCGCCCCGGCCTACGACGGCCCCTCCACCCTCGTTTATGACTTCCGGAACGGCCGGACCGAGCAGGTCTTCACGATCGAGGGCGGCGCCCCCGATCTTCGAGCCAGCGTCACGGACGCCACGGTGCTCGGGGCGTCGATCGGGCCGATGACCGCCCTGCGGTTTTCCATGGGCGCCAGTCTGGGCGCGCGCCGTGGCCGCGACGGCATCGTGCGCGATCTCGCGGCGACGCCCGAGAACGAGGCCCTGTTCCCCGAGCGTTTCCTGCGGTCGGATGACGGGCGCCTGCTGGCGGTTGACCGCCGTCCCCTGAACCTCGCAGGCTTCCGGGACGCTTCGCTCGATCTGACCGCCGCCGTCACCCTTCCCGAGGGCCCGATTCTGCCGGCTCCGGTTCAACTCCGGCTGCGTCACAGTCAGCGGCTGGAGGACCGGTTCTCCATAATTCCCGGTTCGCCCGAGCTTGATCGTCTGGCCGGCGACAGCGGCGGCGCGCCCGGCGCATCGTCACAGCTTGAGCTCACCTCGGCCCGGGGGCGATGGACGATGAACCTCACCGGACGGCGGCAGGGCGCCTATCGGGTGCGTCGCATCGCCGGGCGCGATGGCGAAGGCGACATTCTCTATGCGCCATGGGCCTCGCTGGACCTCAGGCTCGGGTTCACCCTGTCCGGTCGCGGGGGCGGCGGCGACGGCGATGATCAGCGCCGACAGAGCCCCGGCGCCCGCATCGAGCTTCAGATCGACAATCTGTTGGATGGCCGCAGGCAGGCCCGGCTAGCCGACGGGGCATGGCCCTCCGGCTGGAATGCAGATCGGAATGATCCGGTTGGCCGGACCCTTCGCCTGCGTCTGTCCCAGCGTTTCTAGACGCCCCGGAAGGCGGCGCGCGCCTGCCTCTCTCTCTGGCTCCGGCGCCCCGATCCTGCTATTCAACGCTGGCGTGCATCGATCCTGCAACCCGAAGCTTGACTTCGGGTTGTTGCCTCATACTCTCGGTAGTGGTTTTTCATTGGGGGACTACCAGAATGATACTGACTGCCATGGCCATGACGGCCGCGCTTTGCTGCCAGGACTACCAACAGGAGGTGGGGCTCGAGGATGAGTCCCAGCAGCCCTACACCGAAGGCGGCGTCCTGCCTTTCGATGATCAGGCGACCTACGTCGTCGACCCGACGCCGGTCGAGCCGGATCCCCTGTTCACCATCCGCCCGGGCACGCCGGGCACCGGCCGGTCGGTCGGCGGTGGGCGTTCCACCTATACCCTGACGGGCTCGGCCCGGATCACCGTCCGTATTCCGTTTGTCGGTTCGCGCACCGCCATTCTCGGGCCGGGCACCTCCTTCACGGGTGTTGACCGCAACCGGAACAACATCCCTGATGAACTCGAACGCACCGAAATCGACATCGGCCCTCTTTAGGAATGATTCAAAATGAGCGCTTTGGGTAACCCTCGCAGCATGGGGTTGATCGGTCTCTCCCTTCTTCTGGGGGGAGCGCTCGCCTTCCTCGGCCTCCGAACCCTGTTCCTCGATCACTGGATCGCGGTCTTCATGTTCGGTGCGACCGGCTGGACCACAGCGGCCGTCTACGGCCTGATCGGGATCATTCTGGTGGGGGCGGCTCTGGTCCTCGCGTCCTTTTTCGTGAAGCGACGCTCTCTATCCTGACGAAGAGGCGGGGCCCCGGCCCCGCCTCTTTCTGTTTTCGGCTCAGGGCGTTCGGCGCAGGGACGCCCATACGTCCGTTTTTGACGCACCGGCATGTCATCCTCCTCTCCGACAGGAGGATCGCCCGTGCTGACAGACGCCCCACACCCCAACCCCCACGCCCTTGAGGCCCCGCGCGGCTACGACCCGCGCTCGGACGACACATGGGCGCTCGCCCGTCGGGACTATATCAACGGGGATTCCGGGACGCAGGTCTGTGACCGCTATGGCCTGAGCCCATCCACCTTCAGTGATCGCGCCCGGCGCGAGGGCTGGCGCCGGTGCGATCAGCCGGAGCCGGCGCCTGTTCCCGATGACGACCCGGAGGCGGACGAACCCGTCGACTGCGCCGCGCTGGCCGAAGACGCGCTGGTCCGGGTGCGGCGGGCGCTGCGGCTGGGCCGGGCCGGTGAGGCGGCGTCGTGGATGCGGCTGCATGAGAAGCTGCAGGCCCGGCTTGAGGCCGGCGAGGCGCGTGAAAGGCGGCGTGAGCGGGTGGCGCGGGAGCAGGGAACGGAAGGGGCGATCGCGCGGACCCTGGCGTCCCTGCGGAACCAGCAAACCATCATCCGGGGCGCGGCCTCGACGCATCTCGGTCTGACGCGGGCGTTCAGGTCGGGCCGGCTGATCCGGGAGGATTATCATGAGCTGTGCGAGCTGAATGACGAAGTGGTCGCCGGGGTGCGCGGGACCTTCCCGCTGTCTCCGGCTCCGCCCCCCGATCCGGCCCCTGATCCGGCCTGTTCGCACCCGGATTTTTCCCCCGCGCCCGATCCCTGAAAGTTTCGCCCCGCCGGACCCGGCAGAGCTTTCCATCGACGACGTTTCAGGGGCGTTCAAACCCTTCAAGGGTCGTTAACCGGTTCGGCGACATGGTCGCCGAAGCAAGTTCCGGGCCACTTCGGCCGGGGCAGGGGAAAATCGCGTGCTCGGTCAAAGGCTCGAGATCAGACAGGGGCAGGGGCTTGTCATCACGCCCCAGCTGCAGCAGGCGATCAAGCTGCTGCAGCTGTCGAACCTTGAGCTGGAGGCCTTCGTCGAAGCCGAGCTGGAGAAGAACCCCCTGCTGCAACGCGAGGACGGCGAGCCGGGCGAGGCGAACGACGCCACGCCCGAGCGGATCGAGGTCGCCGACCGCGCCGAAATGACCTTCGAGGACGGCCGCGCCGCCGACGCGGGCGACGCCGTCGATGCGCGCGGGGACGATGTCTATGGCGATGCCGCGCCGGGCGAGCGCGGGGCGGATCGCACCGATGACGGCCAGCCCGGTCTGACCGACTGGTCCCGCGCCGGGTCCGGCGGCGGCCTGCCGGACGGCGAGGGTCGTGAACAGCCCGACACCCGCGACGCCACCCTGTGGGAGCATCTGCAGGCCCAGGCCTCGCAGGCCGGCTTCTCGCCCGCCGACCACGGCATCGCCCTGACCCTGATCGACATGGTCGATGAGGGCGGCTACCTGCGCGGCGATCTGGCCGAGGTCTCCGAACGTCTGGGCGTCGACGCCGGCCGCATCGAGCGGGTGCTGGCGGTCTGTCAGGGGTTCGAGCCGACCGGCGTCATGGCCCGCTCGGTGCCCGAGTGCCTCAAGCTGCAACTGGTCGAACGCAATCGCTTCGATCCGGCCATGGAGTGCCTGCTCGACAACCTCGACCTGCTGGCGAAGCGGGACCTGACCGGCCTGCGCAAGCTGTGCGGCGTCGACGCCGAGGACATGGTCGAGATGATCGCCGAGCTGAAGGCCCTGACGCCGCGCCCCGGCGCGGGCTTCGGCGGTGAACCGGCCCAGACCGTCATCCCCGACGTCCACGTCCGCGCCGACCCGGCGGGCGGCTGGAAGGTGGAGCTGAACGCCGACACCTTGCCACGCCTGATCATGGACAAGCGCTATCACGGGGTGGTGGCGGGCGCGGCGCGGACCGAGGTCGACAAGACCTTCGTCGCCGACTGCGCGGCCCAGGCGTCATGGCTGGTCAAGTCGCTGGACCAGCGGGCCAGGACCATCCTGAAGGTCGCGTCCGAAATCGTGCGCCAGCAGGACGCCTTCCTGGCCTTCGGCGTCGAGTTCCTGCGCCCCCTGAATCTGAAGACCGTCGCCGACGCCATCGGGATGCACGAGTCGACCGTCAGCCGCGTGACCTCAAACAAATACGTCTCGACGCCCCGGGGCGTGTTCGAGTTGAAGTTCTTCTTCACCGCCGCCATCCAGTCCTCCGACGGCGGCGCGCTCCATTCGGCTGAAGCCGTCCGTCACCGGATCAAGTCGATGATCGACGGCGAGGGCCGCGACGGCGACGTCCTGTCTGATGACCGCATCGTCGAACTGCTCAGCGAGGCCGGCATCGACATCGCCCGCCGCACGGTCGCGAAGTACCGCGAGGCGCTCCGCATCCCGTCCTCGGTCGAGCGCAAACGGATGCTCAAGGCAGGCTGAAATGCCCTGAACGCAAGGCTGTTCTTTCTTTGTTCTTGCATTGCGCGGCAGGCTCGGGCTATACTTCCTTTCGAAAATTGGCGGGCGCGAAGCGCAGGGTCGCGTCGGGTCGAGAAGGCGGAGCCTTCTGACCGCGACCCCAAAAAAGAGATGCGTCAAATCGCGCAAGCGTGACTGTCGATTTCGTTGTTCTCCGTTGACACCAAACTGGATCGGTCGCGTTCTATCGGCATGCAAGTCCAGGTCAGCGGCAAGCACGTAGATGTCGGCGAAGCGTTAGGCTCGCGCATCTCCCAGGAACTCGAAGACGGGATCGGAAAATATTTCGAACGCGGTGCTCAGGATGCTGAGGTCGTGGTGTCGAAAGACGGTCACGGCTTCAAGGTGGACTGTTGGGTTCGCCTTGCGTCGGGACAGGCTATCGTCACCACCGGGCTGGGCGGCGACGCCCACGGCGCCTTCTCCGACTCGCTCGACAAGCTCGAGAAGCGGGTGCGCCGCTACAAGCGTCGCCTGAAGGATCACCACATCGGGCCCAAGCGTCTCTCCCCGGAGAAGACCGAGGACGCCGCCCGCGAGGTCGCTCGCAGCATCGTCCTGCGCAATCCGGACGAGGTCGAGGACGAAACCTTCGGCGACGCGGGCGAGGCGGACGGTCCGCCTCCGGTGGGCATGGTCATCGCGGAGAACGAGACCGAGATCCGCACCATCACCGTCGGCCGCGCGGTCGCCGAGCTCGACATGACCGGCTATCCGGTCGTCGTCTTCCGCAACGCGGCCCACGGCGGCATCTCGGTGGTCTATCGCCGCCCTGACGGCAACGTCGGCTGGATCGACCCGGACAGGAAAGGTGTTTCACTCGCCGCACACGGTTCGGTAAACGGTCATACGTCATAGTGCTTCCCACAAGGGGGCGGGTGTTCTAAAGGGCGCCCGCCCACCCGGGATGATCGAGTAGAGTCGGGGTTTCAATGGACATCGGTGATTTGCTGGCGGACGGCGGCGTCGTCCTGCGCAGCGGCGCGTCATCCAAGCGGCAGGCTCTCCACACGGTGGCGGACGCCGCCGCCCAGGCTCTCGGCCTGCCGGAGGGACGCGTGCTGGAAGCTCTGCTGGAGCGCGAGGCCCTGGGCTCGACCGGGCTGGGCTCGGGCGTGGCCGTGCCCCATGCCCGTCTGGAGGGCGTCCGCCGCGTGACGGGCGTTTTCGTGCGTCTGGATACGCCCGTGGCCTACGGCTCGGTGGACGACCGTCCGGTCGATCTGCTGTTCGCCCTGTTCGCTCCGCCCAGCGACGGCGCCGAGCACCTGCGGGCCCTGGCGGCGGTCTCGCGCGCCCTGCGCTCGTCCGGGATGCGGGAGCAACTGCGTCAGGCCCGAACCGCCGACGCCATCCACGCCCTCTTCGTCAGCGACCGCGCCCCCGCGACAGCCGCCTGACGGCGGCATCATCTCTCTTGAAGGGCGCTAACGCCACCCGCGCGGCGGGTGGCTGCTTGAGCGCGGGCCTGCCTTCAGCGTCGCGCCGATCTCGCGCTCAAGCAGGGAGCGCCCGCGGCGCGAGCGATAGCGCTCTTGGGATGCGTCAGTGAACCGAGACGGGCTCCAGCTCGTGCGCCACGGCGGTGGCGAAGGCGGTCTCGCGGTCAGTCATGATGGCCAGCCGCTCGCCGTCGGCGCCGTGCACGGCATAGAGGGTGGCGTCGGGGTCGACCGACAGCCCTTGCATGGCCGTCATAGGCGCATCGGCCAGCACGTCGGCGGCGCGGATTTCGCGCACATAGACAAGGTCCGGCGCCCCCAGATGGGCGAAGTCCTGTCGGGTCATCTTCTGTTCCGGCGTCATGTGACCGCCTCCTTACGCTCTACTAACGCCACGGGGGCGTATGGGTTCGGCCCCGAATTCGGCGGCCGGTGAATCGACGGCTCTCAGCCCGTCGTGATGGGGATGCGACGGATCGTCTGGACGTCATCCGGACGGCTCATGTCGACGTGCAGCAGGCCGTGTTCGAGGGTCGCCGCATCGACCTCCAGGCCGTCCGCCAGCACGAAGCTGCGGACGAAGCCGCGCCCGGCGATGCCGCGATGCAGAAAGGCCTGCGGGTCCTTGCCCGCGTCCTCGCGCTTGCCGGCGATGGTCAGTTGGCGGCCTTCAAGGGTGATGGCCAGGTCGTCGGGGCCGAAGCCGGCCACCGCGAGGGTGATCCGGACGGCCTGCTCGCCGCGCTGCTCGACGTTATAGGGCGGATAGCTGTCCGCCGCCGCCCGCTGCGCCCGGTCGATCAGGGCCCGGGTGTGGTCAAAGCCCAGCAGGAAGGGGCTGTCGAACAGGATGGTGCGTGTCGTCATATGGTCTCGAGCCCCCGAAGCAGGCGTTGAATCAGGCCTCCCGGAATGGCGAGACCTGAACACCGATTAGATGGGGCCTGCGCGCTCCGGCGACAAGTCACAGAAGTTTCGCGACCCCCGTTCGGAAACCGCTGACACGGGCCGCATCCTTGGGTAGCGTATGGTGACGCTCAAGCGTCGGGGGAGCTATCCATGCGTGCATTCATGCCGTTCGCGGCCGTCATCGCCGTGTCCGTTCCATACGCCGCCATGGCGCAGGAGGGCGTCGTCTCCGGAACGGGGACCGCGCCGGTCACCCGCGACGCCAACGCCACCCGCGCGAATGCCGAAGCGGCGGCCCGTCAGGATCTGGTGCGGAACATGGCCCGTCAGGTGCTGGGCGCCGAACGGCTGGGCGAGGTGACGCCCGAGATCACGGCCCGTCTGGCCAATCAGCTTCGACCCGAGATGTTTGAGCCCTGGTCCTATGAACGGGTGGGACAGGAGTACCGCGCGACGGCGTCGGCCCGCATCGACCGGGCGTGGTTCCAGGCGCGTCTGGATGACGAAGGCGTGGTCTCTTCCAGCACGCAGGCCGGGGGGCAGAATGCGCGGGTTCTGGTCATGCTGGACGAGGCGGTCGGGCCGTCGCGCGACACCAACCAGCCGATCGAGGTGACGACCGAGTATGACCGGTTCCGGGGCGCGACCTTCAGCGATACCTCGAGCCTCAGCTACTCGGACCGCGAGGCGGCGGCGTCGACGTCGCAGCGGACCGGCGCCTATGCCAACTGGTACGGCGCCGGCGCCGCCCGCAGGACGGACGCCGACGCCTATGCGCGATCGACCCGTCTGGAAGACCGCAACAATGTTCAGGCCGCCGCGGTCGACGCCACCCGGTATCGCCAGCGTGTCGTCTATCAGGCGACCGCGACCACGCGGGTGGGGCAGGCGGCGGTCGCGGCCCTCACCGGGGAGCTGCTGCGTCACGATGTGGCGACGGCGAACGGGATGAACGCCCTGGCTCAGTTCGCGCCGGGTGCGCCGCCCCTGTTCACCGAGCTGCGCGACAGTGGTCAGCTGACGGCCTTCCTCGCCGACGCCTACCGCACCAGCCGGGCGCCCTTCTTCATGGGCGGGCAACTGAGCATTCAGGACAACGGCCGCAGCCCGAACACCGGGCAGGCCACCTGCACCGGCCAACTGTATGCCCAGGCCTTCGCCACCAGCACCTCGCAGGACATCGCCGCGACCAGCAAGTCGGGCGAGGACGCCGCCTCAAGCTACGAGTTGTGCGCCGCCCGCCTGTCCGAGAACCTCGCCCGTCTGGCGGCGGAGGAGCTGGGGCCGCAGGTCCAGCGCCACTGGCGCAACCAGTCGCGCGGCGTGGCTAACGCCGTCGCCGCCGCGCAGGGTCCGGTCGAGTACACGCTCGTCATTCGCGGCGCGGCGGACATGGGAACGCAGGCCGATGTGCTGGACGCTCTGCAGGGGCTGCCTGGGGTTCAGAGCCACGCCTTCCTCGGTCAGGAGGGCGGTCAGATGAACCTCCAGGTCCGCTATGAGGGGCCGATGCCGCTGAACCTCGCCCTGTATCAGCGGCTGCGGGGCAAACCGGCCTTCGCCAACGCCACCAGCGAGGTCGTGGGCCGTCAGGTCATCTTCTGCCTGCCCGGCGGTTGCTGAGCCTGTGACGGCCCGGACGATCGGTCTGGCGGCGCTGTCCGCCCTTCTGTGGCTGCTCGGGGGGGCGGCCGCGCAGGCGCAAACGCCATCCCTGCGGCTCTACCCTGTCGCGGGCCTCTTCGGCCTCGACGCGACCGCCTGCGGACGGCCTGCCGGCAGCGCGGCGTCGAATGACACGGCCTATGTCTCGCCCGAACTCTGCTTCGCAGTGACGCCCGAGCGGCGGATGGCGCTGGGCGAGCGGTTCCGGCAGCGGGTCGCGGCCCGCTTCCCGGGCGTGGTCAACGATCTGTCGGTCGGACCGGGCGCTGGCCTGACCCGCGAGGCCACGCTCACCGGGACGGCGGTGGTCTCCCTGCATATGACCCGGCTCGACCTCTGGCGTGTCCCCAACGGCCCCTCCATCGAGGTGCATGCGCCCATGGGGCTGACGCTGATGGTCTCCGACATGGCGACCGGGGAGGTGTTGTTCTCGGAGAGCCTGAACGGCAGGGTCTCGGGGATCATGTCGCGCGGCGGCGGCCTCCAGCAGATCCAGCGACAGATCGACGGCCAGCTGGAGACCGCGCTGGACGCCCTGGTGGATCAGGCCGCGACCCGCTTCCAGCCCCGCGCCCTGACCGCGCAGGTGCGGGGCCGGGCAGGGGATCGCTTCGTGGTCGATCAGGGTCGGTCCGGCGGCCTTCGCGAGGGCGACTTCCTGGGCGGCGACGTTCGGGTCGTGCACGCCGACGCGGCCTATTCGATCGTCGAGCCCCTGCTGGGGAGCCTCAGCGTCGGGCAAGCCCTGTCGCGGCAGGTCGCCCAGCCCACGACCGCGCTGGCGCGGCCGTCGATGCTGGTTGTCGTGGCCGACGCGCCGGCGCATGTCGGTCGGCGACATCTGGCGGCCATGGTCGAAACCGCATTGGGCGAGGCGACCGCCTTCTCGGCCGCGCCGGTCAATCCGAGCTTCGTGGAGATACGGAACCAGACGCTGGGCCAGTCAGGGGCGGGCTATCGCCCGCGGGCCCTGCCTGACTACTTCCTGCGCGTGACCGCGCTGGTCCTGCCGTCGGCCGGCATGCCCACCGAGGTCCGGGGCGTCTCGATCCGGTCGCATCAGGCCCGGGTGCTGGTCGAGGTGATCGACCGCGCCGGTCGGGTGCTGTTCGCCGGACAGGGCGTGGAAAGCTGGCGCGATGCCGAGATCGCGGACCTGAGCTTCTCCGCCGAACAGCGGGACGATCTGGCCCTGATCGCGGCGGTACGACAGGCGGTGGAGGTCGTCGGTCGGGAGTTCCGGCCGCAAACTCTGCGTCTTCCGGTCAGCGCAGCCGCAGGAGGCGTTCGGGTCGCTGATCCGGGCGGCGCTCTGACCCCGGGCGTGTCCGCCTCCATCCTGCGCCGGATCGGCCGTGTCCCCGGAATCGATGGGGATGTCTGGTCTCCCATCACCAACGTCGAGGTCGTGTCCACCGATCAGGACGGCGCCACCGCGCGCTTCGCCGGGGTGGAGACGGTGTCCGTAGGGTCCGGCGACCAGCTGGCCTGGGAGGCGCCATCGCTGGCCACCGCGTCCCGTCGATGGTTCATCCAGTGCGCGGATGCACAGGGGAACGGCAGCGTCAGCGCGCGGGGCTCCATCCCTCAGCCGACCTTTGGGCCGATCGCGGTCAACGCCTTCGCGGCCGCGTTCCGGGCTCCTGTCCGCATCCGCGACTTCGAGGATGAGCTGCGCCCGCTGTTGATCGGTCAGTTTGAAGGGCTGGAGCAGATGGGCGTGTTGTCGCCGCCGCCAGAGGACGTGTGCTTCGAACCGGTCCATCAGGTCGAGCCACGCGGCGCCCCTCGCCCCCGGCAGGGGATGGTGCTGTCGGACTATGACCTGACCGTCGGTTTCAGCCTTCGGCGCAACGGCCAGCGGGTCGAGGGCGGCGTCGGCAAACAGCAGGCCCTGACCGGCGTCGCGGTGTCCGCCGGCGCTGACGCCGGGTCGCGAGCCGGCGTGCTGCAACAGGCGCTCGCGGAGGCGACCTCCGTGATGGCGCGTCAGGCGGCGGCTGAAACCACGCCCCCGAGATAATCCTCAATCCATTTCGAAACCGGAGAAGACCTATGAAGGCATCCAAACCCGTCGCTGCGATCCTGGCCCTCGGCCTCGCGGTGCTCACGCCGGCGTCCGTCAGCGCCCAGCTTCCCAACCTTCGGGGGATGGGACAAAATCTGCCGCGCAGCGTCCCGGGCGTCCCCAACCCCTTCGGCGGCGGCGCGTCCGGTGCGACGGCTCACAACCCGGATGTGTTCCTTCGTGAGGGCGTGGAGGCGACCAAGCAGATGATGGTCGCGGCCGCCGTGCTGGCCCAGATGTCGCGCAACAAGAACGACATGGCGTCGATCCGTGAGCGGGTGAACGCCATCCAGGTCGTGCAGGACGCGGATGATCTGGGTTCGTACAACGCCGCCTTCGAGGAGGACATCGACGCCCTGAAGGCCAACGCCGGAAGCGAGGCCGAGCTTCAGGCGCTGTACGAGACCGCCAACCGCAACCAGCGCGGCCTGATGCTGGACGCCGGGGTGAACATGATCCGCGCGGGTCTGATCGACGCGCAGTTGGTCTCCGACTTCCCCGCCATGCTGACGGCGGCTTCGCGTAATCCGGCGAATGTCAGCAAGCTGGGCCATCTGCGCACCTTGGGCGGTCTGGCCGGGACGCAGCTGAATGCGATGCGGTCCATGATCGGTCCGGTGTCGGCTCTCCTGCGTTCGCAGAACGTCGACGTGCCCGACGAAGCCGATCTGGGCCGCGCCCGCACCATCAGCCTGTAGGGATCATCAGAACCGGAATTGGAGAAGGCCTCGCGGTGTCCCGCGAGGCCTTCATGGTGGAGCTTAGCGGAGTCGAACCGCTGACCTCTTGCATGCCATGCAAGCGCTCTACCAACTGAGCTAAAGCCCCGAACCGTTGCCGGTCTGGTCCGCCGCGGTATTGGTGTTGGCCCCCGGCGAGGCGGCGGAAACTATGTCAGGGCCGTTTGAGGATCAAGCCCGTTTTCGCCTTTTATTTTCACCTTTTTCGAACGCTGTTCGAAAGGCGATTTCCGGGCGGATCAGAGGGCTCTGATCCGCCCGGAAGTGCGTTAGTCCTCGTCCTTTTCGGGCTTGCCGATCTCGTCCTCGAACGAGTCGTCATCGTCTTCGTCCTCGATGAAGGGCACCGAGTCATCGTCGTCGTCGCCCAGGACGTCATCGTCATCTTCACCGGCCTCGCCCATGCCGGGCTCTTCGGTCGGGTCGGTCGGCGAGTCATCGTCGTCGTCCGGGGTCAGGATCGGCTCATGGCCTTCCTCGTCGATCTCGGGCGTGGAGACGGCTTCTTCCTCGTCGTCCTCGTCGCCGTCGACCTTCTTGTCCTTGACCTGATCTTCAGCCTCGTCGTCGGCCGGGTAGCCGGCCGGACGGCCGCGGCGGTTGCGCAGCTTCAGGGCTTCTTCGGGATCGAAGTCGGTGCCGCATTTGGGGCAGTGGGCCGGACGACGGTTGAGGTCGTAGAATTTGGCCTGGCAGTTCGGACAGACCTGCTTCTGGCCCAGTTCGGGATTAGCCACGGAGGCGCCTCTCACGTTCGGGGAATTCGGGCGCGTCCCTTGCCACCCCTTGGAGCCGCTGTCAAAAACGTTCTCTCCGGCGAAATCGGTTCAGGAGCGCTGCGCGCTCCCGAACTCAGATTTCGCCGAACTTTGGAGCTTGGGCCATTTTTTGGATTCAGGTCTCGTAGACCTGAAGCAAAAATGGCCGCCACCCGCGCCTGACACGCCCTTTCGGAGACCGCTGGGTGACGAACACCACACATCTGACCGCCCGTCGCAGCCGCGCGCTGACCGGTTCCGTGCGCGCACCGGGCGACAAGAGCATGTCGCATCGCTCGATGATCTTCGGGGCGATGGCCACCGGCGTGACCGAGGTTGAGGGGTTGCTTGAGGGCGACGACGTCCTGGCCACGGCCCGGGCGGCGGAGGCCTTCGGCGCGCAGGTTGAGCGGCTGGGGGACGGGCATTGGCGGATCACGGGGCAGGGGGGCTTCCGCACCCCGGACAGCGTCATCGACTGCGGCAACGCCGGGACGGGCGTGCGCCTGCTGATGGGCGCGGCGGCCGGCTATCCGATCACCGCGACCTTCGACGGGGACGCTTCATTGCGAAAACGTCCGATGAAGCGTGTCACTGGCCCATTGGCTGGAATGGGCGCGACCTTCGACTGGTTGACCGCCGAGGATCGGGTGCCGCTGCGTTTGACCGGCGGGACGCTGACCGGCATCGACTATGTGCAGACGGTCGCCTCGGCCCAGATCAAGTCGGCCATCCTGCTGGCCGGGCTGAACGCCGGGGGCGTGACCACTGTCACCGAGCCGGAGAAGAGCCGGGACCACACTGAACGGATGCTGCGCGCCTTCGGAGCGGAGGTCAGCGTTGTGGAAGACGGCGAGGGCTGGACGATTACGCTGAAGGGCGGGCAGCCCTTGACGGGGACCTTCGTGGCGGTGCCGGGCGATCCGTCGTCGGCGGCCTTCCCGCTGGCGGCAGGGCTCGTGGTTCCGGGCTCGGTCGTCACGGTCGAGGGCGTCATGCTGAACCCGCTGCGAACCGGTCTGTTCGAGACCTGGCGGGAGATGGGCGCGGACCTGACCATCACAAACCGCCGCAGGGCCGGGGGTGAGGAGGTCGGCGACATCACCGCCCGCCATTCGGCGCTGAAGGGTGTCGTCGTGCCGGAAGATCGCGCGGCCTCGATGATCGACGAGTATCCGATCCTGGCCGCCACGGCCGCCTTCGCCCACGGTGTCACCGTCATGCGCGGCGTGGGCGAGATGCGGGTCAAGGAGAGCGACCGCATCAAGCTGATGGTCGACGGCTTGCGCGCCTGTGGTGTCGCCGTGGAGGAAGAGCCCGAGGGCTTCATTGTCACGGGTGGGCCCGTGCGGGGCGGCGGGACGGTGCACACCGCCCACGATCACCGCATCGCCATGAGCCATCTGGTGCTGGGCCTCGCCGCCGAACAGCCGGTCACCGTCGACGAGCCGGACATGATCGCCACCAGTTTCCCGGGTTTCGTGGAGTTGATGAACGGCCTTGGGGCGGATATCGCGGCAGACCAATGACCGCTTCCCTCATCATCGCCGTTGACGGCCCCGCTGCCTCGGGCAAGGGCACCATCGCCGCTCGGCTGGCCGCGACCTATGGGCTGGCGCATCTGGACACCGGCCTGCTGTACCGCGCCGTCGGCGTGGGTCTGCTGGACGCGGGCAAGTCTCTGGATGATGAGGCCGCCGCGGAGGCTGTCGCACAGGCTCTGGACGCCAGCCATCTGACAGACACCGATCGGTTGACCAGCGGAGAGGCGGGCGAGGCCGCCAGCCGGATCGCCGGCTATCCGGGCGTGCGCGCGGCCCTGCTGGCCTTCCAGAAGGCCTTTGCGGCGCAGACGGGCGGCGCGGTGCTGGACGGGCGCGATATCGGCACGGTCATCGCGCCGGAGGCTCCGGCCAAGCTGTTCATCACGGCCACGCCCGAAGTGCGGGCGACCCGGCGCTGGAAGCAGCTGACCGCGCGCGGGCACGACATCGCCTTCGAGGCCATGCTGGCCGACATCATCAAGCGGGACGAGCGCGACGCCGGGCGCGGCGCGGCTCCCATGGTGCAGGCTGAAGACGCCGTCTTGCTGGATACGACCGATATGGATATAGAGACGGCCTTCGATGCGGCCCGCCGTATCGTCGAGGCGGCGCGCGCGAAACAGGGTCTCTAGGCCCGGTCCGCAAATCCAACGCTCCAAACCTCGGCTTCCGCGGGCGCTCTGGCTGAGTTTGAAGCCTCGCGTCAGACGACCTGATTTCCCCTTTTGAACCCCTTCGCGCGGGACCTTCCGGTCGCGCGCAGAGACCCTTTTCTCCAACTCCAGAGTTACATGACCGATACCCTTTCCCCCACCCGCGACGATTTCTCGGCGCTGCTTGATGAGACCCTGCAGGGTCGTGACCTCGGCGAAGGCCAGGTTGTCCACGGCCGCGTCGTCGGCATCGAAAAGGACATCCTGATCATCGACGTCGGTCTGAAGACCGAAGGCCGCATCCCGGCCCGCGAATTCGGCATCGGCGAAGGCGCCGTGATCCCGAAGGTCGGCGACAACGTCGAAGTCTATCTGGAGCGCGTCGAGAACGCCCTGGGTGAAGCGGTCATCAGCCGCGACAAGGCTCGCCGCGAGGAAGCCTGGACCCGTCTGGAAGTCGTCTTCGCCGACGGCCAACCCGTCAACGGCACCATCGTCGGTCGCGTCAAGGGCGGCTTCACCGTCGATCTGGGCGGCGCCTCGGCCTTCCTGCCGGGCTCGCAGGTCGACATCCGTCCGGTGCGCGACGTCGCTCCGCTGATGGGCAAGGAACAGCCCTTCGCCATCCTGAAAATGGACCGTCCGCGCGGCAACATCGTCGTCTCGCGTCGCGCCATCCTGGAAGAAGCCCGCGCCGAACAGCGCACCGAGCTGGTCGGCCAGCTGCAAGAGGGTGAAGTCCGCGAAGGCGTCGTCAAGAACATCACCGATTACGGTGCGTTCGTTGACCTGGGCGGCATCGACGGCCTGCTGCACGTCACCGACATGTCGTGGAAGCGCGTCTCGCACCCGTCGCAAGTCCTCGCCGTCGGCGACACCGTCAAGGTCCAGATCGTCAAGATCAACCCGGACACCCAACGTATCTCGCTGGGCATGAAGCAACTGCAGGCCGACCCGTGGGACGGCGTGGAAGCCAAGTACCCGGTCGGCGCCAAGATGTCGGGCCGCATCACCAACATCACCGACTACGGCGCTTTCGTGGAGCTGGAAGCCGGTGTCGAAGGTCTGGTGCACGTCTCGGAAATGTCGTGGACCAAGAAGAACGTCCACCCCGGCAAGATCGTCTCGACCTCGCAGGAAGTCGACGTGGTCGTGCTGGACGTCGACGCCTCCAAGCGCCGTATTTCGCTGGGCCTGAAGCAGGCCCAGGACAACCCGTGGGATGCCTTCGTGGCCGCCAACCCGATCGGCTCGACCGTCGAGGGTGAAGTCAAGAACGCCACCGAGTTCGGCCTGTTCATCGGCCTGGACAACGACATCGACGGCATGGTCCACCTGTCGGATCTGGACTGGAACGTGTCGGGCGAGGAAGCCATCCAGCGTTACCGCAAGGGCGAAACCGTCAAGGCCAAGGTCCTGGACGTCGACGTCGAGAAGGAACGCGTCTCGCTGGGCATCAAGCAGCTCGGCGGCGATCCGATGGAAGGCGACACCTTCAAGAAGGGTCAGCAGATCACCGTCACCGTGACGGCGATCGAAACCGGCGGCATCGAGGTCAAATTCGGTGAAGACGACGCTCCGGCGACCGCCTTCATCCGCAAGTCGGACCTGTCGCGTGACCGCAACGAGCAGCGCACCGAGCGCTTCTCGGTCGGCGATCGCGTCGACGCCATGGTCACCGGCATCGACAAGGCCTCGCGCCGCGTCTCGGTGTCGATCAAGGCCCTGGAAATGAAGGACGAGGCCGAGGCCATCGAACAGTTCGGTTCGTCCGACTCGGGCGCCTCGCTGGGCGACATCCTGGGAGCCGCCCTGCGCGAAAAGGCCGGCTCGAAGGACTAAGCCCCTTCGTTACAGACTGAAGACGGATCAGGCGGTCGGAGAAATCCGGCCGCCTTTTTCGTGCCCGCATCCCTGCCAATCGGAATTTTGTGTGCGGTTGCCGACGGTTAACTCACAATTTGGTCCCTCAGCGCGGCTTTGGCCCTTTTTCCCTCGTCGCGCGAGCGTTAGGGTGGGCTTGCATCCGGCGTTCAGATGCACCCGTATGTGCCCGGGACGGGCTGAAAAGGGCGGGGGCCTGCATGATCAAATCAGAGCTGATCGAAAAGCTCGCGGCGGAAAACACGCATCTGACCCATGCCGAGGTCGAGCGTGTGGTCAATGTCGTGCTCGGCCGTATGGTCGATGCTCTGGGCAACGGGGGGCGCGTGGAACTTCGCGGCTTCGGAGCCTTTTCTGTTCGGGGCCGCCCGGCGCGCGCCGGTCGTAACCCGCGCACAGGCGAGTCGGTCGAGGTGCCCGCCAAGGCGGTGCCTTTCTTCAAGAGCGGCAAGGAGCTGCGCGAGCGGCTGAACGCTGACTGACCCACAGGAGCCCCATGGGACTGGTTACCGAGTTCAAGGAATTCATCGCCCGCGGCAACGTCATTGATCTGGCCGTCGGCGTGATCATCGGCGCCTCGTTCGGCAAGATCGTCACCAGTCTGGTCGAGCAGATCGTAATGCCGCCGGTCGGCCTGCTTCTGGGGCGGGTGGATTTCTCGAATCTGGAGTGGGTTCTGGTTCCCGAGAACCCGGCCACAACTGACGTCGAGAAGGTGGCCATCCAGTACGGCGCCTTCATCAACACCGTCATCCAGTTCCTGATCGTCGCGGTGGTGATCTTCCTGATGGTCAAGCTGGTCAACAAGCTCCGTCGTGAGCAGGCGGCCGCGCCGGAAGCCCCTGCTGCCCCGACCGCGACCGAGGCTCTGCTGGCGGAAATCCGCGACGAACTGAAAGCGCGCCCGAAAGCCTAGATCGCGGCTCAGGCCTTGGATGCGGTCTGTGACGTTTGAACGGGCCTGCGCGCCCCGTGGTGGATCGCATCTAAAGGAATGGGGCGCAGGCAGATGGCGTAGTCGCCGTCATAGGGCGTCGGCGACCAAAGGGCCGTATTCGGCGCATCCGTCGCGAACTGCACATGGCAGTGGCCCCAGCCACCCTCATTGCGAGCTGTTCGGGCGAAGTCCCTCAGCCGCGCCATGGCCTCCGGCGTGACGACTGAAAGCCTCAACTTGGCCGCGCCCATGATCCGGGCGGCGTCCTTCAGGGCCGTCATCAGAACCGGAATGGCGTCGGCGTGGCTGCGCAGGGCCTCCAGATCGAGGATTTCCAGAACCGGCGGCTCGAGGATGTTCGATTTGGCCATCATGGCCATGGCGTAGGCGACCATCACGCCGTCCCGCTCGAAGGCCAGGGTCAGCGGAGGTTCCGACAGATCAGGGTCCTGCAGCCGCCACCGCTGGATCTCCGGGCTGCGGTCGGCCAGCAGCCGACCATCCTGTGTCAGGGCGGACCAGAAGGCGGCATAGGGAGAAGCGTCGCTGAAGTCGTCCAGCAGACTGACACCCGGCGGCAGGGACAGGCGAGGCGTGCGGCCCAGGCGGTCGTTCATCAATTGCTCGCCCAGACCCGAAATGGCTTTGGGCGCCAGGCCGTACAGCTTGCGCCAGACCTTGCTGATCGCGAGAGGCAGGGGTGAGACCACCCAGCTGAGTTTCACCGCATGGGTCTGTTCCGGCCAGGACTGCATGCCGTGCCGGACATACAGGGGCTGGGACTTCGAATTGGCGTTGAAGGTATAGCGGGCGAAGACGTTCGGCTGGGTGGTGAAGGTCTGCAGCATCCGGCGGCTGGTCCCGCGCACGGACGGCGTCACGATGATGTTGAAGCCGGTCGCGCCATGCAGGCGCCGCTCGCCCAAGCGGAAGCGCTGGATCAGGTTGCCCACATGGGCGGCGGGTTCTCCGTCCGGGCCGTCGGCGACCCAGCCGGTAGGCGCGCCGATGTCGAGGCGGGCAGGGTTGGCGTGAAGCCATCGCCAGCCGGCCAGTGACCGTTCGGGCCAGCCGACGCTGCGGTGCAGGGCCTGGATGGCCGGATAGTCGCTCTCGGTGATCTCTCTCAGCGCCATGACGATGCTGTCCCGTTTCGGGAACCATGACAGGTTCCGGTCCGGAAACGTGCATGGACCGGACCAGTTCTGCAATCAGGAGTGGATTTCAGCGGTGTCTTTCGACACGCGAAGCGATTCCGGTTTGACTCCGGGACGGGCGGAACAAATAATGAACATCTATCGTTCCGAGCCCGTCATGTCCCCCCATTCCGCCCTGTCATTGGAGCCGTTTCCGGAGGCCGCCGAGTCCCTGGAGGAGGTGTGCGCGCCTATGCCCCGTGACCGGGCTGCGGCCTTCCTGTTCGCCCTGTCACGGCGATCAAAGGTCGACGAGCGGCCGGTGCTGATCGCCGCATCCCGGGCCTGGCTGGGGGAGAATGGCCGGCCTTATGGACCGGGACTGCCGGGACAGGCCCTGATCCTGACGCCGGTGTCGACGGCGGCCGAGGGGCTGTGGGTGCTGGAACAGGCCCTGCGGTCCGGCGCGGTGGCGCTGGCCATGGGCGCGGTGGACGGCGTCAGTCTGGCGCAGTCTCGGCGGCTGGAGTTCGCGGCGAAGGCGGGCGGCGCCACCGGGGTGATGCTGCCACGCACGCCGGAGGGTCTCAGCGCCGCGCGACGACGCTGGCGGGTCGTGACGAGCCTGTCCGCGGCGGACCTCGACGATCCCCGCGCGCCGGGGAGAGCCCGTCTGATGGCCGAACTGACGCGTGGCCGGGGCGAACGCACCGGCGTCTGGATGATGGAGCAGGATGATGAAACGCATCGTCTCCGTCTGGCTGATCGACTGGCCGGTTTCCGTCCGCCGCCGATCGCTGGAACGGGCGCGGCGACCGGCCTCGCCGCCTGATCCCGTCCTTGATCCACAAAACCCGTTCGCCCTGATCCTGAAGAACCGGCGAGGCGCGGCCGTTATCCATGCCCTGAACCCGGCGGCTCGGGCGGCGGGACTGCGTCGGGGGCAGACCCAGGCGGACGCGCTGGCCATGATCCCGCATCTGCTTTGTCGGCCCGCCGACGTCGCCGCCGATCATCGGGCGCTTGAGGCGCTGGCGATCTGGGCCGAGCGCTGGTCGCCTTCGGTCAGTCTCGATCTGTCTGGTGACGGACTGGAAGGCCTGTTCCTCGATGTGACCGGGGCGACCCATCTGTTCGGCGGGGAGGCGGCCCTTCTGGCGCTGATCCGCAACCGGCTGGCCGAGGCGGGGGCGACCGCGCGCGTCTCCATGGCGCCGACACCGGGGGCGGCCTGGGCCCTGGCGCGCTGGGGCGAGGAGCGAGACCCTGTCGCCACCGACGAGACCCTGTCGGACCTGCTGGCCGACTTGCCGGTGGAGGCCCTCCGGCTGGACGAACGGATGGTGTCGGGTGCCCGGCGGCTGGGGCTGAAGACCGTGGGCAGCCTATACGCCATGCCCCGAGCCGGGTTGGCGCGACGGTTTCGGGACGGAGACGCCATCGGTCTGGTGAAGCGGCTGGATCAGGCGCGGGGGCACGCGGGCGAGGCGCTGACCCCGGTGCGCCCCCCCCCGCGCTATCGTGTCTGGCAGGCCTTCGCCGAGCCGTTGGGGGATGTGGAGGGCGTGGAGATGCGGCTGCCGGAACTGGCGGATGACCTGTCCCGGGCGCTGGAACAGGACGGGCAGGGGGCGAAGGCCCTGACCCTGACCGGCTTCCGCACGGACGGCGAAACGACCCGCCTGTCGGTGAGGATGGGCCTGCCCGGACGGGACGGAACGATCTGGATGCGGTTGTTTCGCGAGGCCGGTTTCGGGCGGCTGGAGTTAGGCTTCGGCCTGGACGCCCTGATGCTGAGCGCTGATCTGACCGAGCCGATTACGGCGCGGCAGGGTGCGCTGGAAAGCGAGGCGGAGGCGAGGCAGGCCGAGAGTCTGGCGGCGCTGATTGATCGGCTGACCGCGCGGCTGGGCGAGGATCGGGTGCTGACGCCCGAACCGGTGGACAGCTGGATTCCGGAACGGGCCGAGCGGCTGGTCCCCATGTTGGGGCGGACACCGACGGCGGACGGGGCCGAGGTGGGACGGCGGCCGATCCTTCTGCTGGAGCCGCCGGAACCGCTGGAGGACCCGGTGTTCGACCTGCCCGACGGGGCGCCCGCGCGCTTCACCTGGAGGCGGGTCAGCCGGCGCATCGTGCGGGCCGAGGGGCCGGAGCGCCTGTCGCCCGAATGGTGGCGGCCGCGTCCGGACGGACGTGAGATGCGAACCCGTGACTACTACCGCGTCGAGGACGGCGAGGGTGGGCGCTACTGGCTGTTCCGCGAGGGGCGGTACGGCTGGGACTATACCGGTGCGGGCGATGACCGTCGGGCGCCGAGCTGGTGGATGCACGGGGTGCTGGCATGAGCTGGGATGGCCGATACGCTGAACTGGGCGCGATCACCAACTTCAGCTTTCTGGAGGGGGCGTCCCATCCGGGCGAGATCATGCATCAGGCCAAGGCGTTGGGGCTGGCCGCCGTGGGGGTGGCGGACCGCAATACGCTGGCCGGGATGGTGCGCGCCCTGATGGGGGCCGAAGAGGTGGACCTCCCCCTGATCGTCGGGGCTCGGCTGGGTTTCACCGATGGGACAGACCTCATGGTCTTTCCGCGTGACCGCCCCGCCTATGGGCGGCTGTGCCGCCTGCTGACGCTGGGCAAGAGCGAGGCTGTTCCGCAACCGGGGGCGCAGGCCGGCTGCGAACGGATCGAAAAGGCCGAGACGCGACTGACGTTCGAACAGGCGGTCGGGCTGGGCGAAGGGATGATCGCCCTTGTCCCCGCTCCCGAAGCTGTGGATGCGGCGTTCGAGGCGCGGCTGGCGATGTGGCGAAAGGCGTGGCCGGATGAGCTGTATCTGGCGGCGGCGCCCCTGTGGCGGGGAGATGATCGGCGCAGGCTGGCCCGGCTGGCGGCGATGGCGGAACGCACCGGCGCGCCGATGATCGCCACCAATTCCGTGCTGTATCACCATCCCGACCGGCGGATGCTGCAGGACGTGCTGACCTGCATCCGCGAGGGAACGACCATCGACAAGGCGGGACGGCGGCTGCAGGCCAACGGCGAGCGTTTCCTGAAGCCGCCGGAGGTGATGGCGCGGCTGTTTCGCGGCCATGAAGCGGCGCTGGCGCGGACGATGGACGTGGCGCGGGCCTGCACGTTTTCGCTGCGGGAACTGGAATATCAGTACCCGGACGAACCAGTTCCGGCCGGGTATTCACCGCAGGGCTGGCTGGCTCGACTGACTCTGAAGGGGGCGAGGATGCGCTGGCCCCAAGGCGTGCCACCGCATATCCGTGCGACGATCCTCAAGGAACTGCGGCTGGTTCAGGCCCTCGGTTACGCCTCCTACTTCCTGACGGTGCACGATGTGGTCGCTTGGGCCCGATCAAGACCCGATCCGATCCTGTGTCAGGGCCGGGGCTCGGCGGCGAATTCGGTGATCTGCTTCTGCCTTGGCATCACCAATGTCGATCCGACAAAGCAGGATGTGCTGATCGAGCGCTTCATTTCGTCCGAGCGATCCGAGCCGCCGGACATCGACGTCGACTTCGAGCACGAACGGCGCGAGCAGGTGATGCAGTACGTCTATGAGCGCTACGGCCGCGACCGGGCGGCCATCGTGGCGACCATCATCCACTACCGTCCGCGGTCGGCCATTCGTGATGTGGGCAAGGCGCTGGGTCTGACCGAGGATGTGACGGCGCGCATGGCCGATACGGTCTGGGGTTCGTGGGGCGATGCGGTGAAGGACGAACACGTCGATCGCACGGGGCTGAGCCGCGACGACGCGCGAATGAAACTGGCGCTGGAGCTGACGGCCGAGATCATCAAATTCCCGCGCCACCTGAGCCAGCACGTGGGCGGCTTCGTGCTGAGCCGGACGCCGCTGATCGAGATCGTGCCGGTGGGCAATGCGGCGATGGACGACCGCACCTTCATCGAGTGGGACAAGGACGACATCGATCATCTGAAGCTGATGAAGGTCGATGTGCTGGCGCTGGGCATGCTGACGGCGATGAAGCGCGCCTTCCGCATGATCGAGGACACCTACGGGCGGCCGTTGAAGGATACGGCGGCGGTGCCATCCGAGCGGCGGGGCGTCTACCGGATGCTGTGCAAGGCGGACTCGCTGGGGGTCTTCCAGGTCGAGAGCCGGGCCCAGATGTCGATGCTTCCCCGGCTTCGACCGCGCGAGTTCTATGATCTGGTGGTGCAGGTCGCCATCGTCCGGCCCGGTCCGATCCAGGGCAAGATGGTGCATCCCTATCTGCAGCGGCGGTCGGACCGGCGTGCCGCCGAGGTGCGGCGGGAGCCCTATGTCTTCCAGATGCCGGGATCGACGGCGGACCCGCAGGAACTGACGCGGGTGCTGCAGAAGACGCTCGGGGTGCCCCTGTTTCAGGAGCAGGCGATGAAGATCGCAATGGTGGCGGCCGAGTTCACCGGAGACGAGGCCAATGGCCTGCGGCGGGCCATGGCGACGTTCCGGCACAACGGCACCATCGGCAACTATGAGGAGCTGATGGTCGGGCGGATGATCGCGCGCGGCTATGATCCCGACTTTGCACAGAACTGCTTCAACCAGATCAAGGGGTTCGGGGAGTACGGCTTCCCGGAGAGCCACGCCTGCTCCTTCGCGCACCTCGTCTATGTGTCGGCCTGGGTGAAGTGGCTGTACCCGGATGTATTCGCCGCCTGCCTGCTGAACAGCCAGCCGATGGGCTTCTACGCCCCGGCCCAGATCGTGCGGGATGCGCGGGAGCATAAGGTCGAGGTGCGGCACCCGGATGTGAACCTGAGCGACTGGGACGCGACGCTGGAGCCGCGCCCCCGGCGGCGGCGCAGGGCGATGCGTCTCGGCCTGCGGGCCATTGACGGGTTCAAGAAGGGGTGGGCTGAGGCCATCATGGCGGCGCGGGCGGAAGGGCCGTTCACCGATCTGGACGACCTTCGCCTGCGGGCGCGGCTGACGCCCGCCGCCATGGATCGATTGGCCGAGGCGGACGCCTATGGATCGCTGAAACTGAGCCGGCGGCAGGGGATGTGGGCCGCGCGCGGGGCGCCGCCGGCGGCCTCTGCGCCCCTGTTCGAGGCGATGGGCCTGCGCGAGGCGGACGGTCGCCCGCCCGAGGCTCTGCCGGAACTGGCCCCGTCCGAGGAGGTGGTCGGGGACTATCAGGCGATCCGCCTGTCCCTGAAGGGGCACCCGGTCCGCTATCTGCGCGATCGGCTGGAGGCGGCGGGGGCGCGGACAGCGGAGGCTTATCCGGCGGAGGCCAACGGCAGGCGGGTGGCGGTCGGGGGCGTGGTGCTGGTCCGCCAGCGGCCCGGCACGGCCAAGGGCGTCTGCTTCATGACCGTGGAGGACGAGACCGGCGTGGCCAATCTTGTGCTGTGGCCCGACGTGTTCGAGCGCCTGCGCCCGGTGGCCATGGGCGCGCGGATGGTGCTGGCCCGGGGTAAGGTGCAGACCGCCGAGGGGGTGACCCATCTGGTGGTCGAGGAGCTGGAGGACTGGACGCCCATGCTGGGCCATTTGTCGCCGGATGCCGCGCCGGGCTCAGCCCATGCCCCGGCGCGGGGACGGCATCCGAGGGACGTGCGGGTGTTGCCGGGATCGCGGGATTTTCACTGAGGGGAGGGCCGGCATGAGGCCGTCGTCACAGATTTCAGGTCGGGGCAGGGCCAACAAAAACGACGTGAATGCCCTGCTGGGCGAGATGGTACCGATACTCGAGGCTGTTCCGCCTAGCCGTGCGGAAGCCGTCCGGCTGGGATTGAAGGACTATTCCAGAGGCGCGCAACCAGCCCTCGACCGCCGCCCCGGCCTCATTCCTGACCGTGTCGCGCACCATTACGACGCAGGCTCCCCGACCCCGCATGACCTTCACATAGACCTCAGCGTCGCCCGAGGCGCGGAAGCCCCGGCCCCAGGCTTCGTCCGTTCCCGGGACCGTTATCCGCTCGAAGTCATGAAGCAAGCGCTGGTCCGCGATCGTTCCACCCGTGCGGATCACCCCCTCGCAAGAGGCAACGGCGCTACGCGTCAGGCCCGGCAATGTACTATCCTGCGCCAGAGCGGCTCCGGCGATTATCAGAGCGGGCGCCATCGCCAGAATTCCATAGCCAGACAGCCGCATGTCGTTCTCCCAAGATGCGCTGTGACTCTAGGGGAGTGGGTCATGCAGAAAACTGACAACTCGTGACGACGCGGCGAGACGTCCCGGAAATCAGTTTCAACTTCGCCGGTGAAACCGCCACTTCCACACGCGGTACCCGACGATCGGTGCGAACCCGCACACCAACGCGGCGATCAGCACCGTCCAGAAGCCGCCGCCGAGGCCGTATTTACCGACCGCCGCCCCGACCCCGGCCGCGAGGACGGGGCCGAGCCAGGGCAGCCATGACGGCGGGCGCATCTGCATTCAGGCGTCGACCTTGATGACGCCGCGACGAATCTGGTCCAGCTCGATCGAGTCGAACAGGGCCTGGAAGTTGCCGTTACCGAAGCCTTCGTTGCCCTTGCGCTGGATGATCTCGAAGAAGATCGGGCCGAAGGTGTCCTGGGTGAAGATCTGCAGCAGCAGGCCCTCCTCGTCCGAACCGTCGATCAGGATGCGGTTCTTGCGCATCCGCTCCACGTCCTCGCCATGGTTCGGCAGGCGTTTGTCGATCAGCTCGAAATAGGTCTCGATGGTGTCCTGGAAGGCCACGCCGCGCGCCTTCATGGCCTCGACGGTCTCGAAGATGTTCTCGGTCGTCAGGGCGATGTGCTGGATGCCTTCACCGTTGTAGCGACGCAGGAACTCCTCGATCTGCGAGTTGTCGTCCTGGCTTTCGTTCAGCGGGATACGGATGGCGCGGTCCGGCGCGATCATCGCCTGCGAGAACAGGCCGGTCGCCTTGCCCTTGATGTCGAAATACTTCTGCTCCTCGAAGTTGAAGATCGAGTTGTAGAAGCCGGACCAAGTCCGCATCTGGCCGCGACGGACGTTGTGGGTCAGGTGGTCGAGGACCTCGAGACCCATCGAGTTCTTCGCCTCGGCGTCCTGCCAGCCCTCGATCTCGGTCCAGCCGTCGTAGAGCGAGCCCTGCGCGCCATACTGGTCGATGACGTAGAGCAGCGAGCCGCCGATACCCTGAAGGATGTAGGGGTAGTCATTGCCCAGAGCGCCGCCGGCGGCTTCGGTGGCGGCGACGGCGCCGCGGGCCAAGGCGCCGTCATAGGCGTCCTTGGCGTTGGCGACGCGGAAGGCCATGCCGTTGGCCGACGGACCGTGGTCCCTGGCGAAGTCAGCGGCCTGCCCCTTGGGCGACAGGTTCACCAGCATGGTGATGTCGCCCTGCTTCAGACGGACGGCGCCGGTGGCCGGGTTCACATGGGTGCGGGTGAAGCCCATCAGCTCCAGACGGGCGACCATGGCCTCGGGCTCGGGGCCGGTGAACTCGACGAACTCGAAGCCGTCGACGCCAAGCGGGTTTTCCTGATCGATGCGGGCAGCGTCAGTCATGGAGCGTCTCCTGAATGGGGTGGCGGCCCCGGTTGATCCCGGGGCCGCATTTATGGCGCGGAACCTAGTGGCGCGGGGCGGTCAAGCCAAGGCGCCGCCGGACACAGGTTTGGGAAGTCGCCGTCAGTTCGGTCGACCCACCACCTCATCCACCGAGCCGGTGGTCACCGGGTGGTAGCCCGGGCGGGCCTGCGCATAGACGCGGGTCGCGATCGGACGGCCCCAGTCACCTTCGGCCCACAGGCTGGTGAACAGCGGCAGGACGAACTTGCGGCGGCCCTGCGTCGTCAGGAAATGCTCCAGCGTCGGCACGGCGGGCTGATAGCGGTGCTTCACCGCGATCTGCAACCAAGCGAAGACGACCTCGGCATTGCCTTCGGCTTTCAGATTCAGGGTCGATTCCAGATCGGCCAACTGGGCGTCTGTCAGCCAGCGGCCATTGCTGGTCGCCACGGGCTGACGCCAGGCGAGGAAACGCTGGCGTTCCTGCGTGGACCAGCCGGCCCATGGAATGGCCGAGGCCGGGCCGCCTGCGGCGAAGGCGCGCGCCGCCGCATCGACCGGAACGAAGGCGTTGGACACGGGCGGAACCCAGTTCGACGGCATGCCCGGCTGGTAAATCCAGGCGTCCATCATCAGCTGACGCTCAAGCGCCTGATCGCCCTTCACCAGATTCGCGCGAATGTCCTCAAGGAACAGCTCGGTGGTCATCGGGCGGAAGGCGTTGCGCTCGAAATAGCCCTTCAGCCAGGCATCGAAGCGCTCGCGCCCGACGATGCGTTCGATGGTGCGCAGGAAGGCGGCGCCCTTCTCATAGGCGATGTCGGTCAGGCCGTCGTCTGGGTCGCGACCGGCCAGATCAATCTTCAGGCGCGTGTCGGCGGGCGGCAGGTCGGCCAGCGTCGACTGCAGGTCGCCCCAGCCCAGCGATTGCAGCATCAGGGCGCGCTCCTCGCCGTAGAGGGCCTCCATGATCCGGTTCTCGAAATAGACAGTGAAGCCCTCGTTGAGCCAGAAGTCGGCCCAGGTGGCGTTGGTCACCAGATTGCCTGACCAGCTGTGCGCCAGCTCGTGCGCGACCAGCGAGACCAACGACTGATCGCCCGCGATGATCGTCGGGGTGGCGAAGGTCAGGCGCGGGTTCTCCATCCCGCCGAACGGGAAGGAGGGCGGCAGGACCAGAATGTCATACCGGCCCCAGCGATAGGGGCCATACAGCTCCTCGGCCACGTCGACCATGCGGGCGGTCGGAACCAGCTCGTCATGGGCGGCGTGCAGGCGCGAGGGCTCGGTCCAGACGCCGGTGCGGTGGTCGATGGCGGCGAAGTCCACGTCACCGACGCCGATGGCGATCAGATAGGGCGGGACCGGGTTGGTCATCCGGAAACGCCAGGCCTTACCGCCGTCGACGGCCTCGCCCGAGGTGGTCAGGGTCTCGGCGCTCATGACGACCTTGAGGTCGGACGGCGCGACGATGCGGGCGTCCCAGGTCTGGCGGATGCCGGGGCTGTCCTGCGTCGGCACCCAGGTACGGGTCAGGATCGCCTGACCCTGGCTGAACAGATAGGGTTGGCGGCCGCCGGCGGTCTGGGCCGGGGTCAGCCATTGCAGGGCGGCGGCGTCCGGACGGGTGGCGTAGGTGATGACCAGCTTCTGCGTTGCGCCGTCCGCGAGGGCCGGGAAGCGGACCGTCAGTGGCTGGCCGAGGATCGGGTCGGAGGCGCCGAGGGTGAACTGCAGCGGGGCGCCCGAGGCGTCGGCGATGCCGCGAATGTCGAGGTTGCGGGCGTCGAGGATGATTTCGGTCGCGCCGGGGACGCCCTGAACGTCGAGCGTCGCCGTGCCGGACAGGGTCTTGGCCGCGAAGTCCGTCTTCAGGTCCAGCGAGACGTGACGAACGTGGGCGATCTCGGGCCGGGCATAGGAGTGGATGTCGCGCACATACTGCACCGGGGCGGTGGCCGAGGCGGGCAAGGGCGGCATGTCGGAACCGGAGGCGGTCATCGTGGCGCACCCTCCCGTGGCGAGCATCAGGGCGAGGGCGGAGACCAGGCCGGCCGTGCGGATCATCGAACTACCTCTTCAATAACGTGACGGGACAACGCCCCGCCCGCCCGAAAAGATCAAGGGGCCTGCGTCGTCGGGGCTACATGATGCGACCGGAACAGCTTGCCGCGCTCAGCGAACAGGACGGCGACGAGGGCCAGCAGGCCCATGACCGTGAAGCCGATCAGCATGGGGGTGGCGGTCCCCGCGAACTGTTGCCCGATAAGGAAGCCGGCGATGGAGCCGAGAGTGGTGGACAGGAAGCCCTGGGCCGAGCTGGCCGTGCCGGCGATATGGCCCATCTTCTCCATGGCCATGGCCCCGAAATTTCCGGCGATGAAGCCGAAGCAGAACATTGTCAGGGCCTGAAGCACGGCGAAGGTCCACAGGGTCTCGTGACCGGTTGCGGAGACCGTCGCGTGTATCGCGGCCATGGCGATGAAACCCAGCAGGGCGGCGTGCGAGATCAGCCGGCTGCCGAAGCGCTCGACAAAAGTGGCGTTCAGCAGGCTGGCGGCCGCGATGCCGCCCGCTACGGCTGCGAAGATCAACGGGAACAGATCGGCGGCATGGAAAACATGCTCGAAGATCGACTGCGACGAGTTCAGGAAGCCGAAAAGGGCCCCGGTGATCGCCGTCATGGCCAGGGTATAGCCCAGCGACTGACGCTCGGTCAGCGCTTCCCTGAAGGCGGCGCCGATGCGGGCAGGCTGGATGGGCAGACGGTTCTCGACATGCAGGGTTTCAGGCAGGCGGATGGCGGCCCACGCCATGACCAGCACGCCCGCCGTCGCCAGAACGCCGAAAATCCAGTGCCACGGCGCGACATGCAGGATCGCCGCGCCCAGACTGGGGGCGATGATCGGCACGCCGAGGAAGACGAGGAAGCTGAGTGACATGACGCGCGCCATGGTGCGGCCCTCGTAGCGGTCGCGCACGATGGAGACCGCCAGCACCCGCAGGCCGGCGGCGCCGATCCCTGATCCGACGCGGGCGAGGATCAGCAGTTCAAAGGTCGGCGCCAAAGCGGCCAGCAGGCCGAACAGGGCATAGAGGCCCACACCGATCATCAGGACCGGCTTGCGTCCGTATCGGTCCGCCAGCGGCCCATAGAAGATCTGGGCCACGCCGAAGCCCAGCAGATAGGCGGTGATGATCCATTGCCGGTCGTTCTCGCGCGCCACGCCGAGAGCATTTCCGATGTCGGGCAGGGCGGGCAGCATGGAATCGATGGCCAGGGCGTTCAGGGCCATCAGGCAGGCGATCAGGCACACGAACTCTGGAAAACCCGGTCCCTTGACGATAGGCGGGGCGGCTTCTGACTGGGGGGAGGTCATCCGGGCCAGATGCGACCCTGTGTCCACAAGCGCAACCGCTAAAGGGTGAATAGTCTGACTTTGTGCGGCTGCGTTTCGTAAGGCTCGGCCTTCTCGACCCGACGCGGCCAATGGCTATAAAGCCGTCCATGACCATCACGATCTTCCACAATCCCAACTGCGGCACGTCCCGCAATGTGCTGCAGATGATCCGCGATACGGGCGTCGAGCCCGAGGTGGTTCAGTATCTGAAGACCGGCTGGACGGCGGAGGAACTGAAGGCCCTGTTCGCTGAAGCGGGCGTCACGCCGCGTGAGGCGATGCGAACCAGGGGCGAGCTGGCCGAAGGGCTGGGGCTCCTGAACGTGGGCACGTCAGATGCGACGATCCTGCCGGCGATGGTCGAGCATCCGGTGCTGGTTGAACGTCCCTTCGTGCGCACGCCGAAGGGGACGGTGCTGGCGAGGCCCAGGGAAAAGGTGCTGGACGTTCTCTAAGAGGGAGCGCGGCCGGAACCAGACGTCGTCCGGGCGGCCGGTGACGCCCTGACCGGTCAGACCTGCAACCTGTACCCGACGCCCGGCTCCGTTGAAATCAGACGGGGCTGGGCGGGGTCGCCCTCCAGTTTCTGCCGCAGTTGGCCGACGACGACGCGCAGGTACTGGGTGTCCTCCGCGTGGGCGGCCCCCCAGACGGCCGTCAGCAGGTCCCTGTGTCCCAGCACCTTGCCCGCCGCGCGGGCCAGCCGGGTCAGCACCTCGTACTCCTTGGGCGTCAGGCGCACCACCTCGCCGGAGCGGGTCACCAGACGGCGCTCCAGATCAATAACCAAATCACCGGTGATGATGGGGCCTTGCGGCGTCTCGGCGCCCGCCTTCTGACGCAGGGCGACGCGCAGCCGGGCCAGCAGCTCTCCGACCCCGAACGGCTTTTCAACATAGTCGTTGGCCCCCAGATCGAGCGCCTCGATCTTCTCCGCCTCCCTGTCGCGGGCGGACAGGATGATGATGGGGCCCTCATAGAACTCGCGGGCGCGCGTCAGCACGTCCTTGCCGTCCATATCCGGCAGGCCGAGGTCCAGAACCACGGCGTCAGGATTCCACAGGGCGATGGCGCGCAGTCCTTCCTGACCACTGTCCGCGCGCTTGGGATCGAAACCGGCGGCATCCAGCGCGGGCGACAGGAAGCGATGGATCTGCGCCTCGTCGTCGATGACCAGAATAGTGGTTCTAGTGGCGGACATGGATCCTCATGGGGGACCTCACAGCAGGTCGCGATGGGTGGCGATGGACTTGGGCAGGCTGATCAGGACACGGGTGCCGTGGTCATCCACGATGGGGCTGGCGGCAGCGATGCGGCCGCCCATCGCTTCAATAAACCCCTTGCTGATCGCCAGCCCCAGACCGGCGCCCTGGGTCCGGTCAGAGGGCTCCTCTATCCGGCGGAACTTGTCGAACACCCGCTCCAGCTCGGTGGTGGGAATGCCCTTGCCCTCGTCCTCAATGGAGATGACGACCGAGCCCCGGTCCTCATAGGCCGCCAGTTCGATCCGTGAGCTGTTCGGGCTGTAGGCGATGGCGTTCTCGAGGATGTTGACCACGGCCTGTTCCAGCAGGCCCTCATCGACCATGACCATGCTCAGGTCGGCGGGAAAGTCGCGGGTCAGGCGGCGCGTTCCCAGACGCCGCCCAACCCGTTCGGCGGCGGCGTTCAGCACGTCGCGGACGTCGGTCCAGTCAGCCCGGATGTTCAGGCCCCCGCCCTCCAGCCGGGTCATGTCCAGCAGGTCGCCCACATAGCGGTTCAGCCGTTCAGCTTCCTCGCGGATGCTGAGCAGCAGATCCGCGCGCACCGCCGGCTTCAGGCTGTCGCCGTAGTCGATCAGGGTGGTCGCCGAGCCCAGCACCGTCGACAGCGGGGTGCGCAGGTCATGGCTGACCGAGTTCATCAGGGCGCCCCGGAAGCGGTCGGTCCGTCTCAGGGTTTCGGTTTCCAGCGCCTGTCCGGCCAGCTCGGCCCGCTCAATGGCGACCGCGCCCTGATCAAGGATGGCGAGCGCCAACCGCTCCTCATCCGAGCCGGGGACGACGCCTTCGGCTTCAATACCCGCCACGCCGGACCGCCCGCGCACGCCTTGCAGGGGGCGGAAGACCCAGCTGGTCTGGGGCAGGGTGCCTGTGCCGTGGCCGGCGGCTTCGCCCTTCTCCCAGGCCCAGCGCGCGGCGGCCATCGCGCCGGCGCCGAGCGGGACATGGCCTTCGGCGTCCGGAGCGGAGGCGGCGACAACGAGATCGTCTCCTTCAGGCAGGAGGACAACGGCGCGGGCGCCGGCTGCGGCGGCGGCCTGATCCGCGAGAACCCGCGCCGTGACCTTGGCATCCTGCGTCGCCGTCAGGGTCTGGCTGGCGGCCAGCAGGGCCGAGACGGCGGAAGCGCGGCGGCCCGCGCGGCGCATCTGTTCGCGCACCCGGCCGGCAAGGGCGCCGGTGCCCAAGGCTACGCCCCAGAACAGCACGAGGGTCAGCAGATCGGTCGGCGACCCGATGGCGAAGCTGTAGAGGGGCCTGAGGAACAGGAAGTTGTAGATCAGGAAGGCCGCCGTCGCCGCCGCCATCGCGGGGCGCAGGCCGTAAAGCACCCCGGCCGCGACCACCGCGGCCAGATAGATGACGCCCAGATCGGCGCGTTCGAAGCTGCGGTCCAGCAAAACCCCGACCGCTGTCGCGACCAGCACGAAGCCGATACCGGCGGCATAGCCCGTCCAGTCGCCGAACCCCGCCGGTCGCCGGCGCCGCGCGGGCCTGGTCTCGACCTCGGGGGCGACTGTGTCGGTGATGATGTGGACCGCCGCCCCTTCTGACGCGCGCAGCAGTTCCGCCGCCAGCGAGCGGCCGAGGAAGGCGCTGAACCGGTTCTCCCGTCCGCGCGCCAGCACGATCTGGGTGATGTTGTTGCGACGGACGTGATCCATCACCGTCCGCACGACGTCGTCGCCGCTCAGCCGGATGCTGCGGCCGCCCAGCTGCTCGGCCAGCTTGGCGGCCTCGTTCAACCGGGCCGCGCCGACGGGATCGGCGATGCCGCCACTGGGACGCTCGACGTGGGCGATGGTCCAGGGGGCGTCCATCATCATGTCGGACATCCGCCGTCCGGTGCGCACCAGGGTCGAAGCCATGGCATCGCCGCCCACAAGCACCAAAATCCGTTCACCCGCCGCCCAAGGCCCCTGAACGCCCTTCTCGCGCAGTGCGGCGACCAACTGGTCATCGACGGTCTGCGCCGCCCGGCGCAGGGCCAGTTCGCGCAGGGCCGTCAGGTTCTCGACCTTGAAGAAATTCTCGGAGGCCAGACGGGCGGTCTCGGGCAGGTAGACCTTGCCCTCGGACAGGCGCTTGCGCAGCTCGTCCGGGGTGATGTCGATCACCTCAATGTCGTCGGCGCGGCTCAGGGCGCTGTCCGGCACGGCCTCGCGCTGGCGCACGCCGGTGATGCGCAAGACGACGTCCGACAGGCTTTCCAGATGCTGGACGTTTAGTGTGGTCCAGACGTCGATCCCGGCGTCGAGAATCTCCTCCACATCCTGCCATCGTTTGGGATGGCGCGAGCCCGGCGCGTTGGAGTGGGCGTACTCATCCACCAGCAGCAGATCGGGACGGCGGGCGATGGCCCCGTCGATGTCGAACTCCAGCAGGGTTCGACCGCGATGCTCCAGCGGCGCGCGAGCCATGACCTCCATGCCTCGCAGCAGGCTTTCGGTTTCCTTGCGGCCGTGGGTCTCTACGACCCCGACCACGACATCGCCCCCCTCGGCCTTCCGGCGGCGGGCCGCGCGCAGCATCTCGTAGGTCTTCCCGACGCCGGGGGACATGCCCAGAAACACCTTCAGCCGCCCGCGTTTCCGACGGACGGCTGACGATGCGGACGGGTCAGGTCCGGGCGCGGTCAAGATCGGGGCAGCTCCGAATCGAGGGCGCGGTTGGTCATCAGCACATTGACGTGCGGCTGGCCGATGAAGCCGAACAGGGGCTGTTCGACATGCTTCCCGATGATGCGCTGGACCTGATCCACGGAGACGCCCCGGGCCGTCGCGATGCGCTGGGCCTGAAGGCGAGCGTAGGCCGGAGAAATGTCCGGGTCGAGGCCCGAGCCGGAGGCGGTGACGGCATCGGCGGGGATGGCCCCCACGCCGTCTTCGGTCCGGATGGCGGTGACGCGCTCGGCCACCGCGGTTCTCAGGTCCGGGTTCAGCGGCCCGAGGTTGGAGCCGGAAGAGGCGGAGGCGTCATAGCCGTCGCCCGCCGCAGAGGGACGGGGGTGCAGGTAATGGGCTTCGGCGAACGTCTGGCCGATCAGGGCCGAGCCGCGCACCGTGCCGTCCCGGTCCCGGATCAGGCTGCCGTTGGCCTGACCCGGAAAGGCGGCCTGCGCCACGCCGGTGACCGCCAGTGGATAGGCGGCGCCGAGCAGGAGGGTGAACAGCCCCGTCATCACAAGGGCCGGACGCAGTTGGGAGATCATGGCTCCACTCCTCAGAAGGTGGCCTTCAGCGAGGCCACGGCGCGCGCGCCATAGGCTTCACCGAAGTCGTGCTGGTCGGTGTCGTGGTAGCGGACGTCCAGCGCCAGATGGTCGGTCAGGGCGTAGGCCACGCCCGCGTTCCAGGTCGTGTAGTCGAGATCGGACGACACCCATTGGCGGCCCACCGCGCCGGACAGGGTCCAGCGGTCAGCCGGGGCGAAGGCGGCGTTGGCTTCCAGATAGGTCGCCTCGTCCTCCGAGGCGCCGAAGAAATCCGGCGACCAGTACGTCACGACACCGAGGGTGGCCGGGCCGACGGCGCGCGAGGCGGCGGCCTTCAGCTCGACGTAGTCATAGTCCGCCCCGTCCGGTTGCCCGGTGTAGAGATAGGCCACGCCGCCCAGATCGACGGTCCAGCCCGACAGTTCCGAACGCCAGCCGCCATAGACATCGACCTCGGCGTCCGTGTCGTCCCCGAAGTCGACGTTCGAGGCCCAGCCTCCGACGTAGAAATCGCCGAAGGTCGCATCGACGCCTGCCGAGATCGCCGGGTTCTCCGAGGTCTGGCTGACGCCCCGGAAGACATAGTCCGAGGTCAGGGCGCCGTTCCAGGAGACGGAAGGTCCGGTGACGTCCTGGGCCTTGGCCTGACTGCAGAAACCGACGCCGGCGAGGACGGCCAGACAGGCGGCGGCGAACAGGGCGTCGTTGCGGCCAGAGGCCTTGAGACGTGGGGTCTTGAGAGAGGGTTTGCGGGTCATTTCAGGTGTCCTTTCAGGATCACGCCAGCCCTAGGCCGGTGATCACGATGTCGATGAGTTTGATGCCGATGAAGGGCGCGACGAGACCGCCGAGGCCGTAGATCAGCAGGTTGCGGCCGAGCAGCTTCCCGGCGCCGACGGCGCGGTATTTCACGCCGCGCAGAGCCAGCGGGATCAGGGCCACGATGACCAGGGCGTTGAAGATCACCGCCGACAGGATCGCGCTTTCGGGCGAACCTAGCTGCATGATGTTCAGCGCGCCGAGCGAGGGCAGGGCGACAACGAACATCGCCGGGATGATGGCGAAATACTTGGCCACGTCATTGGCTATGGAGAAGGTGGTCAGGGCGCCCCGGGTGATCAGCAGTTGCTTGCCCACCTCGACAATCTCGATGACTTTCGTCGGGTCACTGTCGAGATCGACCATATTTCCGGCTTCCCGCGCCGCCTGGGCGCCGGTCTGCATGGCCACGCCGACATCGGCCTGGGCGAGGGCGGGCGCGTCGTTGGCGCCGTCGCCGCACATGGCGACCAGACGGCCCTTGGCCTGCTCCGCCTTGATCAGGCGCATCTTGTCCTCGGGCGTGGCCTCCGCGAGGTAATCATCGACCCCCGCCTCCGAGGCGATGGCCGCCGCGGTGACCGGGTTGTCCCCGGTGATCATGACGGTGCGCAGACCCATGGCGCGCAGTTCCGCGAACCGCGCCTTCACGCCGGGCTTCACCACATCCTTCAGGTGGATGACGCCGACCAGACGGGCGTTCTCCGTGACGGCCAGAGGCGTGCCGCCCGAGCGGGCGATGCGGTCCACGGCGGAGCGGAACTCGGTCGGAGCCGAGGTCTCGTCCAGATCCAGAGACCGCAGGACGGCGTCAACCGCCCCCTTGCGCCAGTTGTCCTTGCCTGCATCCAGACCCGACTGGCGGGTGACGGCGGTGAACGGGATGGCTTTGGACCCTTCCGGCTGCTCGACCAAGATCCCGGCGTTGCGGCCCAGTTCGATGATGGAGCGACCTTCCGGCGTCTCGTCCGCCAGCGAGGCGGTGACGGCGGCGCGCAGGGCGGCTTCCGGACGGACGCCCGGCACAGGGATCACTTCGGTGGCCATGCGGTTGCCGAAGGTGATGGTGCCGGTCTTGTCGAGTAGCAGGGTATCGACGTCGCCGGCGGCCTCGACCGCACGACCCGAGGTGGCGAGCACATTGACCTTCAGCAGGCGGTCCATGCCCGCGATGCCGACTGCCGAAAGGAGACCGCCAATCGTTGTCGGAATGAGCGTGATGAACAGGGCGCCCAGAACGATGGGGTCCAGCTTCACGCCCGAATAGGCGCCGAGGCCGAGCAGGGTCACGACCGCGATCAGGAAGACCAGGGTCAGGCCCGCCAGCAGAACCGACAGGGCCAGTTCGTTCGGCGTCTTGCGACGGTTGGCGCCTTCGACCATGGCGATCATGCGGTCGAGGAAGGTCGAACCCGGGGCCGAGGTGATGCGAACCTTGATCCAGTCGGAGACGACGGTGGTGCCGCCGGTGACGGCCGAACGGTCGCCGCCGCTTTCACGGATCACCGGGGCGCTTTCACCGGTGATGGCGGCCTCGTTGACCGAGGCGACGCCTTCGATGATCTCGCCGTCCGAGGCGATAACGTCACCCGCCTCGACCAGGATCACTGAGCCGACCACCAGTTCATGCGCCGGGGTCGGGACAATGGTTCCGGTGTTCGGGTCGACGATCAGCTTGGCCTTCGTCGTCACCCGGGTGGCGCGCAGGCTATCCGCGGCCGCCTTGCCCCGCCCTTCGGCGACGCTTTCGGCCATGTTGGCGAACAGGACCGTCGCCCAGAGCCAGAGGGCGAGCTGGATCGCGAAGCCGGCCGACTGGCCGGTCGCCAACGCCGCGACCGCCGAAACGGTCGCCAGGAGGGCCACGATCCAGGTGGTGAAGATGACCGGGTTACGCAGCAGCTTGCGTGGGTCCAGCTTGATGAAGGCGTCGCCGAGCGCGCGGCCCAGCATGGCGCCGTTGAGCCCCCCCGCGAGGGGCGGCGGACGGGTCTTGCCGCCCGGCAGTTCAGGATTTGCGAGTGTCATGAGGGATGTCCGTCAGAACGCCCCGCCGAGCATCTGGAAATGCTCGACGATGGGTCCGAGAGCGAGGGCGGGGAAGAACTGCAGCCCGCCTAGGATGAGGATCACGCCGATCAGCAGGCCGATGAACAGGCCGCCGTGCGTCGGCAGGGTGCCGGTGCTGGGCGCCAGTTTCGGCTTGGCGACCAGGCTGCCCGCGATGGCCAGCACCGCGACCGCCGGGACGAAGCGCCCGGCCAGCATGGCAAGGCCCAGGGTCGTGTTCCACCAGGGGGCATTGGCGGTCAGGCCCGCGAAGGCCGAGCCGTTGTTCGCCGCCGCCGAGGTGTAGGCGTACAGAATCTCCGACAGCCCGTGCGGCCCATGGTTCAGCAGCCCTTCCAGAGCGGTGGGGAAGACGGCGGAGACGGCGGTGAAGCCGAGGATGGCCAGCGGCAGGACCAGCACGGCGATCATGGCGAACTGGATCTCGCGCGCCTCGATCTTCTTGCCGAGATACTCCGGCGTGCGACCGACCATCAGGCCGGCCACGAAGACAGCGAGCATGGCCATGACGACCATGATGGCGATGCCCGAGCCGATGCCGCCCGGCAGGATTTCGCCCAGTTGCATCAGGAACATCGCGATGCCGCCTGACAGGGGCATGTAGCTGCCGTGCATCGAGTTGACCGAGCCATTCGAGGCGCCGGTGGTCTGACCGGCCCACGCGGCGGAGGCGGGGATGCCGAAGCGGGTCTCCTTGCCCTCCATATTCACCGGCTGCTCGATCCCGGCGGCGACGAGGGCGGGCGCGGGCTGGCTTTCGGCGACATAGATGCCCGAGGTGCAGACGCCCAGAATGACCAGGGCGGCGACGGCCAGGGCCTTCATCTCACGCCTGGCCAGCACGCTTCGCCCGAAGGCGAAGAAGGCGGCCCAACCCATGACGTTGATGGCCACGGCGGTGATCAGATTGGTCAGGGCCGAGGGGTTCTCGAACGGGTGGGCGGCATTGACGTTGAACACGCCACCGCCGTTGATGCCGAGCTGTTTGATGGCCACCTGACTCGCGGTCTGGAACAGGCTGAGGGTCTGCTGGCCGCCTTCCAGGGTGGTGGCGACGGCGTTGGCCGACAGGGTCTGGGGCAGGCCCAGGGCGACCAGCACAATGGCCAGCAGGAAGGAGAGGGGCAGCAGGACGTAGAGGGTGGTCCGGGTCAGATCGGCCCAGAAGTTCCCGACGCCTTCACCCCGGCTGGCGACGAAGGCCCGCGCGAGGGCGGCGGCGATGGTCGCGCCGGTGGCGGCGGAGACGAAATTCTGGGTGGTCAGACCGACCATCTGGCTGAAGGCCGACAGGGTCGTCTCGCCGCCGTAGGACTGCCAGTTGGTATTGGTCACGAAGCTGACGGCGGTGTTGAACGCCAGATGCGGCGACAGGCCGTCAAACCCTTGCGGGTTCATCGGCAGGACGCCTTGGAGGCGCAGGATGGCGAACAGCAACAGGAAGCCGGTCAGGTTGAACGCCAGCAGGGCGCCGGCGTAGCCGAGCCAGCCCTGGCTGCGGGCCGGGTCCACGCCAGCGGCCTTGTAGAAGACAGCTTCGACCGGCTTCAGCACCGGGTCGAGCCAGGTCCGCTCGCCGTTCCAGACGCGCGACATATAGATCCCGATCGGCCAGCCCAGCAGGCAGGCGAGACCGAGGGTGAGGGCGATTTCCGCCCAGCCTTGAAGGGTCATGACGGCGGCTCTCCTAGAACCGCTCGGGGCGCACAAGCGCCGCAAACATGTAACCGGCGACGACGACCGCGCCGACGCCCCAGAGGATGGAGACGATCATCGTCACATCCTCTTCAATGCAGCGGCGAGGGCGGCGAAGAGCAGAAATGCTCCGCCGCCCAACGCCAGAAAGATCAGATCGGACATCGCCGACAGCCTCCGACTAAAGAAGGCGTGACAAGGCTCCCGAACCGCGTAAGGGCGCCATTCAGGTTCGGGCGCGGCGCATAAGGAAAACATAAGGGGAGCCCAGGGGGTGGGGCAGCGGCGTTATGCGGCGCTTATGCGGGCGGGCGGTTTTCGAATGGCGCGCTGAGGCCCGTCGGGTGTCGATTACGGGCCTCTTCAACGGAGGTCGAAATGACCCGCAACGCCCTGCTGACCCAAAGCCTGAAGTCTCGCCCCGCGGCGCCGCCCAGCGTCTGGCGGATGGCGATGGATGTGATCGGTCAGGCCTTCGGCGCCGCTTCGACGCGGGAGCGCGGCCGATGATGTCGGGCTATGTTGATGACCTAAGGCCGGGGCGCCGTGGTCCCGGCGGCTACGGAGTCCTGCAAAGGGATGGGGGTTGGTGTGTCGCGGTCAACGGCTGCCGCACCCGCGCCCTGCCGGTCCGCGAACTGGCCGAGCAACTGGCCCGCAGCCTGCAGGCTGAAGCGGATGGACTCCACCATCGCCGGGAGGCCCGCCAATGATCGCGCTTCCCGCCCCGCCCGTGCCCATCGAGATCACTATCGACCATGGGCTGTGGTGCTTCCGTTCGCTGGACGGCCGCCTGAGCGGCGCTTTCATGGACCGCCGGGCGGCCGTCCGCGCCGCCCGCGATGAGGCGGAAGGGCACGAAGGCTATGTGGTGGTCGAGCGCGACCGGCCCTGAACGAGGAACGGAGCCTGACGACCGTCAGGCTCCGTTCGTGTATCGGGCTACAGGAGGCTTCAGCCGCCCTGCGGCATGCCCTGCGGCACGATGGTCTTGATGATCGAGGCGTCCAGTTCCTCGAAGGCATGCAGGCCGATGGTGTCGTACAACTCCTGACGGGTCTGCATGCGGTCGATGTATTTGTGGGTGCCGCCGTGCTCGGCGATCGAGGCGTACAGCTCTTCCTGGGCCTTGTTGGCGGCGCGCAGCGAGGACACAGGCCAGATCACCATCTTGTAGCCCATCTCCTCGAATTCCTTCGCGGTGAAGAAGGGCGTCTTGCCGAACTCGGTCATGTTGGCCAGCAGCGGCACACCGGGCATGGCCGCGGCGAATTTCTCGAACATCTCGCGGCTGGTCAGACCTTCGGGGAAGATGGCGTCGGCCCCGGCCTCGACATACAGCTTGGCGCGGTCCACCGCGGCGTCGAAGCCCTCGACGCCGACGGCGTCGGTGCGGGCCATGATCACCATGTCGCGACGGGCCTTGGCGGCGGCGGCGACCTTGGCGGCCATGTCCATGGCGGGCACCAGCGACTTGCCGTTCAGGTGGCCGCACTTCTTGGGCAGGATCTGGTCTTCAAGGTGCACGGCGCCGGCTCCGGCTTCCTCGAAGGTCCGCACCATGTGCATGACGTTCAGCGCCTCGCCATAGCCCGTGTCGCCGTCCACCAGCAGCGGCAGGCCCGAGGCGCGCGCGATCTGGCGGATGAAGAAAGCGACCTCGTCCACGGTGATGATGCCGAGGTCCGGCAGGCCCATGGAGGCGGTCATGGCCGCGCCCGACAGATAGACGCCGTCGAAGCCCGCGTTCCGCGCCTGAATAGACGCCTGACCGTTGTGCGCGCCCGGCAGCTGCCAGATGCCGTCACGGGCCAGGGCGGCGCGGAACCGCTTGCCGGCGGATTCAGTGGGGAGGTCGGAGGCGAGGAGGTAGGGCATGGAGAGACTGGTTCCGAAGGCTAAATTTAATGGGCGCCGTAGCGTCGATACTCGCGCTCGGCTTCGCTTCGCATTTGCCGAAGCGTTTGATCGGGTCCGGGGCGCAGATACGGGGTGGCACCCTCTGTGCCCGGCGCACAGCGTTGAATATCGTCGTTTGGGAACCGGATCAGATTGTATCCGCCGAGCGTGTTCCGTCTCAGCCACCAGTTCCTGCGACCGAGGTCGGACCGGTACCCCGTGTGTTCAACGCTGAGAACCTCAAGTGTTCCACGATGGGCATCGCCCTCGATCACGCGATGCACCCGAAGGTCGATGAACCATGGCCAAGTGACGACGATCCACTCCGGATCCGGCTGAAGAATGCTCGGAACCTGGTGCGAAATGGTTGCTGAGACGATGGCGTCGTAGCAGTCCGGTCCGTCCGCCTTGGCGGCGGCTTGGCTCGGCGTGGCGGCGGCAAGCAAGATCGCGCAGAGACCTGCCCCGATGCCTTGAATGCCGAACCCCCGCATAGCCATTACCCCCGCTTCTTCAGCTCCACCCACTCCAGGTTCTCCGGACCCGTGTAGTTCGCCGTCGGGCGGATGATCTTGCCGTCCTGGCGTTGTTCGATGACGTGCGCGGACCAGCCGGTGACGCGCGAGATGACGAACAGGGGGGTGAACATGGCCGTGGGCACGCCCATCATGTGGTAGCTGACGGCCGAAAACCAATCGAGGTTCGGGAACATCTTCTTGGCGTCCATCATGACGCTCTCGATGCGCTCGGCGATGTCGTACATCTTGGTCGAGCCGGCCTCGTCGGACAGCTGTTTGGCGACGCGCTTGATGACGACGTTGCGCGGGTCCGAGATCGTATAGACCGGGTGGCCAAAGCCGATGATGACTTCCTTGGCGTCCATGCGGCGGCGGATGTCGGCCTCGGCCTCGTCCGGGTTGGCGTAGCGCTTCTGGATTTCGAAGGCGACCTCATTGGCGCCGCCGTGCTTGGGCCCGCGCAGGGCGCCGATGGCGCCGGCGACGGCCGAGAACATGTCCGACCCGGTGCCGGCGATGACGCGCGCGGTGAAGGTCGAGGCGTTGAACTCGTGCTCGGCGTACAGGATCAGCGAGGTGTGCATGGCCCGCACCCAGCTCTCGGACGGCTCCTTGCCGTGCAGCAGGTGCAGGAAGTGGCCGCCGATGGTCTCGTCGTCGGTCTCGACCTCGATGCGGCGGCCGTTCTGGCTGAAGTGGTGCCAGTAGAGCAGCATCGAGCCCAGCGAGGCCATCAGGCGGTCGGCGATGTCGCGGGCGCCGGGGTGGTTGTGGTCATGGGCTTCCGGCAGGACGCAGCCCAGGGCCGAGACGCCGGTGCGCATCACATCCATCGGGTGGGCGGCGGCGGGAAGGCATTCCAGCGCGTCCATGACAGCGGCGGGCAGGCCGCGCAGGGCCTTCAGCTTGGCCTTGTAGGCCTTCAGCTCGGCCGCGTTCGGCAGGCTGCCGTGGATCAGCAGGTGGGCGATTTCCTCGAACTCGGCGCCTTCCGCGAAATCCAGAATGTCATAGCCGCGATAGTGCAGGTCATTGCCGGTCTTGCCGACGGTGCACAGGGCGGTGTTGCCCGCGGTGACGCCGGACAGGGCGACGGACTTCTTGGGCTTGAACGCGGGGGCGGCGGCGTCAGTCATCGATTTCCTCACTGGTCCAGTGCAGCGCGTCGCGGCGTTCTGGCGTCCCGGAGGGGAGCGCGGGCCGAGCCTGCACGCGGCGGCGCCCGTTGATCGCGCGTCCGCCCTGATTGATGGGCACGAAATAGCGGAATTCCGCGCCGGGTGAAGGGTGAATCTGCTTCGGGCGCGACTTGCGTGGTCGGGGCGTGCTACCACTTGGCAAAACAGAGCCAAATGGCCACGGGAACGCAAAACGGCAGGGACGAACGCGCTTCGGCGCTGCCGGTCGGTATGATCGTGGCCAGACGACGGGACGAGAGTGCTGCCATGAATACCGCCTTCCGCAAGCCGCTGCCGGGTACGGCGCTGGACTATTTCGACACCCGCGCGGCGGTCGAGGCGATCCGGCCCGGGAGCTATGACGGCCTGCCGTATGTTTCGCGCATTCTGGCCGAGCAACTGGTGCGTCGCTGCGCCCCCGCTTCGCTGACCGCCGCCCTGACGCAGATCGTCGAGCGCAAGCGCGATCTGGACTTTCCCTGGTATCCCGCCCGCGTGGTCTGCCACGACATTCTGGGCCAGACGGCGCTGGTCGATCTGGCCGGTCTGCGTGACGCCATCGCCGATCAGGGCGGTGACCCCGCCAAGATCAATCCGGTGGTGCCGACCCAGTTGATCGTCGACCACTCGCTGGCCGTCGAGGCGCCCGGCTTCGATCCCGAGGCCTTCGCCAAGAACCGCGCCATCGAGGACCGCCGCAACGAGGACCGCTTCCACTTCATCGAATGGACCAAGCGCGCCTTCGAGAACGTGGACGTCATCCCGGCTGGCAACGGCATCATGCACCAGATCAATCTGGAGAAGATGAGCCCGGTCATTCAGGCGCGCGACGGCGTGGCCTTCCCCGACACCTGTGTCGGCACCGACAGCCACACACCGCACGTGGATGCGCTGGGCGTCATCGCCATCGGCGTCGGCGGGCTGGAGGCCGAGACCGTCATGCTGGGCCGTCCGTCGATGATGCGCCTGCCCGACATCGTGGGCGTGAAGCTTACGGGGCGTCGTCCTGAAGGCATCACCGCCACTGACATTGTGCTGGCCCTGACCGAGTTCCTGCGCAAGGAGAGGGTCGTCGGCGCCTGGTTGGAGTTCTTCGGCGAAGGGGCGGACAGCCTGACCATCGGCGACCGCGCGACCATCTCGAATATGTGCCCGGAATACGGGGCGACGGCGGCGATGTTCTACATCGATCAACAGACCATTGATTACCTGCGCCTGACCGGCCGGGAGCCCGAACAGATCGCCCTGGTCGAGACCTATGCGAAGACGACCGGCCTGTGGGCTGATGCCCTGAAGAGCGCCGAATACGAGCGGGTGCTGGAGTTCGACCTGTCGACGGTCGAGCGCAATCTGGCCGGGCCGTCGAACCCCCATCGCCGCCTGCCGACCTCGGCCCTGCACGAGCGTGGCGTGGCCGTCGATCTGGAAGGCGCGCGCGCCGAGGAGCGCGAGGGCCTGATCCCGGACGGCGGCGTGATCATCGCCGCCATCACCAGCTGCACCAACACCTCCAACCCGCGCAACGTCGTGGCCGCCGGTCTGGTGGCGAAGAAGGCGCGGGCTTTGGGCCTGGATCGGAAGCCGTGGGTGAAGACGTCGTTCGCCCCCGGCTCCAAGGTCGCGAAGCTGTATCTCGAAGAGGCGGGCCTGCTGTCCGAGCTGGAAGCGCTGGGCTTCGGCATCGTCGGCTTCGCCTGCACCACCTGCAACGGCATGAGCGGCGCGCTGGACCCGGTCATCCAGAAGGAGATCGTGGATCGCGATCTCTACACAACCGCCGTCCTGTCCGGGAACCGCAACTTCGATGGCCGCATCCATCCTTATGCGAAACAGGCCTTCCTCGCTTCGCCGCCGCTGGTGGTCGCCTACGCCATCGCCGGGACCGTGCGTTTCGATATCGAGCGGGACGTGCTGGGCGTCGCGCCGGACGGTTCGCAAATCCGCCTGAAGGACCTTTGGCCCACGGATGCCGAGATCGACGCCATCGTCGGCGAACACGTGAAGCCGGAGCAGTTCCGCAACGTCTATGAGCCGATGTTCGCGCGCCGGACCCACGGCGGCGCGCCGGTCAGCCCGCTGTACGACTGGCGTCCGCAATCGACCTACATCCGCCGTCCGCCCTACTGGGATACGGAGGGTCTCGGCGCCCTTGCCGCCAGCCCGCGCACGCTGAAGGGCATGCGTCCTCTGGCCATCCTGCCGGACAACATCACGACCGATCACCTGTCGCCGTCGAACGCCATCCTGCCGACTTCGGCGGCGGGCGAGTACCTGACTTCGATGGGCGTGCCGGAGGAGGACTACAACTCCTACGCCACCCACCGGGGCGACCACTTGACCGCCATGCGCGCGACCTTCGCCAACCCCCAGCTGGTCAACGAAATGGCCGTGGTCGACGGGGCTGTGAAGAAGGGTTCGCTGGCCCGGCTGGAACCCGATGGCGAAGTCGTCCGCATGTGGGAAGCGATCGAGACCTATCTGGGCCGCCGCCAGCCGCTGATCATCATCGCGGGCGCGGACTATGGGCAGGGTTCGTCGCGCGACTGGGCCGCCAAGGGCGTGCGTCTGGCGGGGGTCGAGGCCATCGTCGCCGAGGGCTTCGAGCGCATCCACCGCACCAATCTGATCGGCATGGGCGTGATGCCGCTGGAGTTCATCAACGGCGTGACCCGTCTGGGGCTGAAGCTGGATGGGACCGAGACCTATGACGTCATCGGGACGCCCGCGCCGGGCGCCGAACTGACGCTGGTCATCCACCGCGCCGACGGTTCGGAAGAGACCGTGCCGGTGAAATGCCGCCTCGACACTGCCGAGGAGGTCTCGATCTACGAGGCCGGCGGGGTGCTTCAACGCTTCGCCCAGGACTTCCTCGACTCGGAGGCCGCCGCCTGATGTCGCACGGTCCGCAAGTTCGCATCCCCGCCACCTACATGCGCGGCGGGACGTCCAAGGGTGTCTTCTTCCGTCTGGAAGACCTGCCCGAGGCCTGCCGGACTCCCGGTCCTGCACGGGACCGGCTGTTCCAGCGCGTGATCGGCAGTCCCGACCCCTATGCCAAGCAGATCGACGGCATGGGCGGGGCGACGTCGAGCACCAGCAAGTGCGTGATCATCTCGCCCAGCGACCGCATGGGACACGACGTCGACTATCTGTACGGACAGGTCTCGATCGACACGGACTTCGTCGACTGGTCCGGCAACTGCGGGAACCTGTCGACCGCGGCAGGCGCCTTCGCCATCCATGCCGGCTATGTCGACGCCGGGCCGGACGGCGTGCGCGAGGTGCGCATCTGGCAGGCCAATATCGGCAAGACCATTATCGCCCACGTTCCGGTCAGCGGCGGCGCGGTTCAGGAGGCCGGCGCCTTCGAACTGGACGGCGTGACCTTCCCCGCCGCCGAGATCGTGCTGGAGTTCCTCGATCCCGCCGACGAGGGCGAGGCCAGTGACGGTGGGGGCGGCGCCATGTTCCCGACCGGCAATCTGGTCGATGAACTTGACGTGCCCGAGACTCTGGTCGCGGGCGGCAAGCTGACGGCGACCCTGATCAACGCGGGCATCCCGACCATCTTCGTCAACGCCGCCGATCTGGGCTTTACAGGGACGGAGCTGCAGGACGCCATCAACGGCGATCCGGCGGTCCTCGCGCGGTTCGAGGCGCTGCGGGCCATCGGCGCCCTGCGCATGGGGCTGATCGAGACGCTGGAAGGCGCGGCGAAGCGCCAGCACACCCCGAAGATCGCCTTCGTCTCCCCGCCGAAGGGCTATGTTTCCTCGAGCGGCAAGACGATCGCGGCGGGCGAGGTGGACCTGCTGGTCCGCGCCCTGTCGATGGGCAAGCTGCACCACGCCATGATGGGCACGGCGGCGGTGGCCATCGGCGCGGCGGCGGCTGTGCCCGGCACTCTCGTCAATCTGGCGGCGGGCGGTGGTGAGCGGAAGGCCGTGCGCTTCGGCCATCCGTCCGGGACGCTGCGCGTCGGCGCCGAGGCGGTGCAGCAGGACGGCGAATGGACCGTCACCCGCGCCATCATGAGCCGCAGCGCGCGCCGCCTGATGGAAGGCTGGGTCTATGTGCCCGGCGAAACCATCGCCTGAAATGCAAAAGCCCGGCCGAAGCCGGGCTTGCGCTGATGGTGCGGGCGGTCGGGCTCGAACCGACACTCCTTGCGGAACCGGATTTTGAGTCCGGCGCGTCTACCAGTTTCACCACGCCCGCACGGACAGGGGTGCAGTGCTCCTAGCGCGCGCCGGGGCGCATTTCAACGACCGCGCCAGAGAGTGTCTTGGGTTTGTGGTCAGGTCGGCGCGCTGAAGCGCGGCAAGCGTCCGCGGCGCGCGGTTCCATCGGCGGACGGAGCCAGGCGTCGCGATGGCCAGGGCGATTGCGGCGGCGGCGAAACGGCGCATGGGATCAGGCCTCGACCTCGACGTGGGCGTCCGTGCCGCCGTGCTGGATGTTGCGGGCGCGGATGAACATCTCGATGCGCTGGGTCACGACCATGGCTGCGGCGAACAGCATGAAGGCCTCGATGATCGCCAGCGGGTTGACGTGCCATTCCGCGGCATGGGCTTCCAGCCAGGGCTCCAGCGCCTTTCGGGCGACCATGACGGCGATAATGATGATCAGGCCGATGGGCGAAGCCTGGGCCTTCAGGGCGCCGTCCGGCTCCTTGTGGATGGTGGTCATCCTGCCGCGCTGCCAACCGAAGGCGGCGCCCAGGCCGATGCCGATGGCGATGATCAGCAGCGAGATCGGGTCCACCGGCAGGGCGTGCCCGCCGCTGGCGCTGATGCCCCACAGACCGGCGCCGATGGCGAGGACGACGATCAGTGGCGAAACCCAGAGGAACTGCGGGCGCAGCGTCCTCGGTCGGCGGTTACGCAGCAGGACAACCGGGATAACAGCCGCGATCACGATCAGCGGGATGAGTTGTTCTGGCGTCACTGAAATGTCCCCCGCCCATCGCCGTCGATCAGCGTGGGCGGGCGGAGATTACGCCGAACGACGCATCGGTAAAGCGGCTAGCCGGCGACCGGGCCGACCGTCTGTTCGATAGCGCCGAAGATGGAGTGATGCTTCTCGTCCAGCATCTCGATGCGGACGGTGTCGCCGTGCTTCAGGAACCCGGTTTCCGGCTTGCCGCGCAGGATCGTCTCCACCGTTCGGACCTCGGCGATGCAGCTGTAGCCTAGACCGCCCTCGGCTACCGGCTTGCCGGGACCGCCGTCTGCGTCACGGTTCGACACGGTGCCCGAGCCGATGACGGTGCCGGCGCAAAGGGCGCGGGTCCTGGCCAGGTGGGCGATCAGGGTCCCGAAGTCGAAGGTCATGTCGACCCCGGCGTCGGCCTTGCCGAAGTCCTCGCCGTTCAACTGGACCGACAGGGTTCCGTGCAGCTTGCCGTCCCGCCAGCGGTCGCCCAGCGCCTCGGGCGTCACGAAGACGGGCGACAGGGCGCTGGCGGGTTTGGACTGGACGAAGCCGAAGCCCTTGCCGAGTTCGGCGGGGATCAGGTTGCGCAGGCTGACATCGTTCACGAGGCCGACCAGACGGATGTGCGTCAGGGCCTCTTCGCGGGTCACGCCCTGCGGCACATCGCCGGTCACGACGACGATTTCGGCTTCAAGATCACAGCCCCAGCTTTCGTCGGCCAGCGGGATCGGATCGCGCGGGTTCAGGAAGCCGTCCGAGCCGCCCTGGTACATCAGGGGATCGGTCCAGAAGCTCTCGGGCATCTCGGCGCCGCGCGCCTTACGGACCAGTTCGACGTGGTTCACATAGGCCGAGCCGTCAGCCCACTGATAGGCACGGGGCAGGGGGCTGGCGGCGTCGCGCTCGTGGAAGCGGCCGCGCGGCACGCCGCCGTGCTCAAGGCTTTCGGCCAGGGCGCGCAGGTCGGGCTCGACCCGGTCCCAGTCATCCAGCGCGGCTTGCAGCGTGGGGGCGATCAGGAAGGCGTCGGTGAACCAGGCGAGATCGCTGGAGACGACGACGAGGCGGCCGTCACGGCCATGCTTGAGCGAGGCGAGTTTCATGCCGCAGGCCTAGCCGGTTTCCTCGCGGGGGGAAACCGGGCGCCGTGTCAGTGGCGGATCAGTCGTGGCTGAGACGCGGGCCGTGGCTGTCGCCGGACAGTTCGGCCAGAGCTTGCCGCAGCTCGCCCTTGCGGGCGCTCGCGTCCCTCCAGTGCTCATTGAAGGCCGCGACGGCCAGACGCAGGGCGTCGGTCTGTTCGCGGCCGGTCATGTCCTTGGGAGGAGCGGGCGGATGGGGCGGGTGTCCGCCGTGGTCGGGTTTCTCGGGTTTGCCCGGAGCCGAGGGCGCGACGTTGATGACGATGTTGGCCGCGGCGGCGGTGGTTGTCGCGCCGGTGGTGTGATCATGGCCGTGGCCTTCAGCCTTGTGGTCGTGATCTGAGGCCTTTTCGTCGTGACCTTTGCCATGGTCGTCGTGGGCGGGCTTGTGGGGTTCTTCCTTTTTCTCCGGATGTTTGCCCGCGATCGCCTTGTCGAGCGCGCCCAGTCCCGCGACGAGCCCGCCCCTGCCGCCTGCGATCGCCAGAACCCCGCCGAGACGGCTCCGGATCACCTTTGCGAGGTGTTCGGCCTTGCCCTTCAGGGCGTTGTCGTCAGCCGTCATGGCGTCCTTGGCGGCGCCGTTGACGGCCTTCCAGATCGCTTCGGAGGCGTCGCCGGTCCTGGGCATCGACTGTCCGCGCAGGAACCAGCCCAGCAATCCCGCGGCCAGCAACAGCAAAATCAACGCGCCCCATAGCACCGGGTCGGCGCCGATCAGGATTGGCGCGTCCAGCGGGGCGCCGGCCGGATCAGCCGCCGGGAAGTCTGCACCGTAGGACATGAAGGCTCCCGCAGAATGATCGAACATCATTCTGCGCGCCCGGCTCCGCTTGGCAACGGGAAAAGGTTAACGGCTTTGTGGATACCGCGCAGGCTCAGCCCGGCGGGTGGATCAGGGCCTTGGCCTCGGCCCCCTCGCGACCGCCGATCAGGCGCACCTCGACCTCGACGGCGATGGCGCCTTCGGGCTGATGGGCCCACAGGTATCGGCGCTCGACCTCGACGTCGCGGCCCGACGGCGCGACGCCCTCATAGGTGTCGCCCCACGGGGTGACGGCCTTCATGTCCGGCCAGGGCAGGGCGCAGGCGGCGTCCAGCTCCTCGATGGCCATCTCGGACAGTTCGTCGTCTTTTACAGCCACCGGCGCACCTTTGATCGATAGGCGTCCCAGCCGGCGCCGAATTTGGCGGACAGATAGGCCTCTTCGCGCAGAACCACAAAGCGGTCGATCACGACCATGCAGGGCAGGATCATCGCCAGTGCGACCCAACTGTCCATGGCGGCGGCGAAGCCGAGGTAGATCAGGGCGAAGCCCAGATAGATCGGGTTGCGGCTGAAGGCGTACAGGCCGTCGGTGGCGAGGGCGGTCGTGGCCTTCCACGGCTCGGGCGGCGTGCCCAGACGGCGGAACCGGCTCAGGGCGGCCATCTCGATCAGCAGGCCGACTATGATCAGGGCGAAGGCGCCGCCTCGCCGAATCTCGGTGCTCAGGCCCAACGCCGGTTCATCGACCAGCGCGCCCAGTCCCCAGCCCGCGAACAGGAAGGCGACATAGATCAGCGGCGGCGGAAATCGGACGGGGCCGGTGGTGTCGGAAGTCATACGGTCTGTCCGGAAGGCGCGGTGAACTCGGATGGCGGGGCGTCGCCGGTGTTGATGACCTCGGACGGTTCGAAGATGATCACCTCGGCCTCCTCATCGGCGGCTGTGCGATGCTCGACGCCGCGCGGGACGACGATGAACTGGCCGGGATCGAGGCTGACGATCCGGTCGCGAAATTCGACCCGGAACCGGCCCTTCCAGACGAGGAACATCTCGTCGGCGTCGGCATGGCTGTGCCAAGGGAAGACGCCCTGCACCTTCACCAGCCGCACGTCCTGCCCGTTCAACTGCGCCGCGATGCGGGGGCGCCAGTGGTCGGAGAAGGCGGCGAACTTTTCAGTCAGGTCGACGGCGGCGGTCACCGGCGGAGCTCTTCGTCGCCGTAGATGGCGACCTGAGCGCGCGTACCGCTGGAGACGGAGCCCCGATACATGCCCGAGGTGTTCATGGCGAACACAGGTTCGCCACCGGCGCCGAGCACAATGACCCCGCCTTCCCCGCCAAGCGCGCCGACTTCGGCGATCTCGGCGTTAGCGGCAGAGTACAACTGCGGAATAAAGCCGAGGTCGGTGCATGCTTCGGAGTTGCAGGTCGAAAGCGCGATCAGAGCCCTGTCACGGTCGGTGTGTTGTTCCTCGGTCATGCGGAACTCAAGCCCGACCCGCGCACAGATATCCCGCGCCACCGTCGCCCGGATGAAATACTCGCCCGAGCCCGTCGCCGAGACGGCGCAGCCGTCGGCGTTGGAGGCATAGGTGCCGGCGCCGATGACCGGCACGTCGCCGACGCGCCCCCACCGTTTGGCGGTCATGCCGCCGGTGGAGGTGCCCGCCGCCAGACGGCCTTCCTGATCCAGCGCGACCGCGCCTACGGTGCCGAATTTGCGCTCGTTCAACGGGGGGGCAGGCAGGTCGGCCATGGCGCCGGGCGCGGCGCCCGCGGGACGCGGCGGGATGGGCAGGTTCAGTCGGCGCAGCTCGCGCTCCAGCCCCTGCCAGCGGCGCTCGGTGAAGAAGAAGCCGGGATCCACCTGCTCCAGCCCGACCGAGGCGGCGAAGCTGTCTGCGCCGGGTCCGATCAGCATGACGTGCGGTGACTGCTCCATCACAGCTCGCGCGGCGGCGATGGGATGGCGGGTGGTGGTCAGGCCCGCGACCGAACCGGCGCTCAGGGTGGAGCCGTCCATGATCGCCGCGTCCAGCTCGTTGCGGCCCTCGGCGGTGAAGACGGCGCCGCGTCCGGCGTTGAACAGCGGGTCGTCCTCCATGATCTGGATCGCGGCCTGCACCGCGTCCATGGCCGAGCCGCCGCTGGACAGGATGGCCTGCCCGACCTCCAGCGCACGGTGCAGGGCGGCGCGATAGGCTGCGTCCTGTTCGGGCGTCAGGCTGTCTCGCTCGATCACACCGGCGCCGCCGTGAATGGCGAAAGACCAGCGGGGCGGCTCCTGGGCAAAGGCGGGCGCGGCGATCAGGGCGAAGGCGGTCGCGAGGGCGATACGGAGACGGTTCATGGCCGCAACCTCGACCAGCGGAGCCGTGAACTCAAGCGCGCGCCTCGCCGCGCGTCAGATCAGCCACTTGGGCATCAGGATTTCCGCCGGGGCCATGCCATAGAGGCGGCGGCTCAGCATCGCCAGCCGTGTCGAGGCGCGGTCGCTCGGCTGGGCCATCCAGGCGCAGCCCAGCAGGCGGTTCACCGACGGCGGGCGGTCGATCCAGCCGAAGGGCCGATCCGGCATCAGCAGCAGGCGGCGACGGCTTCCATCCCGGCGGCGACGCCAATGGGGATCGTTGCGGACGGCCCGTGCGAAGTCGGCGCTCAGGGTGACCAGCACCTCGGGGTCCCAGTCCATCACCTGTTCATAGGCCACCCGGCCCACGCCATCGCCGTTGCTTCCGACGGCGACATTGGTCCAGCCGGCGCCTTCGAGGACCTCCGTGGCCAATGCGCCGCGGAATCCGGTCTGCAGTCCGTCTGCGCCCCGGGCGTAGTAGAAGCTAGGCCCGGCCGTGTGGCGACGCCAGTCCGCGATGATCCGCTCTGCGTCCTCGGCCAGCGATTGGCCGCGCTCGTGATCGTCCAGCAGTCGCCCGGCCTGACGGAAGGCGGCGGGAATCAGGTGCAGGGCGCCGTCTATCATCGCCCAAGGCACGCCCAAGGCCTCGCTCGCTGCCCGTCCGTTCGCCACGACATCGGGATCGGTGTCGCCATAGTCGAGGATCAGACGGGGGCGCAGCGCTGACAGGGACGAGGTCGTGGCCATCAGGCCCGGTCCTGACAGCCCGCCCAGTTCCGGCAGGTCAGCCGCGCCGGCGGCCAGTCCTGTCAGGCAGTCAGGGTCGAGCCTTCGTGGCCACCCGGCCAGTCGCCCCCGCGCCACGGCCCAGATCAGCACGGCCGCCGGCTGACCGGCCGCGATGACGTTCCGCTGCTCCGTGGGCGCGCGGGAGCAGGCGGCGACGGTGAATGTCGCTCCCATTCCGATCAGGGTCATGCGCCGCGTGGTCATTCAGGTCTCGCCTGCCTTCAGAGGTTTCGCGCCTATCCTGCACCGACGGCGCAGCACAAGCCGCTTTCGACCAATTTACCCTTAACCCTTGTGGCCAGTTGCTCCGCGTGCTGCTTATGCGCCCATCGCGTCAGGTGGGGCGCAAGCATTATGGGAGTTGGCCGTTGAGTACGACGGACGCCGGGGGCGAGCTTAGCGCTTCGCCCCGCAAGACGTTTCTGGGACATCCGCGCGGGCTGGTGGTTCTGTTCTTCACCGAGATGTGGGAGCGCTTCTCCTACTACGGCATGCGGGCCCTGCTGGTCCTCTATCTGACGCAGCACTTCCTGTTCGGCCCGGCAGAAGCCCAAGGCATCTACGCGGCCTACGCGGCCATGGTTTACCTGATGCCGGTGATCGGCGGCATGATCGCCGACCGGTATCTCGGATCGCGCAAGGCGGTCATCATCGGCGCCGTGCTTCTGGTGGCCGGCCACTTCACGATGGCGTTCGAAGGCTCCGGCGGCAAGGAACGCCTGACCATCGGCTCCACTGTCTATGAACTGCAGGTCGAAGGCCGTGACCAGAACCGCAAGATCTTCGCGGTCAATGGCGCCGAACGGACGCAGGTCACCATCGCGCCGGAAGGCGTGACGGCGGTCGGAACGCCCGCGGGCGATCTGCCGGCCTTCACTCCGGCCGGAAGCTACTCGACCGAAAAGACCCGCGACCTGAAAGTCGGCGAGCCTCTGCTCTTCCTGGCCCTGTCGCTGATCATCGTCGGCGTGGGCTTCCTGAAGGCCAATATCTCGACCGTCGTCGGCGCCCTGTATGAGCAGAACGATCCGCGTCGCGACGGTGGCTTCACCATCTTTTACGTCGGCATCAACCTGGGTTCGTTCCTCGCCACCGCGGCGTGTTCCTACCTCGGTTTCACCTATGGCTGGGCCTATGGCTTCGGCCTCGCGGGCATCGGCATGCTGCTCGGGCTGCTGACTTTCATCTTCGGCCAGTCGTGGCTGGAAGGTCGCGGTGGACCGCCGGTTCCGGTTCAGGGACGTTCGATCCTGGGCGTGCCGCTGGTGCCCTTCTTCTGGATCGCCGGCATCGTCGCCGTCTTCCCGACCTGGCTGCTGATGCAGCGCCACGAGATCATCCAGGCGATCCTGCTGCCGATCGCCGGCCTGACCTTCCTCGGCGTCGTCGGCTTCACGGTCTTCGGCCTGAAGGGCGCAGAGCGTTCGCGCATGCTGGTCGCCCAGGTCCTGATCTTCTTCTCGGTCCTGTTCTGGGCTCTGTTCGAGCAGGCGGGCTCCTCGCTGACCCTGTTCGCTGACCAATCGACCCAGATGCCGTCGTGGTTCAACGCCGGTTACACCCAGATGTTCAACCCGGGCATCATCGTTATCGGCGGCCCGATCGTCGCTGCCTTGTGGGTCTGGCTCGGCAAGCGTAACCGTGAACCGTCGACCCCGGTGAAGTTCGCGGCGGCCCTTGCCTTCGTCGGCGCCGGCTTCCTGCTATTGGCTTGGGCTTCGGGCAATGCGGCCAACGTGGACTTCCGCGTTCCGCTGCTCTTCCTGTTCCTGACCTACTTCCTGCACACTGTCGGCGAGCTCTGCCTTTCGCCGGTGGGCCTGTCGATGATCACCAAACTGTCGGTGGCGCGCGTGGTTGGTCTGATGATGGGCGTGTGGTTCCTGTCCAGCTCCGTGGCGCACATCGTCGCCGGCTGGATCGCCGCCGCCACCGCCACCGACACCGTCGCGGGCGTTGTCACCAACCCGGCTCTGGCGCTGCAGACCTATGGCTCGATTTTCAGCACCATCGGCTGGACCGGCGTCGGCGTGGGGGTCTTCCTGCTGCTCATCTCGCCGCTGCTCAAGAAGGGCATGGCGGGCATTCACTGATCGCCTGATCAGGACGGAAACGGAAAGGGCGGAGCGTCGCGGCTCCGCCCTTTCTTTTTTTGCGCTATCGCTCGCGACGCGGTCGCTCGCTGCTTGAGCGCGCTTCCTTTGCGAAATCGCTCGTGACGCGGGCGTTCGCTGCTTGAGCGCATTTCGGGCCGTGGCTCCCCCCACCCGCGCTCAAGCAGCGAGCCGCCGCGCGGCGAGCGATAGCGCCCTAAAATGTCTTACGGACCTGCAGATACAGCCAGGGACTGGCTTCGGTCTGACGGACCTCACGCCCGCTGATCGGGGCGACGTCGCGGGGGCCGCTGTAGAGCAGGCGGTCATAGCCCTGCTTTTGATCCGTGGCGTTACCCAGATCGACACGCAGGGTCAGGTCGTCGCGCGGTTTCCACTGGCCATAAATCAGCACGAACGGGTCCTCACGCGAGGCGCGGATTTCCCGAACCCGGAAGGTGCGGCCCTTGTCCGTATTGCAGCCATGCTCGAAGCCGTAAGACCAGCGTCCGCCGTTCAGATCGTGATTGAAGTTCACCTCGCAACCGAAGGCCTGACTGCCCTGGAAGCGGCGGTTTTCGCCGGTGACCGGGGCGGTGACCTCACTCCACGCCCAGGTCGTGCGGACGTGCAGGCGTGCGTTGGGAACCCCCAGTTTGTCGAACGGCAGTGTGACCCGCAGGCGGAAGAAGCCGGAGGTTCCGTCGCCGATATTGCCGACGCCGTCGAAGCCGCCGGCCAGCGGAATGACGTCGACCACATCCTCGATCTCGGCGTGCTGGAGGGTCGCGTCGAACACGCCGTCATTCCAGAACCGGCGCTCGTACAGCGCCTCGAACACCGTTTCCTGCTGGGGCGCCAGGTCCGGGTTGCCGGCTTCCACTTCGCCGATGTCTATGTCCGCCGAGGCGACGAAGTCGTCGAAGTCCAATTGGCCCACATCCCGCTCGACCCGGAAGCGGAACTGGTGACCCGCGCCGGGCGTCCAGGTCGCCTGCAGACGGGGCTTGGCGTAGGTGAAGGTCTTGCTGGTGTTGCTGTCGCCGGTCTGGCTGATCTCCGACGCCTCGATGCGCAATCCGGCCTCCACGGTGAACTCCGGCGACGGTCGCCAGGTCGCCTGACCGAACACTTCGCCGCGCAGCTCCTCGACCCGCACGGAGGCCGAGGGCAGGGGGATGGGCACGCCGTTCTCGGCGTAGGTCGTGGCGCTGTCGAGGACGTTCCACGCCGCCTCGCCGCCCCCCTCGAACGCCCACTGATCCGTCGGACGGAAACGCAGGGCGCCGCGCAGGATGCTTTCGCCCGCCGTGGCGTCCGAGGTGAAGGTCTCGTTGTCGCCGCCCCCGGTCGAAACGCCGACGTACTCCTCGGTCTCGTACCGCTGCAGTCCGGTCAGTTCGAGCGCCGAACGCGGGCCCAGATCGCGAACCCAGTTCACACCGAGCTCGCCGTCCAGCGACTGTTCGCTCTCCTCGTTCCGGCTGTCGGCGCCGACGCCTGAAAGGATGCGAACGGCTTGTCGATCATCGTTGTCGCTCAGGCCCAGCAGTGCGTTGACCCGAAGCCGTCCACCACCCAGTCGCCGCTGCAAGGCGCCCGTCGCGCGCAGGTTCCTGTACCGGTCCCAGCGGTCCAGTTCGGCGTCCTGCGTCAGGTTTCCGGCCGCGTCATAGCGGCGGCGGAAGCCGGGGCCTGTACCATCGGTGCGGTCGCTGGCGGCGCTGATCTCGGCCTCGATCTGCTCATCACCCTCGCGGCGGGACCAGCCGAACAGCAGGGTCGGACCAAGATAGCCGTCGGGGTAGGCATAAGCGTTGATCTCCAGCACCCGTTCGGTTGTCACGGCGCGGACCAGAACCACATTGGCGACGACCGGATGGCCGCGCATGTCGACGCCCGGCGCGCCGCCGCGGATCAGTTAGATCCGCGCCACCGAGGCGGCGGATATACGGCCCAGAACGCTGCCCAGTCCGTCTGTCTTGCTGGAGGGAAGCTGTCCGTCGATCAGCACATTGCCGGAGGCGCCCGCCAGGCCGCGAGTGTCGCTGTCGCCGCCGCTGAACGAGAAGCCCGGCAGGCGGGTGATCATATCCCAGGCGGTGTTGGGTCGGCTGGCGGCGAAGAAGGCCGGTTCAAAGATCAACACTCCGCGCTGGGCGGCGTCCACTTCGGGCGCTTCGCCCGCAGGTCCGGCGGGGCGCGGCGCCTCGGCCACGCTCGCAGGCGCGACCTGAGCCATGGCCGGAACTGCAAGAACGGACGCCGCGACGCCCGCAAGCCAGATGGCCTTGCGCATGTGAACCCCCCGTTTTGGGGGACCTATGCCCGGACCGCCGGACCTTCGCCAGTTACAAGCGGGAAAGTGAGGCGCGATCACCGAAAAGGGGCGGCGGAGGGTAAGGGAACCTCCGCCGCCGTCCAGCTCCGGCCATTCAGGGGCGCGGCCGGAGCCGATGTCAGAACGTCTTGCGCAGACGGATCTGGTAGAAGGTGCGGGGGTCGATCTCGCGCGTTTCGATGTAGGAGATCGGCCGGCTGACCCGATCACCGTAAGCGATGCGCTCCTGGTCGAAATTGTCCCAGATGTTGATCTGGGCCCGGATCGACAGGGTCGGGGTCGGCTTGTACTCGGCCCAGGCTTCGAAATAGTCCCGTCCACGCCAGCTGAACCGCTGGTCCGGGTCGAAGCTGGTCTGACCCAGCAGCGGGATCCAGGCGCCGCCCCACTGCAGTTTCCACGACGTGATGTCCTGGGCGATCGTGAAGGTCGCCTGCGTGCTGCGGACGTTCGAGATCGGCCGGGCTTCGCCGGTGGTCGGGTCGGTGACTTCGGTCTGGTTCCAGGTGTTGCGGAAACCCAGACGTCCGCCGGTGAAACCGGCCCAGTCCATCGGCACCAGAACGTTCACGGCCAGTTGGTCCAGCGTGCCGTCGCCGATGTTGCCGACCGCCGACAGGCCGTCGTCCAGCGGGATGACGTCGATGGCGTCGACGATCTCGTCATGGCGCAGGCCGATGCTGACGATGCCGTCGCCCAGGAAGCGACGCTCATAGATCAGTTCGCTGATCCAGCGTTGCTCGGGCTCCAGGTCGATGTTGCCGCCGAAGACGTTCTCATCCTCCAGATCGGCCGAGGCGGCGAAGTCGCCGAAGTCCAGCTGACCCACTTCACGCTCGAAGCGCAGGCGGAACTGGTTGTTTGGCATCGGCGTCCAGGTCGCCAGCAAACGGGGTTTGGGGAAGAAGAAGCTCTTCTCCTGATCGGCGTCGCCGGATTGGGTGATTGTCGAGGCCTCCATCCGCAGGCCGCCTTCGATGGTCAGGTCGTCACGCACCCGCCAGGTGCCCTTGCCGAAGACCTCGCCACGCGTTTCCTCAACCTTGACCGAAGCCGAGGGCAGGGGGACCGGCGTGCCGCCGATGCTGAAGGCCTGCTCGGTCTCAAGCATGTTGTAGGCGACCTCGCCGCCGAACTCCCACGTCAGCTTCGGCGATTGCTCGAACCGGATCAGGCCGCGCAGGATGGTCTCGGACGCATTGCCGTCGGACTCGAAGCGTTGCTCGGGGCTATCCACGCCCGACAGGCGGGTCCGGTTTGTCGAGACGGCGTCGAAGTCGCTGAACTCGTGGATGAAGCGGGTTTCCAGATTGAACCGGCTGCTCAGCGGGCGGGTATAGACCGCGCCGAACTCACCGCTGGAGCCGTCCTCGGCGTACAGGCTCTCGCGCCGGACCGTCGGCGAGGTCTGCAGGTTGATGCCTTCGTAGTCGTTGAGGCCGTAACGCGCCGTCAGGTCGATCTTCCCGCCCAGGAACGGGCTGGCGTAGTTGACCCGGACCGACTGGCCGCCGCCCTTCTGGTCGTTGAAATAGTCCTCGTCGCGGATAATCGTCCCCGCGCCGTTGCGGCGGATGACCGGACCCGTGCCGTTGGAGTCGCTCATCGACAGGCCGTCGCTCAGGGTGAAGCCCCACGTCCGGTCGCCGTCGCGGGCGGTGAACTGGACCGAGCCGCCATAGACGTCCTGACCGCCTTCAAACAGGACGGCGTTTCCGGTGACGATGGTCTGCTGGCTGGCCTGGCTGCGGGTGACGACATTCACCACGACCGAGAAGCCCTGCATATCTATGCCGGGCGCGCCGCCGCGGATCAGTTCGATCCGCTCGACATTGCTTGCCAGTGTCCGGCCCAGAACGTTCGAGCCCGAGTCGTTCTTCGAGGCGGGCCGTGAGCCGTTGATCAGGACGTTGCCGACCGAGCCCTCGAAGCCCCGGCTGCCGTCACCGTCAGAGACGCTGAAGCCCGGCACCCGGTTGACCATGTCCAAGGCGGTGGTCGGGCGCTGGTCGGCGAAGAAGTCCGGGGTGAACACCAGCACGCCCTGCTGTCCGGCTTCGGGCTGGACGGATTGCGGTGCGGGGGGCGGCGTCTGCGCGGCGGCCGCGCCGGCGCCCAGAACCAGCGCCGTGGTCGCCATCAAAATGGTCTTGGTCATTGCGGAACTCCCCTCGTCATGTGACGAGAGGTGTGGCCGCATGAGCCGCCTGTCTCCAGTTACAACACGGACAGGTGGATTAAATCGGAGACAGCATTACAGGGCTGTCATTTTGGTGTTCTGATCTTGTCTGCGCAATACTGTCTTTCATCAAGTCTAACGGGTGGCATCATGAAGTCCGTCGCGGTTGTTGCATCGATCCTTCTGACCCTCGCTCCGGTCGCTTCGCCGGCCATCGCCCAGACGGCGCCTCCGGTCACGCAGGACGATGCCGTCGAACTCGACGAGGTCGTGGTGCTGGCCCGCCGCTCGGGCGCGCCGATGTGGACGGTGACGCGGGGCGACACGACCCTGATCCTCGTCGGTTCCATCCGCAGCATTCCGCGCGACGTGACCTGGCATCCGGATGCGCTGGAGGAAGCCGCCGCGAAGGCGGATTTGATCCTGCTGCCGCAGGAAGGGCGGGCCTCTTTCAGCGATCTGCTGCGGGTCATCTGGCGCATGCGCACCATCAGCCAACTGCCCGGCGACACGACGACCGCCGACTATCTGTCGCCGGAGTATCAGGCGCGGCTGGAAGCCCTGATGGCGGGCGACCGCAATCAGGACTGGCGGCGCAAGAGCCTGCTCATGCTCGGTCTCGACCTGATGCAGGACAAGGCCGGCTTCCGCGCGGGCCGGGAAGGACAGGACGCTATCGACGTGGTTCGGCGGGCGGGCCGCCGGGCGCGTACAGACATGCGGCCGGTCGGCATCGTGCGCGGGGATGAGATGGTCGAGAGCCTGATCTCGGCGCCCCAGACCGTGCACGTTCCCTGCGTAGAGCGCGCCATCGCCGCCGCCGAGGCCGGGCCGGAGTCCTCGCGGGACCGGGCCATCGACTGGCGGGCCTTCCGGGTGCCGGAGGTGGTCAACTCGCCCATTGAGCAGGCGCTGAACGTCTGCTGGCCGTGGGGCGACCCGGAGCTGGCCCCACAACTGCATCAGCAATGGGCGGCGGCGGTCGAGACCGCCATGATCTCGCCCGGCACCACCATGGGCGTCGCCCCGGTCCGTCTGCTGGCCGAGGAGGGCGGCGTTCTGGACAGCCTGAAGGCGCGCGGGTTCGAGATCGTCGGGCCGGAGTGGAAGTGAAGCCGGGGATTAGGGACTAGGGATTGGGGATTGGGTCTCGGTTCAGACCTGTTGGTCGCCCGTTTGGCGCCGACAATCCCTAATCCCTAATCCCTAATCCCTAGACCGCTGTCCCGCCCACCGTCAGTCCGCCGATCTTCAGCGAGGGCTGACCGATGCCTACCGGCACGCCCTGACCGGCCTTGCCGCAGACACCGACGCCCGGATCGAACGCGAAGTCGTCGCCGATCATCTGAACCTGCGTCAGGGCCGTGGCGCCGTCGCCGATCAGGGTCGCGCCGCGCACCGGGGCGGTGATCTTCCCGTCCTCGATCAGATAGGCCTCCGTGCACTGGAACACGAACTTGCCGTTGGTGATGTCCACCTGCCCGCCGCCGAAGTTCGCGGCGTAGAGGCCGCGCTTCGTGTTGCCGATCATGTCGGCCTTCGAATCCTTGCCGCCTTCCATGAAGGTGTTGGTCATGCGCGGCATGGGCATGTGGGCGAACGACTGGCGGCGGCCGTTGCCGGTGGCCTTGGTGTTCAGCTGGCGCGCCGAAAGGCGGTCGTGCATCAGCCCGACCATGATGCCGTCCTCGATCAGGACGGTGCGGTTGGTCGGCGTGCCCTCGTCGTCGATGGTCAGGGAGCCCCGGCGACCGGCGATGGATCCGTCGTCCACCACGGTCACGCCCGGGGCCGCCACGCGCTTGCCCATCATGCCGGTGAAGACCGACGAACCCTTGCGGTGAAAATCCCCTTCGAAGCCGTGGCCGATGGCTTCGTGTAGCAGGACGCCGGGCCAGCCGGCGCCCAGAACCACATCCATCTCGCCCGCCGGGCAGTCGATGGCCTCCAGGTTGACCAGGGCCTGACGCAGAGCCTCATCGACCTGCGCCTGCCAGCGGTCCGGAGCCACCCAGGCCTCGAAGCCCGCGCGACCGCCCGCGCCGGACGAGGCGCTCTCGCGCTTGCCGTCCTTCTCGACGGTGACGGAGACGTTCAGGCGCACCAGCGGGCGCATGTCGCGCATCAGGCGGCCATCGCCGCGCAGGATCTCGATCTGGCGATGCTCGCCGACCAGTGAAGCCGAGACCTGTACGACGCGCGGATCGCGGGCGCGGGCCCAGGCGTCGATCTCAGCCAAAAGGGCGATCTTGTCGGAGAAGGCGGGGGAGGCGAGGGGATCGACCTCGTCATAGAGTTTGCGATTGGTCGCCTGCGGGGCCTCGGCGGCGATCCCGGCGTGGCCCGACTTGGCCAGGGCCGCGCTGTCGGCGGCGCGGCGCAGGGCCGGGGCGCTGATCTCGTTGGCGTGGGCGTAACCGGCGGTCTCGCCGGCGACGACGCGCAGGCCGAAGCCTTCGGTCGCGTCATAGGCCGCGGACTTCAGACGGCCGTCGTCGAAAACGAGCGACTCCGACTCGGATCGCTCCAGAAACAGTTCGCCGTCATCGGCTCCGGTCAGGGCGTCCTGAAGGATCGAGAGGGCTTCGTCTGCGCCGACCTCGGCGCTGTCGAGGATGGCGGGCGGGGAAACGAGGACGGTCATGCTCCCTAATTAGGGGCTGACCGTCCCCGCGTCACCATGGCTACTCGAACTCGACTTCACCCCAGCCGGTGATGGTCTGGTTCACCTGGGAGGGATTGCGCGTCAGGGTGACGTCGCCATGCCCCGAGATGTCGATGTCGGCGCGGGCGGTCGGTCCGACGCTGACGTCGCCCCTGCCGGTCACCGTAACCGCCGCCTCGTCCAGCAGCAGGCGGGACAGGTTGATGTCCCCGTCGCCGTTCACGGCTACCGTCGCCTTGTCCGTCCGGCCCTCGACATTGATCCGGCCTTCGCCCTGGGTCGTGACCATGAGCGTCGGCTGGTCATAGCCGCGCACCCGCAGGACGCCGTTGTCGCCCGTCTCGAAAGTGGTCACCGAGGGGGCGGTGACGACGATCCGCAGGTTCTCGGACTCGCTCCACACCCGGATGCTGCTTCCCGACCAGCGGATGTAGCCACGGTCTTGGCGGTCATCGCTGATCATGGTCAGGCGACCGTCTGCGAAGCGGATGCTGTCGACGATGTCCTTCGGGCCGGTGATCTGGATGCCGGCCTGATCGCCCTGCACGTAGGAGACCTCGCCGGGGACGTCGATCGACAGGCTGTCGCCGCCGGACCAGGCGATGGTCTTGCTGATGTCGGGCTGAACCTGCCCCCGTTCGAAGCGGAAGCTGGAGTCGCCGGGACCGTCGTCGGTGACGACCCATGTCCAGTCGTGCTTGCGGACGTCATTGCCCACCAGGGCGGCGGCGCCGCCGAGACCGAGCAGCGACAGCAGAAAGCCGATGCCGGTGATGACCAGTAGATTGCGCATCATGTCAGGTCCTCCCTCAGGCCTGGTTGTCGGATTGGGCGCCGAGCGCCGGTTTCAGCACGCGGTAGTGCAGGCGGGCGTACCAGACGGTCAGGTCGATCAGCAGCTTGACCACCATGACCATCAGGCCGGTCATGAACACACCCAGCCCCATCAGGCCGACTCCGCCCAGAACGGCCGCCGCGACGCCGCCGGGTCCGTCGAAGAACGGCGCGACGACGGCGAAGACGCCGCCCGAGATGAATATCCCGACACCGCCGATCAGCATGGCGATGACGGAACCGAACAGCGGGGTCACGAGGAAGGTCAGGATGATGATGTCCAGCGCGCCCAGACCGATCAGGCCGAGGACCGCGCCGACCGCGCTCGAAGGGTTCTGCTCCTGCGTCCAGCGACGGGCGCCGGCTTCTGCACGCAGTTCGCGGGACAGACGGGCCGGGTCGCCCAGCGCCTCGGCCACCTCTGCTTCACTGCGCCCGGCGGCGAGGCCGTCGGTGAAGTGCAGGTCGTAGTCGGCGGCGATCTCTGCGGCCGTGGCCATCGGCAGGCCGACGAGGCCCTGTCTCAGCCGGGCCATGAATTCGGCGCGGGTCATTGTTCAGCTCCCTCTTCGCTGGCGACGACGGCGGGAGCCGCCGTGTCGTCCAGAATGGTTTCGACCGCCTGGGCGAAGACGCGCCATTCGGAGCGTTGGGCCTCCAGGGCCGCGCGTCCGGCGTCGGTCAGGCGATAGTATTTGCGCGAAGGTCCCGAGGGCGATTCGACCAGATAGGTCTCTACCTGCCCGTCGGCCTGCATCCGCCGCATCAGCGGATAGATGGTTCCTTCACCCATTCCGATCGCGTCCGACAGGGTCGATGCGATCTCGTAGGCGTAACTTTCGCGCCGGTTCAGAACGGCCAGAACGCACAGCGTCAGGGCCCCCTTCTTCAGCTGGATGTCTATGGTTTCAGGCACATCAAGGTCTCCTGTGATGGCCAAAGGGGTATCGCAAGGTATCTTGCGCTGCAAGGTAGCTGTCAAAACATGGATGCGATTTAATCCGGCGCCCGAACGTCGCGGATGGGTCGGAACGCTTGGCAAGTGAGGGAGGGGGCGATATGGACCGCCCGAAGTGTCGTCGCGGGCTTGAGGCTTGGGGCGGCTGTTTGCGATTGACTCGCAAATGATTGCGACGAAACGGTTTTATGAGGATGTCTCGCATGGGGATGGGCACGCGGGCCCGGGCGCTGATCGGTGGTGGTATCGCCGCCCTGAGCCTGGCCGTTTTCGCCGCTACGCCGGCCTTGGCTTCGGAAGGCGACCGCATGGGTCAGCCGACCCCGGGCGGTATCACGCTGCAACCGGCGGCCTCGCCGCTGAAGGTTGAGGCGCACTTCTTCCATGACTGGATCCTGATGCCGATCATCACCCTGATCGTGCTGCTGGTGCTTGCGCTGCTGATCTGGATCGTCGTTCGCTACAACAAGAAGTCGAACCCGGTTCCCGCCAAGTGGAGCCACAACACCCTGATCGAGGTGATCTGGACGGTTCTGCCGGTCCTGATCCTCGTCGGCATCTCGCTGTTCTCGTTCCGCCTGCTGTTCGCCTACAACAACATGCCGGAGCCGTACCTGACCGTTAAGGCCACCGGCAACCAGTGGAACTGGGGCTATGAGTACCCGGATCAGGGCATCACCGAATACGTCTCGAACATGCTGTCCGAGGAAGAGATCAAGGAACGCGGCATGCCGCACGATCTCTACCGTCTGGCCGCGGACGAACCGATCGTCGTGCCGGTCGGCAAGACCATCCGCGTTCAGGTCACCGCCGCCGACGTGATCCACGCCTTCGCCCTTCCGGCGTTCGGTCTGAAGATCGACGCCGTCCCGGGCCGTCTGAACGAAACCTGGTTCCGCGCCGACCGCGTCGGCACCTTCTACGGCCAGTGCTCGGAGCTGTGCGGCGTCGACCACGCCTTCATGCCGATCGAGATCCGTGTCGTCAGCCAGGCCGAGTTTGAAGCCTGGGTCGCCTCCAAGGGCGGTTCGATGACCCCGAAGGCGCCGGAAGGCGCCGCGGCTCCGGCCGCTGCCCCCGCCGTTGACGCCGCCGCTCCCGCGGACGCCGCCACCACCCCCGCGCCTGCCGCGGCCACGCCTGCCCCGGCCGCGGCTCCCGCCGCTGCCCCGGCCGCCCAGTAACGATCCGCGAGAGCCCCAAAGACATGGCCACCGCAGCCGAAACCATCGCCCACGATCACGACGGTCATCACGACCACAAGCCGGGCTTCTTCACCCGCTGGTTCCTGTCGACGAACCACAAGGACATCGGGACCCTGTACCTGATCTTCGCCATCATGGCGGGGATCGTGGGCGGCGCCCTGTCCGGCCTGATCCGTCTCGAACTGGCCGCCCCGGGCATCCAGTATTTCGTCCCGGGCGGCATCATCGAGCAGCTCGGCCTCGTGGAGGCGTCCAAGCACGGCTACAACGTCACCGTCACGGCGCACGCCCTGATCATGATCTTCTTCATGGTCATGCCCGCCATGATCGGCGGTTTCGGCAACTGGTTCGTTCCGATCATGATCGGCGCGCCGGACATGGCCTTCCCGCGCATGAACAACATCTCGTTCTGGCTGCTGGTTTCGGCCTGGGTGCTGCTGTGCGCCTCGATGTTCGTCGACGGCGGTCCGGGCAAGGGATTCGGCGGCGGCTGGACGATCTATCCGCCGCTCTCGACCTCGGGCCACACCGGGCCGGCGATGGATCTGGCGATCTTCTCGCTGCACGTCGCGGGCGCCTCGTCGATCCTCGGCGCGATCAACTTCATCACCACGATCTTCAACATGCGCGCCCCGGGCATGACCCTGCACCGCATGCCGCTGTTCGCCTGGGCCGTGCTGATCACCGCCTTCCTGCTGCTGCTGTCGCTGCCGGTCCTCGCCGGCGCCATCACCATGCTGCTGTCGGACCGCAACTTCGGCACCTCGTTCTTCAACCCGGCCGGCGGCGGCGACCCCGTCATGTTCCAGCACCTGTTCTGGTTCTTCGGCCACCCCGAGGTGTACATTCTGATCCTGCCGGGCTTCGGCATCGTCTCGCACATTGTCTCGACCTTCTCGAAGAAGCCGGTCTTCGGCTATCTCGCCATGGCCTACGCCATGGTCGCCATCGGCTTCATCGGCTTCATCGTGTGGGCGCACCACATGTACACGGTCGGCATGTCGGTGAACCTGCGCGCCTACTTCGTGGCCGCGACCATGATCATCGCGGTGCCCACGGGCGTTAAGATCTTCTCGTGGATCGCGACGATGTGGGGCGGGTCGATCACCTTCAAGACCCCCATGCTGTGGGCTATCGGCTTCATCTTCCTGTTCACCGTCGGCGGCGTGACCGGCGTGGTCCTGTCGAACGCCGGCATCGACTACAGCCTGCACGACACCTACTACGTCGTGGCGCACTTCCACTACGTGCTGTCGCTGGGCGCAGTCTTCGCCATCTTCGCCGGATTCTACTACTGGTTCGAGAAGATGTTCGGCGTGAAGTACAACGAGTTCCTCGGCTGCCTGCACTTCTGGATCATGTTCGTGGGCGTGAACCTCGTGTTCTTCCCGCAGCACTTCCTCGGCCTGCAGGGCATGCCGCGCCGCTACATCGACTATCCGGACGCGTTCACCCTGTGGAACCACGTCTCGTCGGTCGGCTATGTGATCACGATCATCGGCGTCGCCGTCTTTCTGATCATGCTGCTGGAAGCCGCGATCCGTCGTCGCCCGGGCGTCGCCAATCCGTGGGGCGAAGGCGCCACGACTCTGGAGTGGACGCTCAGCTCGCCTCCGCCGCACCACCAGTTCAACGTGCTGCCGGTGGTCAAAAGCGACGAGCACTAAGACCGGCCTGGCCGGACAGTAACCGGGGGCCGCTCCTGCACAGGAGCGGCCCTCAACCGTTAAGAAGCCTGAATGACCGAACCCGCCGCCCACCCCGCGATCTCCACGGCCCAGCCGGAAGACTTCTTCCAGCTGCTGAAGCCGCGCGTGATGTCGGTCGTGATCTTCACCGCGGTCGTCGGTCTGGTCGTGGCTGATGGCGCGCTGGACTGGATTTCGTCCGCCATCGCGGTGCTGTGCATCGCCGTGGGCGCCGGAGCCGCGGGCGCGTTGAACATGGCTCTGGAAGGCGAGACGGACGCCCTGATGCGGCGGACGCGCGGCCGTCCGGTCGCCGCCGGACGGGTGAAGAAGAACGACGCCATGGCCTTCGGCGTCATCCTGTCGGTCTTCTCGGTCATGCTGCTGGGCATGACGACCAACTGGCTGGCGGGCGGCCTGCTGCTGCTGACCATCCTGTATTACGCCGTCTTCTACACACTGCTGCTGAAGCGCCGGACGCCCCAGAACATCGTCATCGGCGGCGCCGCCGGCGCCTTCCCGCCGGTCATCGGCTGGGCCGCGGCCACAGGCCAGGCGCCCTGGCAGGCCTGGGTGCTGTTCCTGATCATCTTCCTGTGGACGCCGCCGCACAGCTGGGCCCTGGCCCTGTATTCGGCGGGCGACTACGCCAAGGCGGGCATTCCGATGATGCCGGTGGCGCGCGGCGCGAAAAGCACCCGTCTGCAGATCGTCCTGTACACCTTGGTGTTCCTCGTCGCGGCGGTCGCGCCCGGCTTCACCGGCATGGGCGGGATCATCTATCAGGTGGTCTCCATCGTCGGCGGCGCGGGCTTCCTGTTCCTGACGCTGCGGCTGTGGCGGTCACGCGCGGGCGACCAGCCGGACAAGGCGGAGGCCGTGGGGCGAGAGGCCGCATTGTATGACGTCCGCGCCGAGGCCAAACCGGCGCGCAACCTGTTCGCTTTCTCGATCCTGTACCTGATGGCCCTGTTCGCCGCTCTGCTGGTCGAGAGCTTCACTCCGGGACTGTAAGACCCATGCGCCAGCTCACCCCCGAAGAACTCACCGCCCGCAAGAAGCGGAACCTCGCCATCGCCGGCGCCCTGGTCGCCTTCATGGTGATCGTCTTCGGCGTGACGATCCTGAACCTGAAGCGCAATATCGACGCCCGCACCGCGGCCATCGCCGCCGGCGAGCCTGTCGGATACGCCCGATGAAGATGTCCCGGAACGCCGTCGCCATCGCCTGCGTGCTGGGCGTGATGGGGATGACCGGCGCCTCGTTCGCCGCCGTGCCGCTGTATCGCATGTTCTGTCAGGTGACCGGTTTCGACGGCACCGTCAGCCGCGCGGACAAGGCGCCGGACGTCCAGCTGGATCAGACGGTTCTGGTTCGCTTCGACACCAATGTCCGTGAGCTGCCGATGCAGTTCCGCGCCGAGCAGGTCAGCCAGCGCGTCCGAATCGGCGAAACCGGCATGGCCTTCTTCGACGTGACCAATACCTCGAACGAGCCGATCAGCGCCAAGGCGGCCTACAACGTGGTCCCGGAACGCGCCGGTCCCTACTTCCAGAAGCTGCAATGCTTCTGCTTCGACGAGCAGATCATCCAGCCCGGCCAGACCATCAAATTCCCGGTTCAGTACTTCGTCGCGCCTGAAATGGCGACCGATGCGGAGAGCCGGGGTGTGACCGAAATCACCCTCAGCTACACCTTCTATCCGACGTCGCGGTTCCAACAGGCCGCGAACGGCGCCCAAACAGTGGCGCAAGCCACTGGCGCGGCTGGATAGCGGGCGCTATAGCCTGCCCCAATACGACTCTCGACCGTTCCAAGAGACACCGATGGCCGACGCTCACGCGACACCGCACCACGACTACCACCTCGTCAATCCGAGCCCCTGGCCGCTGGCCTCCTCGTTCGCCGTCACTGTCATGATGATCGGCGCCGTCGTCTGGATGAAGGGTCTGGTTCCCGCCGAGACCGCCGGCACGGTCATGGGCGCCCTGTTCGCCAAGGGTGACAAGGCGCTGTTCTTCGCCGGTCTGGCCGGTGTCCTGATCTCGGCGGCCTGCTGGTGGGCGGACGTGGTCAAGGAAAGCCGCGCGGGCGACCACACCCCGGTCGTCCAGCTGGGTCTGCGATACGGCATGATCCTGTTCATCGCTTCGGAAGTGATGTTCTTCGTCGGCTTCTTCTGGATGTTCTTCGAGATGACGCTCTTCAATGAAGCGCGCGCTCACATCCCGGAAGTCGGCGCCTGGGCCGACACCGCCAAGGCCTGGTCGACCTGGCCGCCCAAGGGCATCGAAACCCTGGACGCCTGGCAACTGCCGCTGCTGAACACCCTGATCCTGCTGCTGTCGGGCACCACCGTGACCTGGGCGCACCACGCCCTGGCGCAAGGCGACCGCAAGGCCACCAAGATCGGTCTGGCCATCACCGTCGCCCTCGGCCTGCTGTTCACCGCCGTTCAGGCCTACGAGTACCACCACATCATCCACGAGAACCTCTTCTTCAACGAAGAGGCCATCAACTCGGGCCTGTATGGTTCGATCTTCTTCATGGCGACCGGCTTCCACGGTTTCCACGTCCTGATCGGCACCCTGTTCCTGATCGTCTGCCTGCTGCGTCTGCTGGCCGGCCAGTTCACCCCGCAGAAGCATTTCGGCTTCGAGGCGGCGGCCTGGTACTGGCACTTCGTGGACGTGGTCTGGCTGTTCCTGTTCGCCTTCGTCTACGTCGTCTTCGGGTGACGGAAGGCCCTGCAGGGCAACCACTTAAGCCGGCGCGGATCGACCCGATCCGCGCCGGTCTGCTTTGCCGCTGCCCCAACTGCGGGCAGGGACCGCTCTACGCGGGGTTCCTGAAGGTCGTGGACCGCTGCGAGGCTTGCGGCTTCGACTACAGTCGCCTCAACACGGGTGACGGCGCGGCCATCTTCATCATGCAGATCGCCGGGGGACTGGTGGTGTTCAGCGCCCTGTTCGCCATGATCGCCTGGAACCCGCCCATCTGGCTTCTGCTGGTGATCGCCCTGCCGCTGGTGGCGGGGCTGTCCATCGGACTGATGCGACCCGGCAAGGGTGTCATGATCGCCTTGCAGATGCGCAACAAGGCCGGGCAACACGACCATGTCTGAACCCCGCGCCCGGTTCCCGTGGGGCCTGACGCTGGCCACCGGTGTTGCCCTGGCCCTGCTCTGCGGTCTGGGCAGCTGGCAGGTCCAGCGCCTGCACTGGAAGGAAGGTCTGATCGCCGAGGCTGAAGCCGCCGCCGCCCAGCCGCCGCAACCGCTCGCGGCCGTGCTCGCCGCACAGGCGCCCGAATTCCGTTCCGCGACCCTGACCTGCGCCGGACTGGCCTGGGCCCCCTTTGTGGAGCTCCAGACCGTTCAGGAGGGGCAGATCGGCGTGCGCCTCGTTTCGGCCTGCCGGCCTGACCCTGCCGGTCCGACGTTCCTGATCGACCGCGGCTTCGTCCCCGACACCGTTTCCGCCCGTCCGCCGGTGACCGCGTCCGATACGCCTGTCACCCTGACCGTCGAGGTCCGGCATACGCCGCCGCCCGGCCCGATGGCGGCCCCGTCCAGCGGCCGGCAGTTCTATGCCCGCGACACGCCGACCATGGCGCGCGCCCTGAACGTCGCCGGTCCGGTCGCGGCCGAGACGCTCTACGCCCTGACATCGACCAATCCCGACTGGCCCGCCCTCCAGCCCTCGGCACCGCCCGCGGCCTTCTCCAACAACCATTTCGGCTATGCCCTGACCTGGTTCGGGCTGGCGATCGCCCTGCTGGGCACCTACGTGACGCTGCTTCGGCGCCGGATGAGCGTCCCGACGACTGAAGAGATCTCCACCTGACCACCCTCCACACCCTGTCCAACGGCGTCCGCGTCGTCTGCGATCCGATGCCGGGTCTGCGCACCCTCGCCCTGACCGTCGCCGTAAGGGGCGGGGCCAAGTGGGAAAGCGAGGCGACCTCCGGCTGGTCGCATTGTCTCGAGCATCTTGTGTTCAAGGGCGCCGGCGATATGGGCGCGCGCGAGATCGTGGAGCGGGTCGAGGCCGAGGGCGGCTCCATCAACGCCGCCACTGGCTATGAGCGCACCAGCTTCGAGATCCGGGCGCTCAAGGGCTCGCTGCCGCTGGCCATGCAGGTGCTGTCGGACCTTGTCTTTCGCCCGACCCTCGATCCCGCCGAGATCATCCGCGAGAAGGATGTCGTGGCGCAGGAGATCGCCGAGGCCTTCGACACCCCGGACGACCACGTCTTCGAAATGGCCCAGACGCGGGCTTTCGCGAACCAGCCGCTCGGTCGCCCCATCCTGGGTTCGGTCGCCAGCCTGAAGCCCATCGACAAGTCGACCATCGCCGCGTGGCGCGCGCGCCTGTACTCGCCGGACCGGATGGTGGTTTCGGCCTCGGGCGCCGTGGATGAGGCCGAGCTGCTGGCCCTTGCCGAGCTGTGGTTCGGAGATCAGGTCGCGACCCCGGCCGAGGCGCCCGCCGTGCCCGTGTTCACCGGCGGCGACGCGGCCCTGACCCGCCGGATCGAACAGGCCAACATCGTCTTTGAACTGCCCGCGCCGTCGGCTTTGGACCCGCTCTATCCGGCGAGCCGCCTGATGACCGAAATCCTTGGCGGCGGGATGGCGTCGCGCCTGTTCCAGAGCGCTCGGGAGGAGCGGGGGCTCGCCTACGCAGTCGACGCCTGGCACGAGCCCTATGAGGACGCCGGCGTTCTCGGCATCTACTCCGGCGCCTCGGCCGACCGGGCGGTCGAACTTGCGCAGGTCTGCGCGGCCGAACTGAAGGCGCTGGCCAAGGACGGCCCCACCGCCGCTGAACTTGCGCGCGCCAAGGCCGTGCTGAACGCCGGCCTTTGGATGTCGGACGAAAGCCCGGCGTCGCGCGCCAACCGGGCGGCGGCGCAGGTGCTGATCTATGGCGCGCCGCTGGCTTCTCAGACAATGGCGGATCGGGTGCTGCTCCAGAGCGCCGCTGATGTCCGCGCCGCCGCGCTGGCCTGTCTGGCGCCTGGTCTCGCCGCCACGGCGGTGCTGGGCCCGAAGGCGGCGGCTCCGGCGGGCGCGGCCTTCCGCCACGCCCTGTTCGGCTGATCCTCGCAGGACTATTCTGGCCCCATGGCGCTTCTGGACTGGATCAGTGACGCGGGCGGACCGGTCGTGGAGGGGCAGGGCGTCATCTTGCGCACGCCCCGGGCCTCCGACCACGAGGCCTGGGCGGCGCTGCGTCAGGAATCCTATGCCTACCTCCAGCCGTGGGAGCCGACCTGGCCCGAGGACGATCTGACCCGCGCGGCCTACCGTCGGCGGCTGTCGATCTACCAGCGCGAACTCGACGCCGGGAACGCCTGGCCCTTCTTCATCTTCCTCGATCACGGGCGGACGCTCGTGGGCGCGATCACCTTGTCGAACGTCCGGCGCGGCGTCGCCGAGACCGGCACCATCGGCTACTGGATCGCCAGCCGGTTCGCGGGCCAGGGACTCGCGACGGCGGCTGTGCGGGCGATCAGTGACTACGCCTTCACCGAGTTGAAGCTGCACCGGGTCGAGGCGTCCTGCGTTCCGCACAACGCCGCTTCCCGCCGCGTGCTGGAAAAGGCGGGTTTCGAGCTTGAAGGCCGGGCACGGGCTTATCTCAAAATTAACGGCGCTTGGGCAGATCATCTCCTGTTCGGCCGTGTGAATGACGGGACTGGACGCGCCGGCTGACGCCGTGCATCGGAGAACCGCGGCGCGTGAACACTCGCTCCAGAAGTCTGGCCTGGGATGCGACGACGGCCATTGAGGCGTTGGCGGCGGCGGACACCGCCCTGTGGATCTGGACCCCCGCCGATGATCAGATGCGGTTCACCGGCGCCACCCGCGCCCTCGGACTTGGCCCGCTGGCCCCCGAATGCTCGGGCGCGGCCTTCACCGCGGTGGCCATTCCGCAGGATCGCGCCCTTGCCGAAAAGATTCTGAAGCCGCAGGAGGAGGGGACCGAGGTCGCCGTTCGCCTGCGCATGCGTGACGCCGAAACCTGTATCTGGCGTGGCGTCTGGCTCGAGGACGGCCTGCGCGCCGCCGGTGTCGTGGCGCTGGAGACCAAGTTCGCCGCCTCCCACCGGGACAATCTGACCGGCCTTCTGGACCGCCGCACCTTCCTTGTCCGCGCGGGCGAGGCCCTGACCCAATCCGGCGAGTTCGAACTGGTGGTGGCCGACGTCGACCGCCTGCGTCGCCTGAACGAGGCCCTGGGCCACGAGCGGGCTGATCTGGTGCTGGCCGCGCTGGGCTCGCGCCTGAACGCCGCCTTCCCGCATGGCTCGAACGCCGCCCGCATCGGCGAGGACGAGTTCGCCATCCTCGTTCCGCGTGAGACCTCGGTGGCCTCCGAGCGCCTGCGCGAGGCGCTGGAGCAGCCCCTGCGTGTCGCGGGCTTCGACATCTATCCGACGGTCTCCATCGGCGCTGTGACGGTCGAGGGCGGTCCGGACGCCGCTGATCCCGCCGAGCTGCTGCGCCGGGTCGAACTGGCGGTGGAGCAGGCCAAGACCGCCGGTCGCGGCGGCATCGCCGCCTATGGCCGTGCGCTGGAGAGCGACAGCCTGTCCCGCCTCGCGCTTGAGGCGGACCTGCGAAACGCCTTCGTGCGCGGCGAGATCGAGCCCTTCTACCAGCCGATCGTGAACCTCAATACCGGCGCGGTGGCCGGGTTCGAGGCCCTCGCCCGCTGGCGTCACCCCAAGCGCGGCATGGTCCCGCCGGACGAGTTTCTGGGTCTGGCCGACGAGATGGGCCTGATGAACGATCTGGGCCTGCTGATGATGCGCGCCTCGGCCCGTCAGTTGGCCGAATGGCTGGCCCGGCACCCGTCGGCGGGCAAGCTGTTCTGCAGCGTCAACCTGTCGGTCGGCGAGATCGAGCGGGCCAATCTGGTCGAGGATGTCGAACGCATCATTTCCGAAGCCGGCCTGCCCAAGGGCGCGCTGAAGCTGGAAGTGACCGAAGGCGACATCATGCGCGACACCACCCGCGCCGCCGAGACCCTGAAGAAGCTCCGCGACGTCGGCGCGTCGCTGGCGCTGGACGACTTCGGCACCGGCTTCTCCTCGCTCAGCTATCTGGCTAAGCTGCCGTTCGATACGCTGAAAATCGACCGCTACTTCGTTCTGACGATGGACAAGGACGAGGGGTCGGCCAAGATCGTCAAATCGGTCGTCAACCTGGGCCGTGATCTTTCGCTGGAAGTCGTCGCCGAGGGCGTCGAGAACGCCAGCCTCGCCAAGCTCCTGCTCGACGCCCAGTGCCACTACGGACAGGGCTTCGGCTACGCCCAGGCCCTGCCCGCGCAGGAGGCCGAGGTCTATCTGAACGAGTCCCTTGCCGACGGCTCGGCGCCGATCAAGGCGCGCTCCGCGTGAGCCCTGAAGATTACTGGCGTGAGCGTCCGGTCGGACGAGCGGTGATGTACGTGATGATCGTAGTCGCGTTGTTGGGGCCCCCGGTTCTGCTGTGGATCTATCAAGGCGGCAACCGGGTGGAGGCCGTGCTCCGGGAACGGGCACATCTCTCCGCCGAGGATCAGCTTGAACTGGTCAACACCGGCGCCTTTCTGCGGGACGATGGTCGGGCTGACAGGGGAAGCCGACTGTGGTGCGGCCGGGTGAATGGTGATCCCACGCGTGGCGTGGCGGCTCTCGAAAGCCGGGGCCGGGCGGGCCGCATCGATTTCACGGGATCGGCGCTGGCCTGGGCGCCGCGTTCAGATCGTGAGCGCCGGATGATCGTCCAGTGCCGGGAGCGGCTCTAGGCTCGCCCGCCGTGTCCTGACAGCTGCCCGGGATCGACGCCCAGCGTCGCCACCGCCCGGCTCCATTTGCTGTCATAATCGGTGTCGAAGATCAGGGCCGGATCGGCGTCGGCGGTCAACCAGACATTCCCGACCAGTTCGTCCTCCAGCTGGCCGTCGCCCCAACCGGCATAGCCCAGCATCAGCACCGACTTCCGCGGCCCTTCGAAGGGATCGACCATGGCCGCCAGCGCCTCGCGGGTGCCGGTCATCGCCAGTCCCTCGCCGAAGGGCATGGACGCGTCCTCGATCAGCCAGTCGTTGGTGTGCAGCACGAAGCCTCGCTCACGCTCCACCGGGCCGCCCACCAGCACCTTGCGGCTCGAGGCCGAGTCCGGCGCGGGGGTGTCCAGCTTGTCCAGCACCGCCTTCAGGTCCACGCCCGGCGCGGGGCGGTCCAGCCGCAGGCCCATCGCGTGGTCCGGGCCGTGGGCGCAGACCAGGATCACCGCATGTTCGAACCGGTCGTCATTGATGCCCGGCATGGCCACCAGCAGCCGTCCGACGAGGGATTGGAAGTCGTCCATGCCCTTATCATCGGTACGCGGGCCGGGCGGCGCAAGGATGCGCGGCGACGCAGGTGTTGGCGGGACCTTCGGCAACGCCTATCTGGTCCGGGAGTTAGATCCTCACATTCCATTTTCGGAGCCTGCCATGACCGTTCAGATCGGTGACCGCATCCCCTCGGCCAACCTGACCCGCGCCACCGACGACGGCCCCAAGCCGGTTTCGACGGACGACATCTTCGCCGGCAAGACCGTGGCCCTGTTCGCCGTGCCCGGCGCCTTCACCCCGACCTGCTCGGCCCGCCACCTCCCGGGCTTCAAGGACAATCGCGAAGCTCTGGCTGAGAAGGGCGTGGACACCATCGCCTGCGTCTCCGTGAACGACGCCTTCGTCATGGGCGCCTGGGCTGACAGCCAGGGCATCGGCAAGGACGACATCCTGATGCTGGCCGACGGCAACGGCGACTTCACCCGCCAGATCGGCCTCTCGCTCGACGCGAAGGGCTTCGGCATGGGCGAGCGCTCGCAGCGCTATTCGATGCTGGTCAAGGACGGCGTCGTCGAGCAGCTGAACATCGAGCAGGGCGGCGAGTTCAAGGTCTCGTCGGCCGAGCACCTGCTGGCGCAGCTCTAAGCTGGCGCTATCGCTGGTGACGCGGTCACTCGCTGCATGAGCGCGGTCCAGCTGTGACCGACGTCTTCACCCCGGAAAAGCGCAGCGCCGTCATGCGGCGCGTGAAGGGGAAGGACACCTCGCCCGAACTGGCCGTGCGCCGCATTCTGCGCACGGCCGGGATCGGTTACCGGCTGGGCGGCGCGGGACTGCCCGGACGACCGGATATCGTAATGAAGGGGCGGCGCACCGTCGTCCTGGTCCACGGCTGTTTCTGGCACGGCCACGACTGCCCGCGCGGGGCGCGACAACCAAAGGCGAACGCGAACTACTGGATCGCCAAGATCGACCGCAATCGCGCCCGCGACCTGGCCAACGCACAGGCCCTTCAGGCCGCCGGATGGCGCGTCATCACGGTCTGGGAGTGCGCGATGAAGGCGGCGGATTTCCCTGAGCGCCTCCTGACGGCGGTGCGCGGTCAGGCGACCGCCGTCTCCATGTCTTCCACGCCCGTCTGATCCTCGGCCATGGTCATCACATGGGTGATGGCGCCCAGCAGCATCGGCGGGGTGATCGGCTTGGGCACGAAATAGGTCATGCCCGCCGCGGTGCAGGCGGCGATGTCTTCCGGCGCCGTGTCGGCGGTGACGGCGATAACGGGGACATGAGCGTTCGGGCCGCTTCCGGCGCGAATGCGCCTGGTCGTCTCGCGACCGTCCAGTTCGGGCATCCGCACGTCCATGAAGATCAGATCGAAGGCGGTCTGCTCGCAAATCTTCAGCGCCGCCATGCCGTCCGCCGCGGTGGCGATGTCACAGCCCAGCGGCTGCAGGATCAACTGGATGGCGCGGCGGTTGATGTCATGGTCATCGACCACCAGCACCCGCATCGGGCGGCCCTCGTCCTCGTCTTCGACGGCGTCCTCGACGACGGCGGGCGCGGGCCCGGCGGCTTCCATCACCGGGGCAGGCGTCGGGGCAGGCCGGGGCGCGGGCGTCAGTGCGACAGGCCCCGCGCCGGCGTCCCGATCAGACAGAACGCGGGCGACGGCGTCGCGGCTTTCCTGATCCAGTCCGGGCGTGACGGCCTGGGTCATCTCGCCGGGTTGCAGGCGCAGGGCCAGGGTGAAGTGGGCGCCTTCGCCGGGACGGCTGCGCGCGGTCAGGCGGCCGCCCATCAGGTCGGCCAGTTGCTTGCTGATCGACAGCCCCAGACCCGTGCCGCCGTGACGGGCGCTGACGCCGTCCTGGGTCTGGTCGAACGGCGTGAACAGGCGCGCCACCTGGGCGGCGTTCATGCCCGGGCCGGTGTCAGATATTTCGATCAGGATGGCGTGGCCGACCGGCTCGTCCAGCCAGCTTTGCAGCCGCACCGTGATGGCGCCGGTCGAGGTGAACTTCACGGCGTTGGAGATCAGATTGTTGAGAACCTGGCGTAGGCGCATCGGGTCGCCGCGCACCGCGGCCGGAATGGTCGCCGCGCCTTCGACGCGGAACTTCACGCCCTTGGCGCGCACCGGGGCGCGCCACAGGCGAACGGTCTGGTTCAGCAGTTCGCGCAGGTCGAAGTCCACGGCGTCCACCGTCATATGCCCGGCTTCGAGCTTGGCATGGTCCAGCAGATCGTCCAGCAGGGCCTTCATCATCACGCCCGCGTCGTTGATCAGTCGGGCCTGACTGCGGGCGGCGCCGTCGGCGGCGCCGCGCTCCAGCTCGGCCGCGCCGGTCAGGATGGCGCTGATCGGGGTGCGCAGGTCATGGCCGACCGTGGCCAGGAAGGCGCTGCGGCCCTCCATGATGCGAACGGCGTCGACCCGCTTCTGTTCGGCTTCGATCCGGGCGGCGCTCTCGGCCGTGCGGGCGTCGTTCATGCGCTTCCAGGTCGACAGGCAGTAGGTGATGAAGACGCCCACCGCGATCGCCGCGGCCGAAACAAAGCCCGTCGAGCCCCCGAATAGGGCCATGTAGAAGGGGATGGAGGTCAGATAGAGGAACTGTGGCGTGACGGTCAGGAGCAGCACCCGCATTGAACGCGGCGCATTGATCATCGAATAAATGGCGCCGGCCGACAGCAGCATGGCCGCGCTGATGCCGCCCATCGGACCGCCGACCAGCCACAGCGGAACTGAAAGACTGCCGAAATAGCTTGCGTTCAGGACCAGCATGACGTCGCCCAGCAGGGCGCGCAGCCCCGTCAGCTTCTGCGCGCGACCGGCCAGAACGGGGGAAAAGGTCCACAGGTCGACGCCCTGGATCACGAAATAGCCTATCACCCACAGGACGCTCAGCTCCCAGCCGATCAGGGGGCTGAAGACCAGGGCGCTGGCCGCGGCCATGCCGAGCCGCTGCAGCAGCGCCTTGCGGCGCTGGTGAATGGCGACGACCCACGGATCGGTCATCGGCGTGATGGCGGCACTGGCGTTCGCCATGCGTCTCCCCGGAAATGGCGTCTTCGCCGTTCGGGGATCATGCCGCGTTGGCCCTAACGCTCCGTCAACGGGCGGTTCCGACCGCTTCCGACACTGTGGAGAACCCTTCGGCGCGCAGCCGTTCGGCCAGTTCGCGCTTGATGCGGGAAACCAGTCCGGGGCCCTCGTAAATCAGCGCCGAATAAATCTGGATCGCGGAAGCGCCCGCCCGGATACGCGCCCAGGCTTCCTCGCCGCTGTCGATGCCCCCGACCGCGATCAGCGGCAGGCGTCCCGCCGAGGCGTCGGCGGCGGCGCGCAAGGCATCCCGCGCGCGAGCCTTCAGCGGTACGCCGGACAGGCCGCCGGCCTCGCCGCGATCCGGCGCGCGCAGGCTCTCCGGGCGGTCCAGCGTTGTGTTGGACACGATCAGGGCGTCCAGTCCGTGATCCAGACTGGCCTCGACGATCATACGGATCTCGCCGGCGGTCAGGTCCGGCGCGATCTTCAGGAAAACGGGCGTCGGGTCGTCGCCTCGCGCCTCCGCCAGACGGCCCAGAAGGTCGTCCAGCGCCGCGCGGCCCTGCAAGGCCCGCAGGCCCGGGGTGTTCGGCGAGGAGACATTGACGGTGACGTAATCGGCCAGTCCCTTCAGGCGGATCAGGCCTTTCACATAGTCCGCCGCCTTGTCCTCGGTGTCCTTGTTGGCGCCGAGATTGGCCCCGATCACCGCCGTCGTCGGACGTCCCGACAGACGGCCGGCGAAGGCGTCCAGCCCGGCGTTGTTGAACCCCATCCGGTTGATGATCGCCCGGTCTTCATACAGGCGGAAGAGACGCGGCTTCGGATTGCCCGGCTGCGCCAGCGGGGTGACAGAGCCACACTCCACGAAGCCGAAACCCAGCCGGGCGAGGCCGTGCAGGGCCTCGCCGTTCTTGTCCAGACCAGCGGCAAGCCCCACCGGGTTCGGCAGGTCCAGTCGGCCCACGCGCGCGCGCAGAACCGGATCGTCCGTAGGCGGAGCGGGCAGGGGGGTGACCTGCAAGGCCTTGATCGCCAGTTGGTGCGCCGTCTCCGGATCGAGGGTCCGCAGCAGGGCCGCGCCGATGTCGGTCAGGCCCATCCGATGGCTCCATCGTCGAAATGCATGACGCCGTCCGCATCGACCGAAAGGGAGCGCTCCTCGCGCGCCGCGCTCACGGGCAGGGGGGCGAACAGATGCGGGAACAGGTCGCCACCACGTGACGCTTCCCATTTCAGCGATTCGCCCAGCACCGTCAGGTCCACCGCCACCAGCAGCAGGTCGCCGCGCCCCGCATAGTGGCGGCGCGCCGTTTCGGCCAACTGGGCGCCGCTCGACATGTGGATGTAGCCGTCCTTCAGATCGACGGCGGAACCGGCATAGGCGCCATCCAGGCGGGCCAATTCCCACTCGTCGCGGTCCACCAGCTTGTAGGCGATGTCGCTCATCCGGCGAGGTCCCGCGGCTGGAGGTAGCCCTCGAAGGTGCAGCGTCCGGCCACATCGACCGTGAACAGCGCGGCGGAGCCCGGCGGGAAGCCGCCGCTCATCCGATCCAGTATCGACGGCGAGGCGGCGCTCTCGACCAGATACTCGACGGCCAGCAGGTGAACGCCCGGATTGTGCGCCAGCACCAGCAGCGTTCCGGCCTCGTCCTCCACCGCCTCGATGGCCCGGCGCAGGGTGTCGGCGGAGCCGTTGTACAGGGGCTCGTCGCCCCGCACCTCGACATCACCCATGGCGTCATGGACCAGATCCCAGGTCTGCTGCGTGCGGCTGGCGGGCGAGACCAGCGCCAGATCAGGACGCACGCCCTTCGCGGCCAGCGCCCGGCCCATGGCGGCGGCGTCGGCGCGTCCGCGCGCCGACAGGTCGCGGTCGCGATCACGGCCGGAATCGCTCGCCCGCTCGGCCTCCGCGTGGCGCATCAGGATCAGTCTTTGCATGGCCCGCCTTTACGGGTGTTTGGCCCGTTCGACCAGATCACGACGGGCGCGCGAGGCCGGTTGAGGCTGCAAGGCGGGCGTCAGCACCTGCGCCGTCGCCACCGCTCCGCCCGGACGGGCGCGGGCGTAGGCCTGCCGCGTCGCTTCCAGCAGGATCAAACCGGCCGCGCCGGGCATCAGATGCTTGCCGATCTGTTCCAGCCCGTCGGCCATCGGCAGCAGCGGCCCCCATGGCGGCACATACAGGGTCTGGGACCAGGCGGTCGGCTCCAGTCCGGCCTCGCGCACCAGCCGCTCCAGCTGGCGACGGGTGAAGGGTCTGCCATGGCCGAAGGGCGTGTTCTCGGCGCGCGCCCACAGTCCGCCTCGCGCCGCCGCCACCAGAATGATCCGCCCGGTCGGCGCCAGCGCCCGCACGGCCTCCAGCATCAGGGCCTGGGCGTCATCCGCTTCTTCCAGCGCATGCACCATAAGGATGCGGTCAAAGGAGCCGGCGGCGAAGGGCAGGCGGCGGTCGTCCACCAGCACCGTGCGGTTCTTGCCCGCCTGCGGCCATAGCTCGACGCCCTGTCCGCCGGGCATGGCCGCCACCGTCCGGCGCGCGCCGACGAAGGCGTCCAGCCACGGGGTCGCATAGCCGATGCCCAGAACATCCGCGTTCGGCGCCTCGCCCCAGGCGTCCTCAAGCCGTCGCGCCAGCAGACGACGCGCCAGCCGTCCGGCAGGCTCGCCGTAGAAGAGTCTCAGATCCTCGATGCTGCACCGCATGGCTCCAGCATAGACCCGTGGACGGGCGGCTGCCAGAATGGTCGCATGTCTCTCGAAGTTCGCCTCTTCCCCTGCCTGAGCGACAATTACGGCTTTCTGGTCCGCGACGGCGCGACCGGGATGGTCGCCGCTGTCGATACGCCCGACGCCGACGTCATTCTGGCCGAGCTGGAACGCTCCGGCTGGGGGCGGCTGGACCTCATCCTGAACACCCACTGGCACCCGGATCACACCCAGGGCAACGCCGCGCTCAAGGCCGCGACCGGCTGCGAAATCGTCGGTCCGGAAGAGGTGCGCAAGGCCGCCCCGCTGGATCGGGTGATCAGGGGCGGCGACATCGTCTTGCTGGGCGAGACGGCCTTTGAGGTCTCGGACGCGCCGGGCCACACGCTGGGCCACATCGTCTATCACGCGCCTTCGGACAGCCTGGCCTTCGTCGGCGACGTGCTGTTCACCCTGGGCTGCGGCCGCCTGTTCGAAGGCACGCCCGAGCAGATGTGGGACAGCCTCCAGACCCTCGCCGCCTGGCCCGATGAGACCATCATCTGGTGCGCCCACGAATACACGGCCTCCAACGCCCGTTTCGCCCTCAGCCTCGATGATCGGCCTGAAATGCAGGCTCGCGCGGCGGAAATCTTCGCGGCGCGGGAAAGGGGACAGCCGACCGTCCCCACGACCCTCGGCGCCGAAAAGGCCTTCAATCCCTTCCTGCGCGCGACCGACGCGGCGGACTTCGCCATTCGCCGGGCGGCGAAGGACGGGTTCGCCGGCTAGTTCTGCGTCGGCGGGGCTATTGCGGCCTGGAAGGCGCGGTCATCAGAGCGTGCATCACGCGGGCCGACGACGGGCGCCCGGCCATTCCCTGATCCGGGTCGAGCTCGACCGTCAGCACGCCTCCGGCGAAGGTGACGCTTGATCGGCGGCCTTCGGTGATCACGATGGTGCGCAGGCGGCTGAGGTGGGGCCGGGTCGATGGCGAACGGGCCATGCGGATGACGGCGTCGGTGGTCACGATAAGAGCCTCGACGCAGAGCGCCTCGGAGCGTTCCCCATCAAGATTGATCGAGATCAGCCGTCCCGTGGCCTCGCTGATCATGGCGCTTCGCCGCGCCATGAGTTGCCAAAGCTGCGCCGGCCCGAGCAGGGGCAGGGAAAGGTTCTCGGCCGGTCCGACGAGCGAGGCGGGCGATCCGCCCGGCGCGCGGGACGTATAGACCGTCACTCCGCCGCCGGGGCTCATGCGCAGGACCTGCTGGCCGGCGTCGTTGCGATAGATGACGTCGCCGCGCACCGCGACGGTGGGACGCAGCACCCAGGTCTCGTCGCGCCGGTCGAACCGCAGCAGCGGACGTTGGCCGGAACGGTCAAGGGTGAACCCCTCGCCCGATTCCGAGACGTAACGGCCGACGGGCGGTAGCGAGTGGCTGCCGCTGCCGCGCGCCCTCAGGGACTGGCTCTGCTCGGACTGGGCGTTGCCGCGTTCCTGCGCTTTGCAAACGGTCGGAAGCGCCGACAGCATGGCGGTCACCGCGACGGCGAAAGCCATCGCGATCTGAAGCGGCATTCGCGCCGTTCTGACCTTCCCCGTCAACTTCATGGGCAACTTGGTGGAATCGTCGCGCGGCGGATTTTGGGCAGGCGCCTCTCAGCCGACCAGATACTGACCGCCGTTCAACGACAGGGTGCAGCCTGTGACATATCCGGCACGCTCGCCGGCCAGCCAGGAGACCATGTCGGCGATTTCCTCGCCTTTTCCGAGCCTTCCTACCGGGATCTGGGCCACGATTCCGGCCAGCACCTTCTCGTCCATGGCGCCGACCATCTCGGTGTCGATGTAGCCGGGGGCGATGCAGTTCACCGTCACGCCCTTGCGTGCGTTCTCCAGCGCCAGCGCCTTGGTGAAGCCGATCATGCCCGCCTTGGCGGCCGAATAGTTGGTCTGGCCGATCTGGCCCTTCTGCCCGTTGATCGAGGAGATGTTGATGATCCGGCCGTGGCCGCGGTCGCGCATGCCGTTGATCACCTGACGCGTCATGTTGAAGACGCTGTCCATGTTCACGCGGATGACGTCCGACCACTGGTCGGCGCTCATTTTGTGGAAGAAGCCGTCGCGGGTGATACCGGCGTTGTTCACCAGCACGTCGATGGGCCCCAGTTCAGCCTCGACATCGGCGACGGCGCGGGCGCAGTCGTCATAGGAGCCGACGTTCCCCTTCACCACCATCACGCCCAGCTCGCGGGCAGTCGCCTCGGCGGCTTCGGTATTGCCGGAATAGCCGGCCGCGACCAGCAATCCGTCTTCCTTCAGGCGCTGAACGATCGCCTTGCCGATACCGCGGGTTCCACCCGTCACCAGTGCGACGCGAGCCATGGGCGCTTCCTTGTGTTTTCCTGAAGCGGCGACCTCTGCCGGGCCGCCTGCTGTTCTATGCTTTAACCTGCGTGTCGTTGCACGCAAAGCCACCGTTCCGTGGCGTTACGCTTTCAGCTTTTCGATCAGGGCCATCGCCGCCGCCGGATTGCGCACCTTCGCCCCGGCGATGAAGTAGGCGAACACATCGCCGCGCTTCGCCCAGTCCCGGGTCCGCTTCGCGATCCCGTCCAGTTCGGCCGAGGTCATGCCGGTCGGTTCATCCGGCTTCGAGGACATCATCCGGGCGTAGGTGAAGTCCGCCGTCGGCTGGTCGATCCTCGGCCACTCCGGCGCCTCGTCGTCCTCGGCATAGACGATGGCGCAGCCGTATTTCGCGGCCAGATCATGGAACTGCGGAACATCGAAGGTCGGGCTGCGGACCTCCAGCGCGTGGCGCAGGCGGACCCCGTCCTTCTCCTTCGGCAACAGCTTCAGGAAGCCCTCGAAGTCGACCGGATCGAACTTCTTGGTCGCCATGAACTGCCAGTTGATCGGCCCCAGCTTGTCGCCCAGCGCCGTCAGTCCCTGATCGAGGAACCGCTCAAGGCTCTCATTGCCCTCCGACAGCACCTTGCGGTTGGTGCAGAACCGGCTGGCCTTCACCGCGAAGACGAAGTCATCCGGCGTCTCGTCGCGCCACTTCATCCAGGTGTCGATCTTGAAGCCGGAATAGTAGGTCCCGTTGATCTCGATCGAGGTCAGCTTGCCGGAGGCGTACTCAAGTTCCTTCTTCTGGCTCAGCTTGTCCGGATAGAAGGTCCCGCGCCAGGGCTCGAAGGTCCAGCCGCCGATGCCGACGCGAATGGTTCCGGTCATGTGATCCTCCCTGTCAGACCTGAGGTAGGCGTCGACAGTGGAGCGGGCAAGCGGAAGCCGGACGCCTCAATCGGCCGCGTCCGACGTTGTCGCGACCGTCTTCGCCTCCGGCGCATTGAGTTGCACCATTGCGCCGGGGTTCATCGCGCTCAGCACCGCGATGACGATGTACAGGGCGATGTGCAGGCCGATGGTGGTGGCGAACACCCAGGCGCGTCGGGAGAAGGCCGCGGGGATCACCAGCACCAGATAGAGCATGTAGTTGAAGGCGTAGATCCAGGCCGCGAGGGCGAAGCCGGGCTTGTTCGCGACCATCGCCAGGCAAAGGGCCACCATCAGGATGTTGGCCAGCGAGAGCAGCAGCAGGACCGGTTTCTTGTTGGCCTCAAAATGCTGGTCGAGGCTGGTCGCGTCATCTTCCGGCTCGGGGAAGATCAGGCTTGCGGCGATGAAATAGACGATGGCCACCCCCAGTCCGGCCAGCAGCATGCCGTAGCTGTAGGGAGCCTGCCCCAGATTGGTCCAGGCCGCGTCCCAGAAGGTGGCGATATCGAAGGCGGCGAAGATGGCCAGCAGCGGCGTTTTCCAGCCGACCCTGACCGCCTTGCGATGCTTGAACGCCCGCGCAGCGCCCGTGGCCAGCACCGCGACCGACAGGCCCAGCACAAGGCCGTAGAAGCTGAAGAAGAATTCAAACGCGCCCACAGTCGTCCCCCCGACGAATTGAGGTGTCACCTTTAGGCGGCATTGCGCCGCGCGTCACCGACCTATGCGTCCAGCACGGTCTGCATCCCCGCCAGCAGGCTGGCGGCGGTGATGGGCTTGGCGATGTGCCCGTCCGCGCCCGCCGCGGCGCCGTCGGCCCGGTGCTCGGCCATCGCGTTGGCGCTCAGCATGATGATGGGGATGCGCGGCCGTTGCGGCTTGGCCCGTTCGGCGGCGCGGATCGCCCGCGTGGCGCTCAGCCCGTCCATGACCGGCATCTGCATATCCATCAGGATCAGGTCGAAGTCGTCAGCCTCGAAAGCGGCGAGCGCGGCGGCGCCGTCCTCGACGATTGACACCTCCACGCCCTGACCTTGAAGGATCAACTGCACGACGCGCTGGTTGGTCGGGTGATCCTCAGCCAGCAGCACCCGCAGGGCGCGCGCCACCATCGGCAGCGGAGCGGCGCAGGCATCAACCACTTCGGCGCTCCGGCCCAGCGGGATGGTGAAGTGGAAGCGGCTGCCCTGACCCGGCGTTGAGCGGGCGCTGATCTCGCCGCCCATCATCTCCACAAGCGACCGGCAGATCGACAGGCCCAGACCGGTGCCGCCGAAGCGACGGGTGATCGTCCCGTCCGCCTGATTGAAGCGCTCGAACAGGCGCGCGGCGTGGTCCGCGTCGAAGCCGATGCCGGTGTCTTCCACGGCGATCGAGAGCCGGTGACTGTCGCCGTCCGGCTCGACCGCGACGTCGACTGTTATCCCGCCTGTGGCCGTGAACTTGATCGCATTGGACAGCAGGTTTCCCAGCACCTGACGAATGCGGGTGCTGTCGCCGATGAAAACGCCGCGGGCCTCAGGGCTGCGGTTCTGGGTGAACGTCAGCCCCTTGTCCTCGGCGCGGGCCTTGACCACGCAGATCGGCCCGAGCGCCTCCTCCAGATCAAAGGCGCGCGCCTCGAGCTTCAACTGGCCGGCCTCGATCTTCGACACATCCAGAATGTCGGAAACCAGTCGCTCCAAAGTCGCACCGGAGCCGCGGATGAGTTCGACCATTTCTGTCTGCTCCGGCGTCAGGCCCGTGCGGGACAGGGCGTCCACGATGCCGATGACGCCGTTCAGGGGCGTGCGGATCTCGTGACTCATGTTGGCCAGGAAGTCGGACTTGGCGACATTCGCGGCCTCGGCCGCCGCCTTGGCTTCGATCAGGGCCTGCTCGGCCGCGACGCGCTCGGTCACATCACGGGCCACGCCGTAGATGTGATCGCCGAACCGACGGGCCCGCCACTCAACGTTGAGGTAGTGGCCGTCCTTGTGACGATAGCGGTTGATGTGGCCGTTGACGGGGTCGCCCTGCCGCCGGTTCTCGACCTCCAGGGCGCTCTCACGGGTCGCGGGCAGATCGTCCGGGTGAACCAGGTCCAGCAACCGCCTGCCGCGCATCTCTTCAGGCGTATAGCCGAGAGTGGTCTGCCATGACGGGCTGACCCGGACCACATTGCCGTCGATGTCGCGGATGACCAGCAGGTCGAGGGAGACGTCGAAGAAGGCCGAGACCTCGCCCTGTCCATCATCGTTGGCGGCGCTGCCGGTCAGGCAGTTCAGTTCGGGGCAACTCATCGTGGCGCTCGACTCGGGACCGGCATGGTCGGGAGCCTAACCCCGTTACCGTTAAGGTCACCTTGCCGATATGGCGTCGGCGCGGACGGAAAGTCGCACCGATCAAAAGCTTAGCTTCGCCGTATAGCCCTGATCGCCCAGTCGGCTGTTGACGAACTCGGTCTGGCGCTCGCGCGGGACAATGTAGCGGATCAGCGGCTGGAGCTCGGGCAGCACCTCGGGCGGCGCCTCCATGGCCTCCGGCATCTCGCACTCGGCCATGGCGAAGTAGAAGCGGCCGTCCTCGGCCAGGAACAGGTCGATGTCCCACGCCAGCCCGTGCCGGTCGGTCGTCGCCCGGCGCAGCTTGTGGATTCGCTTTGTCGTCAGCGGCCACAGGTCGTCGAAGTCGCGGGGCTCCAGAATCGTCTCGATCTCGACCAGCCGTCCGGCGGCGTCGATCTTGTAGGTGAAGCTGTGCGTGGTCCGCCCGTCCCGCGCGCGGCGCCGGATACGCGCACCGCCAGGCAGATAGCCCTGCCGCACATCATCCCAATCGGCGAGGGGCCAGAGCGCAAGCACGGCCTCCGGGTCGGTCAGGACGTATTTGCGCTCGTTCTCGGTCGGCATGCTCAGTAGGCGAAGTCGCGATACAGCCGGGTCAGGTCGCCCTGCCAGTCGCCGTTATAGAGCTCCAGCAGACGTTCGGCCGGGGTGATGCCGCTGTCGGCGATGTCTTCCAGCTCCGACAGGTAGCCGCGCTCGTCGACCATGCCGCCGCTGAAACGGGCGCGGTTCTTCAGGCCCTGTTTGGCGATGGCGACCAGATCGACGGCGATGTCGCGGACGGCGCGTCCGCCGACCTCGGCCCTCAGACCCAGACGGGTCACGTCGCGGCGCAGGCGCTCGTGGTCGGCGATGTCCCAGTGCTTGACCAGATCCCAGGCGGCGGCCTGCGACGGGGCGTCATACAGAACGCCCGCCCACAACGCTTGCAGGGCGCAGATGCGGCTCCACGGCCCGCCGTCGGCGCCGCGCATTTCCAGATAGGCCTTCAGCCGAACCTCGGGGAAGAGGGTCGTCAGGTGATCGTTCCAGTCCTTGATCGTCGCCAGTTCGCCCGGCAGATCATCCAGCCGGCCGTCCATGAATTTGCGGAACGAGCGGCCCGACAGGTCGATGTAGCGGCCGCCGCGCTTGGCGAAATACATCGGCACGTCCAGCGCATAGTCGGCGTAGCGCTCGAAGCCGAAACCGTCCTGGAAGACGAAGTCCAGCATGCCGGTGCGGTCCGGATCGGTGTCGGTCCAGACATTGGCGCGGGCGGTCAGGAAGCCGTTGGGCTTGCCGTCGGTGAAGGGGCTGTTGGCGAAGAGGGCGGTGGCGATCGGCTGCAGCGCCAGCGACACGCGGAACTTCTCCACCATGTCCGCCTCGCTCTCGAAGTCGAGGTTCGACTGGATGGTGCAGGTGCGCAGCATCATGTCGAGACCCAGCGAACCCTTCTTCGGCATGTAGGCTCGCATGATGCCGTAGCGGCCCTTGGGCATGACGGGCACGTCCTCACGCGTCCACATCGGGTCGAAGCCGGTTCCCAGGAAGCCGAGGTTCAGCTGGTCGGCGACCGATTTGACCTCCATCAGGTGCTGGCCGGTCTCGTTGCAGATGTCGTGCACGTCCCGCAGCGGGGCGCCTGACAGTTCAAACTGTCCGCCGGGTTCCAGGCTGATGGAGGCGGTCATGCCTTCGCTGTTCTTGCGTTCCAGCGCGATGACGTTGTCGCCCTCATAGACCTTGTCCCAGCCGAAGCGGGTCAGGCCGTCCAGCATGGCCTTGATTCCATTGGGGCCTTCATAGGTCGGGCGGCGCAGGGTCGAACGGTCAAAGCCGAACTTCTCGTGCTCGGCGCCGATGCGCCATTCCGCGCGCGGCTTGGCGCCCTTCGACATGGCCCCGATGAGATCGGTCCGGGACAGCGGTTCAACGTCGGCCATGAATGTCTCAAACCCCTCGTGTCGCGGCTAGATGGGCCGACCTTGGCGTTTGCTCAAGGGGGCGGCGGATTTGGTGTTTGGCCAGAATGCGACCGGCGTGACGACCAAGGTGAAAAACAGGGTGTGAACAGTGTAATCCGTGCAATTCCGGCAAGGGGCAGTCTGGCACGCGGATGCGTCATTTCCGGACGTGTCAGCGCTCCCAGTCGCCGATCGCCGCCTGCCACAGGGTCAGGGCGGTGGTCGCGGCGGTGTCGGCCCGAAGCACGCGCGGGCCCAGCGACACGGCGGTGGTGAAGGGCAGGGCCCGCAGCCGATCCCGCTCCTCCGGCGTGAAGCCGCCCTCTGGCCCGATCAGGATGGCCCATGGTCCGGCCCCGACGGCCTGGAGGGCAGGGATCGCCGGCGCGCCGCCGGTCTCGTCGCAGAACATCAGCCGGCGTGACGCATCCCAGCTATCGAGCAGGGCGGCCAGCGTCTGCGGCTTGTCCACCGGCGGCACGTCCAGCCGTCCCGTCTGTTCGGCGCTCTCCTCGGCGATGGCGTCCAGCCGGTCGAGGCGCGGGTGCTGCGGCTGGGTCCGGGCGGTGGTGGTCAGGCGGATGCGCGCCGCGCCCAGCTCGGTCGCCTTCTCCACCGCGAACTCCAGCGCCGCCTTCTTCACCGTGGCGATCACCAGATGCACGTCCGGCGGGGTGATCTGCGCCCGCACCTGCTCCTCTGCCCGCAGCACCACGCCCTTCTTCAGCACCTCGGCGATGCTGACGCGCCACTCGCCGTCCTTGCCGTTGAAGACCAGCAGCTCATCGCCCGCCTTCAGCCGCATGACCTGCGTCAGGTAGCGCGACTGGTCGAGCGTCGGGGCCAGGGCGGCGCCGGCGGACAGGGGCTGGGGGATGTGGAGGCGGATCATGTCCGCCTCTCTGCGGTCAGAGCGTCCGCGCGATCAAGAGTTTCATGATCTCGTTCGTGCCGCCGTAGATGCGCTGGACGCGGGCGTCCTTGTACAGCTGGGCGATCGGATATTCGTTCATGTAGCCGTAGCCGCCGTGCAGCTGCAGCATCTCGTCGATCACCTCGCCCTGGATGTCGGTGACCCAGTATTTCGCCATCGAGGCCGTCGCGGCGTCCAGCTTACCCTCGAGGTGCAGGCCCATGCAGTGATCGACGAACACCTTGGCGACGGTCAGCTTGGTCTTCACTTCCGCCAGTTTGAACTGGGTGTTCTGGAAGTCGATGATGCGCTTGCCGAAGGCCTTGCGCTCCTTGACGTAGGCCAGCGTCTCCTGCAGCCCGCGCTCGGCGGCGGCGACGCCCTGGATCGCGATGTTCAGGCGCTCCTGCGGCAGCTGCTGCATCAGGTGGATGAAGCCCTGGCCCTCGGTCCCGCCGATGACGTTCTCCAGCGGCACCTTCACATCGTTGAAGAACAGCTCGGAGGTGTCGTTGGCTTCCATGCCGATCTTGTGCAGGTTCCGGCCGCGCTCGAAGCCCTCGGCGCCGTCGGTTTCGACAACGATCAGGCTGGTGCCCTTGGCGCCCTCGGCCGGGTCGGTCTTGGCCACCACGATGATGAAGTTGGCCAGCTGGCCGTTGGTGATGAAGGTCTTGGAGCCGTTCAGGACGTAGTGGTCGCCCTGCTTGATCGCGGTGGTCTTGACCCCTTGCAGGTCGGACCCGGCGCCCGGCTCGGTCATGGCGATGGCGCCGACCAGTTCACCGGAGACCAGACGCGGCAGCCAGCGCGCCTTCTGCTCGGCGGTGCCGTAGTGCCAGACGTAGGGCATGACGATCGCGTTGTGCAGCGAGATGCCGAAATGGTCCGCGCCCTTCCAGCCCAGCTGGCGCATCAGCACGACCTCGTGGCGATAGTCGCCGCCGAAGCCGCCGTCCTCTTCCGGCATCGACAGACCCAGCAGGCCCGCGTCCCCGGCGTCGTTCCACAGCTGGCGCGGCACCGACGAGTCCGCGATCCATTGCTGGACCTTCTCCAGCGGCGCGTGTTCGTCGATCCACTTGCCGACGCTGTCCGAGAAGAGGGTGATCTCCTCGTCCTGCATGAAGGCGGGGTCAGGGCTGTTGAGAACGTTCATGATCGGGCCCGGGGTTTCCTGTTGAACTGCTGTGTGACTGGTTGCGTCACGTCGCGGCAGTCAAGCCGCCGCCCGAAGGCGACGGCCTGCTGTCGTCTTGTCGTCGGCGCCCGAAGGCGTCGTCAGAAGGCGTCCGCCGGCATGTCCATCAGGACGTCCGCGCCGGTCTTCAGCTTGACCAGGTGGGCGGCGGCGTCCGGCAGGATGCGCTCCACGAAGTAGCGGCCGGTCTGCAGCTTGCCGGTGTAGAACGGATCGGTCGAACCGGCGTCGATCTGCTTCTGCGCGGCGATGGCCATCTGGGCCCAGACATAGGCCAGGGCGGTGATGCCGAAGATGTTCAGATAGTCGGTCGAGGCGGCGCCGGCGTTGTCCGGGTTGGCCATGCCGTTCTGCATCAGCCACATCGTGCCGTCCTGCAGCTTCTTCTTGGCGTCGGCCAGACCGTCGATGAAGGGCTTCACCGACTCGTTGCCGTTGTGCTCGGCGACGAAGGCGTCGATCTCGCCGAACCAGGCCATGATGGCGCGGCCGCCCTGGGCGGGCAGCTTGCGGCCGACCAGGTCCAGCGCCTGGATGCCGTTGGTGCCCTCGTAGATCATGGTGATGCGTGCATCACGCAGGTACTGCGAGGCCGGGAAATGCTCGGTGTAGCCCGAGCCGCCGTGAACCTGCATGGCCAGCGAGGCGGCGTGGAAGCCCTTGTCGGTCAGATAGGCTTTCAGCACCGGGGTCAGCAGGCCCATGTAGTCCTTGGCCTTGGTGGCGACGGCTTCGTCTTCCGACTTCTCGAGGTCGGCGTGCAGCGCGGTCCACAGGATGAAGGCCTGACCGCCTTCGACGAAGGCCTTGGCCTCCAGCAGCATGCGGCGCACGTCCGGGTGGACGATGATCGGATCGGCCGGGCCGTCCGGGTTCTTCGGTCCGGTCAGCGAACGGCCTTGCAGACGGTCGCGGGCGAACTCGACGGCGGCCTGATAGGCGGCGTTGCCGATGGCCAGACCTTGCAGGCCGGTGCCCAGCCGGGCCTCGTTCATGACCACGAACATGTTGTTCATGCCGCGGCCTTCCTCGCCGATCAGCCAGCCCTTGGCGCCGTCGTACTGCATGACGGCGGTCGCATTGCCGTGGATGCCCATCTTGTGCTCGAGACCGGCGCATTCGAGGCTGTTGCGCTCACCCAGCGAGCCGTCCTCATTGACGAGGAATTTCGGCACCAGGAACAGCGACAGGCCCTTGATGCCGGGAACCGCGCCTTCGACGCGGGCCAGCACGGTGTGGATGATGTTGTCGGCGAAGTCGTGCTCGCCCGCCGAAATCCAGATCTTCTGGCCGGTGATCGAATAGCTGCCGTCACCGTTCGGCACGGCCTTGGTGCGGACCATGCCCAGATCGGTGCCGCACTGCGGCTCGGTCAGGTTCATGGTGCCGGTCCATTCGCCGGTCGACATCTTGGGCAGATATTTCTGCTTCAGCTCTTCCGAGGCGTTGGCGTGGATGCCCGCCCAGGCGCCGGCCGTCAGGCCCGGATACATCGAGAAGGCCGCCGAGGCGCCGGCGGTGAACTGGCCCACGGCCGAGCCGATGACCGAGGGCATGCCCTGACCGCCGTAGGCCGGGTCCATCATCAGCGAGGGCCAGCCGGCCTCGACCATCTGGTGATAGGCTTCCTTCCAGCCCTTGGGCGTGGTGACCACGCCGCCCTCGGCCCAGTGGCAGCCTTCCTTGTCGCCCGGATTGTTGATCGGGGCGATGACCTCGTCGGCGAACTTGCCGGCTTCCTCGAGGATCTGCTGGGCCAGCTCCGAGGACACGTCCTGGAAGCCGGGCTGGTTGGTGTAGCGATCGATCTCCAGCACTTCGGACAGGATGAAGGTCAGGTCGCGGACAGGCGCCTTGTAGGCCATGATCAGGCTCTCGCTTTGAAGGGCTGGTGGTGGTGTTCGGTGTTGAGGCGAGCCTTCATCAGGGTCGCGTATTCGTCGGCGCCGGGCAGGAGGTCCGGACGGTATTCGCCCAGCTTCTCCTCCATCCAGCGGCAGGCTTCTTCCGCCGTCTCGATGGCGCCTTCGATGTCTTCCAGCTGCTGCTTCAGCGCCGCGATCTGCGCGCGGTGCTGGCGCAGGGCCACGGCCATCTGATGGGCGTTGTGGTCCTTGCGGTCGTACAGGTCCAGCATCGACTGGATTTCCTGCAACGAGAAGCCGATGCGGCGGCCGCGCAGGATGAGCTTGAGGCGGGCGCGGTCGCGGGCGTCATAGACCCGGGTCTGACCCTTGCGCGCCGGATTCAGCAGCCCCTTGTCCTCATAGAAGCGCAAGGCGCGCGCCGTCGCGCTGAACTCGCGGCACAGCTGGCGGATGGAGTAGGTGCGGTGATCGTCAGCGGTCGCCATGCGAAAGGCATAGCGCAAACTTTACGCGGACGTAAAGGGAAGCTTTTCCTCCCCGGCGCGAAGCGTCGGGGAGGGGACCGCGCGAGCGCAGCTCGCGGGGTGGAGGGGCGTTTGCGACGTGCGCAAACGAAAAGCCGCAACGTTTCCGTCGCGGCCCTGCTGCCTGTCTGCCTGCTGCTTTCGTCGCCTCAGCGGGCTTCGCGCGACCGGAGCCACAGGACCGGGGCGGTCATGGCGATCAGGACGGCGTTGGTGATGACCGGGCCGACGTCCAGGCCGGTCGCGTGGATCGCCAGCATGGCGGTTTGCAGCAGCAGCAGGCCGGATGCGGCGACGACCAGCAGCGGGCGGCCGTGCTTCCACGACACGACCGGGGCCAGCATCAGGAGCGCCAGAACGATCTCGGCGACGCCGAGGCCGCGCACGAAATTCTCCGGCGCCAGGGCTGGCCAGCGCATCAGGTCGATCAGGTTGTCCAGCGGCTCGGTCAGCTTGGCGTAGCCGGCCGCGATGAAGAACATCGCGATCCAGCCCTGCAGGGTCCACAGGGTCAGGTTCCGGTAGCTGGCGTTCAGCCGTGCGCGGGCGGGGGTAAGTGTCTGAGAAGTCATTTTCGATGACGCCGCTTCGGGCGCTCTTGTATTGGTAACAGCGGCGAGATCGGATTGCCTCCGCCGTTCCGCAAGGGGGGCGGGGCCGACCGTAACGATACGTGACTCTTCAGTGACAGTCGGCGACGACCAAAGCGTGGCCGGAACCATAAATCGGTGTAATGCGAGCGGTGTTTCCGATCGGTTAAGCGCGGCTGTTCGTCGGGATTTGGCGGTTGTCATGGCGGGCTCCCGGAAGGTCGGGTCGACGGGGCGTCGACCCGACAAGCTCTACCGCCATCCTGCTGCCAACCTGCTGTCAGCAGTCGTCGGCGCAGACGGCCGGAGCCGGCTCGACTACAGCGGAAGCCTGGGCCTCGGCGGCGTAGAAGAAGGCGCTGACGACGAGCGTCAGACACAGGCCCGAGGCGAAGTGCGACAGGTACGAGGCGGCGCGCCCCAGCTTGATGCTGTTGGTCATGGTCGTATTTCTTGATGTGAATGACGGGGCGAACCCCGGAAGAGAGAGGCCCGAGGGCTCAGGCGTGGAAGACGGCTTCCACGGGACGGCCCAGTTCGCGGGCGACCCGGCAGGCGAGGGTGACGGAAGGGGCGTAGGTTCCGGTCTCCATGGCCCGAAGGGTCCGGCTGGAGATGCCGAGGCGGCGGGCCAGTTCCGCTTGGGTCAGATTCTGCGCCTGACGCAGCGCGCGGAGCGGTGAGACGGCTGTCATTTGGCGTCCCATCCGTAGCGTCGGCTGAAGCTGATCAGGGCCATGATCAGCGCGGCCAGCAGCAGGGCCGATCCGACCGACGGCGCGTTGCCGAACTGGGCGGGCCAGAAGGGAACGCGCTCGGTCAGCTCCGGGGCCACGACCACCGCCAGCATCAGGGCGACAGTGGCGGCGGCGCGGGGCTCCAGATCATAGCGCGAGGTGGTTTTAACTTCGGTGGTCATGACAAGGCTCCCTGTCGTTGTGACAAGTGTGTTTTACAACACCGCTTGGCGGAGTCAAGCGACTTTTACATCATGACAAGCGAGCTTTCCGGAACAGGCTTCGCCGGGATCAGGCCGGCTCATCGTCTCCCGCGGGCTGCGGCCCTTCGATGCGGCCCAGAAGTTCGCCGGGCTGACAGTCCAGCTCCCGGCACAGGGCGTCCAGGGTCGAGAAGCGGACGGCGCGCGCCTTGCCGGTCTTCAGAATGGACAGATTGGCCAAGGTCACGCCGACCCGATCGCTCAGTTCGGTCAGCGACATGCGGCGGGCCTGCAGCAGACGATCCAGTTGCACGGTGATGGACATGGCGATGCCTCAGACCGTCATCTGCTGGTCGTCGCGCATCGACGAGCCCTGCCGGAACACCTCCGCCAGCATGAAGACGATCAGGATGCCCAGCCAGGCGCCCAGATCGAGTTCAAAATCGGTCGCGATGACGTCCCGGGGCGTGCTGAACGCCAGGATCATCGCGCTGACCTGCACCCCGATCAGGCCCAGTCCCATCGCCTGGAGTCGGCCGACGTTGGCGAGTTCGAAGGCATCGCCGCGATTCACCGACAGGAAGATGCGGCGCAGCCGGTTCAGGATCCACCAGGTGCTCGCGGTCGCCAGGAAGGCCGCCAGCAGGGTCACCCGTTCGCCCATGAACAGCGCCCGGCCGCTGTTGTCGGGCCGCTGCGCCAATCCGTCGAACAGGCCCGCCGCGAAGTCGGGGATGACCAGTGAGGTCAGCAGCAACAGGCCTGTGGCGACGACCCCGATGGTCACGAACACATTCACGAAGCCCAGCACCCATCGCACCAGACTGGCTACGGATCGCTTGCCGATCAGTCTCATTTGAAAATCTCCCGGCCGCCCCGTGCGGCCCCATGTCGATAATCGATATTTGCGCATCGATTATCGATCAAGAAGATTATCGTTTTTCGAGATGAAACCTTCGTAATGATCCTTCAGAGGCGGGCGGCGCCCGCGCGCCGGACGCGGCCGACCTTGTCGTGGAAGGGCGTCCAGTCGTCGCCTTCTGCGATGGCGGCCCATATGGTCTCGACCTCGTCTATCAGCATCTCCTCCGGCTCCGGCCGGGCGAAGACCGGGCTCTCCAGCCGCTCGGGCCGATCCGGCTCATGTTCGAACAGGGCGTAGCGGAAATTGTCGAAGGCCTTGCCCTGCCACAGCTTCGCGCGCGGTCCGGCCAGCGCCCGGGCCGAGGAGGCGAAGCCGCCGAACCAGTCGTGGAACAGGGGCTCCCAACGCGCCGCCTCGCCGGTTTCGCGCAGCAGGGCCAGGGTGGTGTCCAGCAGGCGTTGGTCCGCCGCCTCGCCGAGGCTCTTTACGCCCAGCCGGTTCAGGAAGGCCGCGCGCAGTTCGCGGATATAGGCCGGGCCGAAACTGTTGAGCGCCTCGGTCAGCGGCTCGGCGTCGGTCGCCAGTTTCAGCGCGCCGCCCAGTTGGGTCAGAGCCCAGAACACCGCCTCCGGCTGCCGCGCGAACGCATACAGGCCGGTCTGGTCGAAATAGGCCGCGGTGAAGCCGGGCTCGTAATAAGGCAGGAAGCGCCAGGGACCGTAGTCGAAGCTCTCGCCGGTGACGTTCAGATTGTCGGTGTTCAGCACGCCGTGGACGAAGCCCGCCGCCACCCAACGCGCCGTCAGCCGGGCCGAGGCGTCGACCACGGCGCGCAGGAAGCCGGGAACATCGCCCCGCGCCACCTCGGGGTGGTAGAGAGAGCGCGCATGCTCGACCAACGCCTCGATCATGTCCGCCCGCCCGAAATAGGCCGCGCGCTGGAAGGTGCCGAAGCGGATGTGGCTGTGCGACAGCCGCACCATCACCGCTGAACGGGTGGGGGAGGGTTCGTCGCCCCGTTCCAGTTCCTCGCCGGTCTCGATCAGGCTGAACGCCCGGCTGGTGGGTACGCCCTGCGACTCCAGCATCTCCGCCGCCAGCACCTCGCGCACCCCGCCCTTCAGGGTCAGTCGTCCGTCGGCGGTGCGTGACCACGGCGTCCGGCCCGAGCCCTTGGAGCCTAGGTCCAGAAGTCTGCCTCGCGGAGCGCTGTCGCTCGCGATGCGGTCGTTCACGGCCTGAGCGTCGGACGTCTCCCTCAGCTGCGCCGCCAGAAACCCGCGCCCGTCGCCGAGGTCGGGATTGTAGGTGCGGAACTGGTGTCCGTGATAGCGCATGGCGATCGGAGCGGGCTGGCCCGGCAGGGGCGTGAACCGGCCGAAGTGCGCGGTCCATTCCTCGTCTGTCAGCGTCTCCAGCCCGACCGTCGCCGCCGCCCGGTCGTTGCGGAACCGCAGGATCGCCTGCGGAAAGTCGGCGGCGCCGACGGTGTCGCCGTACTCGTCTCCCAGATCAGCGAAACGGGGCTCGGGGCGGTAGTCGGGAGAGACGGGCATGGCCGCCAGATGCGGCCTGAAGCCGACTTTCGCAACCGTTTCGCCTTGAACCTCCCGGCCCCGGCCGTATTGTAGAGGCAGACATCAGGTCGGTCCGCGCGCGGATACGGCCAGGCCGGCGCCCATGGCTGATCGCCCTGCGGCGAATCCGGTCCGGCGTCCGTCGATAACCTGACGCCATGAAAACCCCTTCTGGTTCGGAGGCCTCATGGCGCGCAAACTCACGCTCGATTTCCTCAAGACGGAGGCCGGCTCCGGCACGGTGCTCGGCTTCGCGGCGCTGGCGGCCTTGATCGTCGCGAACTCGCCCTGGTCAAAGGACTATTTCGGCTGGCTGAAGAGCGAGCATGTGGTCCAGCTCGGCCCTGTCCTGCTGGAGCTGACGGTCTCCGAGTGGATCAAGGAAGGCCTGATGGCGATCTTCTTCCTCGTGGTGGGGCTGGAGATCAAATACGAAATCCTGCGCGGCGAGCTCAGCGATCCGCGCAAGCTGGCCACGCCGGTGCTGGCCGCGATCGGCGGCATGGTCGCGCCCGCACTGGTCTATCTGTTCTTCTCCACGGCCTTTTCCGGACCGCATGCGGGGTGGCCTATCCCGCTGGCGACCGACATCGCCTTCGCCCTGGCGATCTTCGCGATGGTGGCGCGCAACCTGCCGTCCTCCCTGCGCGTCTTCCTGCTGACGCTGGCCATCGTCGATGACCTGGGCGCCATCGCCCTGATCGCGATCCTGTTCTCCAGCGGCGTGCAGATGGGCCCCCTGCTCTGGATCGCCGGTCTGCTGGTGGTCGGGGCGCTGGTCGCGCGCTGGAAGAAGATACCGGCGCCCTTCTGGGTGCTGGGCTTCGGGCTGGTCTGGTATCTGACCGTGCAGGCGGGGTTGTCGACCTCGCTCACCGCCGTGGCCTTCGCCGCCATCGTGCCGGTGCAGGATCGTCGCTCCGACGGACAGAGCCCCCTGCAGGAGGCGATGCACGACCTGCACCCCTATGTCGCCTACGTCATCCTGCCCCTTTTCGCCTTCGCCAAGGCGGGGGTCAGCTTCGCCGGTCTGTCCCTTGAACAGGCCTTCGCGCCGCTGGTCATCGGCATCGCGTTGGGGCTGTTCATCGGCAAGCAGATCGGCGTGATGGCGGCGGCGGCGATCGCGACCTTCACGGGTATCGGCCGGCGGCCGTCCGGCGCGACCTGGCTGGAGCTTTACGGGGTCAGCCTGCTGTGCGGCGTCGGCTTCACCATGAGTCTCTTCATCGGGATTCTGGCCTTCCCCGGCGCCGTCGACTCGGTCGAGCAGGTCGAGGTCAAGCTGGGCGTGCTCGCCGGCTCTATGTTATCAGCGATAACCGGCGCAACGGTTCTTGGGATTGCGGCCGGACGGCGCAAAAAATTGGTCGAGCCGGACGCGGATACTGGGGCAAGTTGAGCGAATATTGACCTTGCGTCATCGCTTTTTGTCGCTTTTGCGTCACAGTTAGGCTTCGCGCACCAACGAAATGCGATGTCGGGAAACGGCGCTCCTTGTCGGTGAGTCCCGCCTGAGTTACCCAAACACAACTGGAGTATCGCGTTCCACGTCAAGAACGCGGCCCATGGGATCAGGAAACGCCGTGGCTACCGTCTGAAGCACGGGCCCGGCCTCAGTCGGGGAGTGGGCATGCGCCTCACCAATATTCTTCGGACCACCGTTTCGGCCGCCGTCGTCGGCGCCTGCGCCTTCGGCTTCGCCGGTGTCGCTTCCGCGCAGGACCAGGACGGTCCGACCACCATCGACGACATCATCGTCACCGCCCAGAAGCGTGAACAGAACCTGCAGGACGTGCCGATCGTGGTCACCAGCCTGCCGGCCGAGGCGCTGGAGAACGCGGGCGTTCGCGACATCAAGGATCTTCAGATCCTGACCCCGGGCATGACCGTCACCTCGACCCAGTCGGAAGCCTCGACCACCGCCCGCATCCGCGGCGTCGGCACCGTCGGCGACAACCCCGGTCTGGAAAGCTCGGTCGGCGTCGTGATCGACGGCGTCTATCGCTCGCGCAACTCGGTCGGCTTCGGCGATCTGGGCGAAATGAGCCGCATCGAGGTGCTGAAGGGCCCGCAAGGGACCCTGTTCGGCAAGAACACCTCGGCGGGCGTCATCAACATCCTGACCGAAGCCCCGTCGTTCACCCCGGGCTTCTCGGGCGAGGCGACCGCCGGCAACTACGGCGCCATGGGCGTGTCGGGTTCGGTCACCGGTCCGATCACCGACCAGCTGGCCTTCCGCCTGTACGCCGGCCGCCGCGTCCGCGACGGCTTCTATGACGTGGACACCGGCGACGGCCCGCGCACCCAGACGGACGACGCCAACCAGGACTTCTTCACCACCCGCGGCCAACTGCTGTGGCTGCCGAACGACAACACCTCGATCCGCGTCATCGCCGACTACACCTCGCGCGACGAGTACTGCTGCGCCGGCGTCCAGATCCGCACCGGCCCGACCTATCCGTTCGTCGACGCCCTCTCGACCGGCACCGGCCAGCGTCCGCCGGCCGCCGGCTTCGGCCCGCTGCCCTTCTCGCGCCAGGCCTTCTCGAACCGCGGCACGGGACAGGACATCCATGACATGGGCGTCTCGGTCGAGGCGAACATCGACATGCCGGGCCTGTTCGGCGGCGCGACCCTGACGTCGATCACGTCGTGGCGCGACTGGAACGGCGAAATCGGTATGGACATCGACTATACCGGCGCCGACATCCTGTATCGCGAACAGGACGGCGACTACGGCTACTCGGTCGATAACCTGACCCAGGAACTGCGTCTGGCCGGTTCGAACGAGCGTATCGACTGGCTGGTCGGCGTCTTCGCCACGCGTGAGCGCATCGGCCGCGCCGACAGCTACTACTTCGGCGCCGACTATGGTCCGTTCCTGTCGCTGCTGCTGACCGCCCAGTTGAACGCCGCCACCGCCGGCTCGCCGACGCCTCCGGGACCGATCCCGATCAATCCGGGCCGCGTCGGCTGCTTCACCGCGACGGGTCAGACCGCCGCGGGTCTCGGCGGCTGCCTGTACGGTCTGGTTCCGGCCACGGGTCCGGGCTTCACCGTCGGTCAGGGCGTTGAGGACTTCTACGAGCAGGAGTCGACCTCCTACGCCATCTTCACCAACAACACCTGGCACGTCACCGACAAGTTCGACCTGACCCTGGGTCTGCGTTACACCATCGACGACAAGAGCCTGGACGCCCGCCAGCGCAACGTGAACGGCAACGGCGCGACCTGCGCCGCCTTCGCCGCCAACGCCGGCGCTATCGCCGGCGCCCTGGGCGCCGCGGCCGCGCCGACCATCATCGGCAACGCCTGCCTGCCCTGGGCCAACGCCGCCTTCAACAACCGCAACATCTCCGAGAGCTTCGATGACGGCGAGCTGAGCGGCACCATCAAGGCCGCCTACCGCATCAACGACTCGATCATGACGTATGCGTCGTATGCCCGCGGCTACAAGAGCTTCGGCTACAACCTGGACCGCGTGCAGACGGGCGTCACCCCGGTCGCCTCGCTGCTGTTCCCGTCGGAAGTCGTGGACAGCTACGAAGCGGGCGTGAAGATGACCCTGCTGAACCGGACCGTTCTGCTGAACGCGACCTACTTCGACCAGACCTTCACCGACTTCCAGCTCAACACCTTCCTCGGCACCGCCTTCGTGGTGGAATCGATCCCCGAGCTGACCTCGCGCGGTGTGGACGCCGACTTCCTGTGGTTCACCCCCATCGACGGCCTGAGCCTGGGCGGCGGTCTGACCTACACGAACACCGAGTACGGCAACTTCACCGCCGCGGACCTGACGAACCCGGGCAACTTCCCGCAGCTCTCGCTGCTGCCGGGTTCGCGCGCCTCGTTCGCTCCGGAATGGTCGGCCTCGGCCTCGATCAACTATGAGCGCAGCATCGGCAACGGCGGTCGCGTCGGCTTCAGCCTCGCCGCCAAGTACATGAGCGACTACAACACCGGTTCGGACCTCCTGCCCTACAAGGCGCAGGACGCGTTCACGACCGTCAACGGCCGTATCTCGATCGGCACCGAGGACGAGCGCTGGACCGTCGACATCTGGGCCCAGAACCTGACCGACGAAGAGTATGTGCAGGTCGCCTACAACGGTCCGCTGCAAGGCACCGCCTTCCAGTCGACCCTGCAGTCGGGCGGCACCCACCCGGGCACCTACTACAACGGCAACCTGGACACCCAGACCTACAACGCCTTCCTGGGCCAGCCGCGCACCTACGGCATCACCCTGCGCGCGAAGTACTAAACGCCTCGCCATCGGCGAAACGTGGAACCGGCCGGGGGCGACCCCGGCCGGTTTTGTTTTGGGGCCTGAAAGGGGGCGGGTCAGCTGGCGCGAACCGCGGGAGGGCGGCGCGCGGGCGTCGGCGCGCTTATCGTTCGATGGGCGCCGGTCCGGCATGGGACGTTCGGGCAGGGCGGCTGACGGCGCTTGCGCTCGAGCTCCACCCCGACGGCGTCTCGCCGGCCGTCTTCGAAGCGAGAGGCGAGTATGGCGATTATCTCGTCCATCAGACGCGCCGTTCGCATTCGGCGCACGGCTGACCGCGACGGCGGTGGTGCTACCCGCCGCCGTCGCGCATCATCATCGTCTGATCACCAGCGGTCGTCCGGCGTCGTCGCGCCGGCGTCCGCGTCCGCACCGGTCTCCGGCGCGAGCGTCTGCTCATGACCGCGCTGGGCATGGAACATCCTGTCCATGCGCTTCTCCAGCCGGGTCTTCACCCCGTCGATCAGGCTGAACACCACCGGTACGAACAGCAGGCTCAGCGCGGTCGAGGTGATCAGACCGCCGATCACCGCGATGGCCATCGGCGAGCGGAAGGCCGTGCCTTCGCCCAGCGCCGCCGCGATCGGCAGCATCCCCAGACCCATGGCGAAGGTGGTCATGATGATCGGCCGCGCCCGCTTGTGCGCCGCGTCGATCAGGGCCTCACGCTTGGTCATCCCCTGACGCATCGCCATGATCGCGTAGTCGACCAGCAGGATCGAGTTCTTGGCCGCGATCCCGGTCAGCATGATGATGCCGATCAGGGCGGGCATGGACATCGACTTGCCGGTGACCAGCAGGGCGAAGAAGGCGCCGCCGAACGACACCGGCAGGGCCGCCAGAATGGTGATCGGGTGGAAGAAGCTGCCGAACAGCAGCACCAGCACCACGTACATCAACAGGATGCCCGTCACGATGGCGAAGGCGAAGCCCGCGCCCAGTTCGGCGTTGCTTTCGGCGTCGCCGGTCAGTTGCTGCTCAACGCCCGCGGGCAGGTTCTTCATCGCCGGCAGCTCGTCGATGGCCTTGGTGGCCTCGCTGAACGTCGTGCCGCTGATCTCGGCGGTGATGTTGGCCACCCGGCGACGGTCAAGACGATCGATCTGGTTGGGGCCCGCCCCGAAGCCGATGTCGGCCACGGCGGACAGGGGCACGACCCCGCCCGAGGCGGTCGGCACCTTCAGATTCTCCAGAACCGCGAGGTCGGTGCGCGATTCCTCGGCCAGCATCACCCGGATCGGAACCTGCCTGTCGCCCAGATTGAACTTGGGCAGCAGCTGGTCGGCGTCGCCCAGGGTGGCGACTCGCGCCACCTGGCTGATGTCCTGCGTGGAGACGCCTTGCAGGGCCGCGATATCGGCCTTGGGCGTGATCAGGATTTCAGGACGCACCAGAGCCGACGACGAGATGACGTTGGCCACGCCCTTGATGTCCCGCATGCCGCGCTCGACGTTGGCCGAGGCCTGCTCCAGCGCGACGGGATCGTCGCTGACCAGGGCGATGGCGATCAGGCCCGATCCGCCGGCGCCGGCGGCGCCGAACTGGCTGCGGGCGCCGGGAATGGCGCGCAGGGTCGGGCCGAAATTCCGTTCGAACTGCTGCTGGCTGATGCTGCGGTCCGACCGGGGGACCAGATTGACCGTCAGGCTGGCCTTGCGAACCTCGCCCGCGCTGCCGCCCCCGCCGGGCCCGAAACTGACCGTCGCCGAGCCGATGGACGAATAGACCGACTTCACTTCCGGCAGTTTCATCAGCGCGGTGTTGATCCGCTGAACGGCGGCGTCGGTTTCGTCCAGCGTCGTGCCGGGCGGCAGCTGGATCGTCAGCGACGACCGTGACTGGTCCTCCACCGGGATGAACTCGCTCGGCAGCAGGGCGGCCAGCCCCAGCGAGCCGATAAAGAAGACGGCCCCCATCCCCAGCACCCACAGCCGGTGATCGCAGAAGCGGGCGCGGACCCGCTTCAGGAACGGCGGCTTGCGCCGGACCGGTTGCTCCGTCGCCGGAGCCTCGCCCGCGACCGTCTTGCCGCGGTCGCCCAGGCACCACTCCAGAGCCCGCAGATACGCGCCCATCCAGGCCGGATCCTTGTGCTCCTTGCCCTGATCGCGCTTCAGCAGATAGGCGCCCATCAGGGGGGTCAGGGTTCGCGCCACCAGCAGGGAGAACAGCACGCTCACGCAGGCGGCGATGGCGAAGCTGACGAAGAACTGGCCGACGATGCCCGGCATGAAGCCGGTCGGCGCGAACACCGCCACCAGCGTCGCCGTGGTGGCCATGACGGCCAGGCCGATTTCGTCCGCCGCCTCGATGGCCGCCGGATAGGGCGCCTTCCCGTCCCGGATGTGCCGGACGATGTTCTCGATCTCCACGATCGCGTCGTCGACAAGGATGCCGACGGTCAGCGACAGGGCCAGCAGCGACACCACGTTCAGGGATTGCCCCATCAGGTCCATCACCCAGAAGGTCGGGATCAGGCTCAGCGGCATGGCCACGGCGGCGATCAGGGTCGCGCGCCAGTCCCGCAAGAAGACGAACACCACCGCGACAGCCAGCAGGGCGCCCAGAACCAGGGCTTCGACCGAGGCGTGGAAATTGTTGATGACGTCCTGGGTGGTGTTGGCCACCTCTTCCATGGTGACGTCGTCGCGTTCAGCGTCCAGGGCCTCGATGGCGTCTTTTGTCGCGTTGTAGACGCCCACCTCGGACGAGCCGATGGCGCGCGAGATGCCGAAGCCGACGACTTCCTGCCCGTTGAAGCGGGCGCGGCCCCTCTGCTCGGACCATTCGTCCGTCACCTCGCCCAGCTCGCTCAGCCGCACGGTGCGCGATCCGACAGGGATCAGGGTGTTGCGCAGTTCCTCCACGGATTTGGCCGAGCCGACGGTGCGGATGGCCTGTTCGCTGCCGGCCAGTTCGCCGCGGCCGCCGGGCAGGTTGATATTCTGGGTGCGCAGCTGGATCGACACGGCGGCCGCCGTCACCCCGGCGGCCTCCAGTCGGGCGGGGTCCAGCTTGATGCGGATTTCCCGCGTCACGCCGCCGTCGCGGCTGACCTGACTGACGCCGCGAACCGACAGCAGCCGTTTGGCCACCGTGTTGTCGACGAACCAGCTCAGCTCCTCCGGGCTCATGCCCGGCGCCCGCACCACATAGTTGGCGAACGGAATTGCGGTGAACTCGATGCGCTGGACGATCGGCTCCTGCACGTCGGCGGGCAGGTTCTGGCGAATGCCGGAGACCGCATTGCGGACGTCATTGGTGGCCTTCTCCAGCTCGACACCCAGCTGGAATTCAATCGAGGTCGTCGAGACGCCCTCGTTCACGGTCGAGGTGATGTGCTTCACCTGCCCCAGTCCCGCGACCGAGTCCTCCACCAGCCGCGTCACTTGGGTTTCCATCTCGGTCGGCGCGGCGCCCGACTGGACGACCGTGACCGCTACGATCGGCAGATCGACGTCCGGAAAATTATTGGTGCGCAGTTTGAAGTAGCTGGCCGTCCCCGCGATCGTCAGGACGATAAAGAGCAGGACGATCGGGATCGGGTTCCGGATCGACCAGGACGAGATGTTGTTGAAGTTCATCCTCAGCGCCCTTGCTGGCCGGCCGTCGGCAGGGGCGGGGTCGGACGTCCGATGGTCACCAGATCACCGTCGCCGAGGAAGCCGGCGCCCGAAACAACCACCCGCTGCCCGGCCTGCAGGCCGCCGGTGATGGCGACGTTGTCGCCGCTGCGCGCGCCGGTCTGCACCAGGGTGAAGCGCACCGCGTCATTCTGGCCAATCACATAGACGCCCGCGCGGCCCTCCCGGAAGACGACGGCCGAGGCGGGGATGATCAGGGCCGGGGCGGCGCCGACGCTGATGGTGGCGCGGGCGAAATTGCCCGGCTTCAGCGCGGAATTCGGGGCCAGGGTGATGCGCGCCACACCCAGACGGGTCTGCGGGTCGACTTCCGGCGTTACGATGCGGACCGTCCCGGTCGTGCTTCCGCTCTGGTCGGAGGTGATGGTCGCCGTCTGGCCGGCGGCCACCAGAGGCAGTTCGGTCTCCGGCACCTGGGCGTCCAGCTCCAGCCGGCCGTCCCGCACCATGCGGAACAGCTCCGTCCCGGCGCCGACGATCTGGCCGCGGGTCACGCTGCGGCTGATGATCCGGCCCGCCACGGGCGCGCGGATCACGCTCTGGTCCAGACGGGTGCGGGTCTCCGACAGGGCGGCGAGAGCGGCCGCCAGATTGGCCTGCGACGAGCGCTGGTTCGCCAGGGCCGTATCCAGCGATGCCTGGCTCAGGAAGCCGCGTTCCTTCAGTTCCTGCGCACGCGCCAGGGCGGCGTCATCGCGGGCGGCGTTGGCCCGGGCGGTCTGCACCTGGGCCTCCTGCTGGCGAAGCTGCGCGCGCAGCAGGGCGTCATTCAGCTGAACCAGAGGCTGGCCCTGACGGACCCAGCTGCCTTCATCCACGAACACGCCCGTGGCCACCAGTCCGCCGGTCTCGGCGCCGACCGGCACCTCTTCCCAGGCCGAGACGCTGCCCGACGCGGTTACGGCGCGGGGCAGGGCGACCTGCGTCACCGTGGCGGCGGTCACGGTCTGACGTGACGGCGGCGCGGGCTCTTCCTTCTTCTCGCAGGCGGAGACCACCAGGGCGGCGGTCAGCAGCGCAGCGGCGACGGCCCGACGGCCTTGAAACTTGATCGACACTTGGCATCCCCTTGGCGATCGCGCGGGAGGGGCGCGATCCAGCGAAACAACGCCCGTTCGGGCGTCCGGTTGTCATCCGCCGTTGAATACCGTTTCCCGGACCCGCCGCAAACTGACAAAGCGTCGCCTTACAAGTTCGTAATCCGCAACAAAATCAGTGGCGGAGACGGTTCATTTCGCCGTTCCGTTGGCGCTTTTCCGCCTGCCGTGCTAGGCGCGCCGGACCATGCCGACCACCCCCATCGAACGCATCCGCAACTTCTCCGTCGTCGCCCACATCGACCACGGCAAGTCCACGCTCTCCGACCGCCTGATCCAGTACACGGGCGGCCTGACCGCGCGCGAAATGTCCGCCCAGGTGCTGGACAACATGGACATCGAAAAAGAGCGTGGCATCACCATCAAGGCGCAGACCGTGCGCCTGAACTACAAGGCGAAGGACGGGCTCGATTACGTCCTGAACCTGATGGACACGCCGGGCCACGTCGACTTCGCCTATGAGGTCTCGCGCTCGCTGGCCGCCTGCGAAGGCTCGCTGCTGGTCGTCGACGCCTCGCAGGGCGTGGAGGCCCAGACCCTGGCCAACGTCTATCAGGCCATCGACAACAACCACGAGATCGTGCCGGTCCTGAACAAGATCGACCTGCCGGCCGCCGAGCCCGACCGGGTCCGCGCCCAGATCGAGGACGTCATCGGCATCGACGCCTCCGACGCCGTCATGGCCAGCGCCAAGTCCGGCATCGGCATCGAGGATGTTCTGGAAGCCATCGTCACCCGCCTGCCGGCTCCGAAAGGCGACGTCGACGCCCCGCTGAAGGCCATGCTGGTCGACGCCTGGTACGACCCCTACCTCGGCGTCGTGCTGCTGGTCCGCGTCTTCGACGGCGTGCTCAGGGCCGGCCAGCGCGTGAAATTCATGCAGAACGGCTCGACCCATCTGGTCGACCGCGTCGGCGTCTTCCTGCCCAAGAACACCCCGGTCGATCAACTGGGGCCGGGTGAGGTCGGCTTCATCACCGCCCAGATCAAGGAAGTCGCCCACGCCGCCGTCGGCGACACCATCACTGACGAGAAGAAGCCGACCGCCGAACCGCTGCGGGGCTTCAAGGAAGTCCAGTCGGTGGTCTTCTGCGGCCTGTTCCCGGTGGACGCCGCCGACTTCGAGGACCTGCGCGCGGCCATCGCCCGCCTGCGCCTGAACGACGCCTCCTTCACCTATGAGATGGAAAGCTCGGCCGCCCTGGGCTTCGGCTTCCGCTGCGGCTTCCTCGGCCTGCTGCATCTGGAGATCATCCAGGAGCGCCTGAGCCGCGAGTTCAATCTCGACCTCATCGCGACGGCGCCCTCTGTCGTCTACAAGATCGCCCTGCGCGACGGCAGCACCATGGACCTGCACAATCCGGCCGATCTGCCGGACGTCATGCAGATCATGGACATCTCCGAGCCGTGGATCAAAGCCACCATCCTGACGCCCGAGGAGTACCTCGGCGGCGTGATCAAGCTGTGTCAGGATCGGCGCGGCGAGCAGAAGGAACTGACCTGGGTCGGCACCCGGGCCATGGTCGTCTACGAACTGCCGCTGAACGAGGTCGTCTTCGATTTCTACGACCGCCTGAAGTCGATCTCGAAGGGCTACGCCTCGTTCGACTACGAGATCACCGAATACAAGGTCGGCGATCTGGTGAAGATGTCGATCCTCGTGAACGCCGAGCCGGTCGACGCCCTCAGCATGCTGGTCCACCGCAACCGCGCCGAGACCCGCGGCCGCGGCATGGTCGAGAAGATGAAGGAGCTGATCCCTCCGCACATGTTCCAGATCCCGATCCAGGCCGCCATCGGCGGCAAGATCATCGCCCGCGAAACCGTCCGCGCCCTGCGCAAGGACGTGACCTCCAAATGCTACGGCGGCGACGCCACCCGGAAGAAGAAGCTTCTGGAGAAGCAGAAGGAAGGCAAGAAGCGCATGCGGCAGTTCGGCAAGGTCGAAATCCCGCAGGAAGCCTTCATCGCGGCGTTGAAGATGGATGAGGATTGAGAATGAGCCAGCCGTCGACTTTTGAACCCGTCAACATGGTCGAACAGCAGTTGCTCGCCGCCGCCCAAGGCGACGCGCAGGCGCAAAAGGCTTTCGAGCGGTTCATCCTCGACGAAACCCTCTTTCTCGCCACACCCGAAGCGCCGGAGGGAGAAAGCAGCGGAGTTCTGGCGGTCGATACGACGGTCAAGCTCCTGAACGTGCCGCTGAACGATGGACGGCAGGCGGCGGCGGTTTTCACCTCGCCGCAACGGGTACATGAGGCCTTTGGCGAAGTTGGCTACATGGGGCTGCAGGGCCGGGTTTTGTTCGACATCATCCGAACAGGACCCGCGATCCTCAATCCCGGTCAGCCCTATGGTGTGGTCTGGGAACCGGACGCAATGGCGACCATGCTTGGGCTGCCGGTCCAGCGCGTGGTAAAGAAAGACACCAGGTTGATGCTCGGCCATCCGGCGGAGCCTCCGGTCGACCTCATCGCCCGTCTCAAGACTGCCTTTTCTGACGTTCGTGATGTCGAGGCGGCTTGGCTGGCGCTGGCGCTGTGGCCCGAAGATCAGAGCCAGACCTGGTATCTGGACGTGCGCACCAACAGCGAGGATCGCGAACAGATTCAGCGGGCGCTGAGTGCAGCTGTGGACGGCGCCGACCTCATGGGACGCCCCCTGGACATGACGGTGAAATCGCCTCGCGAGGCCGAAGGCGCCGGCATCGTGATCATCGCGCCGGGCCGCCCTGTTTCGCCGCCGCGGAAAAAGAGCTGGCTGGGCAAGCTGTTCGGCTGATCAGAACCCGAAGGTGAGGGCTGCCACCACGCCCTCATCCCGCGGCCCGTCGCCGATCGGCGCATAGTACCCCAGCGATACATCCAGATAGCGTCCCGGCGCGCGCAGGTCGTCGCCGCCCATCCAGTGGCGCCAGGCGACGCGGGGGCCGGCGGCGACCGCCCACTCTTCCGCGCGCAGGCTGTCGTAGTCGGCCCTTACGCCCACCCCGGCGGTGACCGTGTCGCGGCGGCTTTCGCTCGCCACCCAGGTCCAGCCCAGGTTGGCGTCGGCGACCACATAGGTCTGCTCGTCCTCGATCAGGCGGGCGGCGTCGACATAGACATGGGCCGAGGGCCAGCTGTCGCGGTCGTAGCGCAGGTCGCCGCCCACATCCGCCGACCAGGCGGCGCGCAGCATGGTGTCGTCCCGCGCCGCGTCGCCGAGGGCGATCAGGCGGCTGGCTTCGAGCGACAGATTGGTTTCGGTGAAGGGCTTCCAGCGCACGCCGACCCAGCCCTGCGTGGTGTCGCCGCCGGTCGGGCCGGTGTCGGCGTCCAGCGTCTGCCAGGCGCGGGCGAAGACCTGCACCGGGCGCCCGTTGTTGTCGCCGCCGACGCGGGCCCAGACCTCGCCGCCGACCTGCGTCACCTGATCCCCGCCGTTGTTGAGCAGGGTCGTGGCGCTGGCGGCCGGGCCGGTCGAGACGGTGGCCGCGCCGCCCCAGCGGTCCTCCAGCGTCTGCAGCTCGCGGCCGATCTCGTGGCGGCGCTGCGGCGTCAGTTGCTCGGCGGGCAGGGTGCGGGCCCCCTGTTCCAGCCATGTGATGGCCTCGGCGTCCTGCCCCGCCCGGCGGGCGGCGTAGGCGGCGTCCAGCGCCAGCGCGCCCTTCAGCGGCTCGGCCCGGTCGGCGGCGGCGAAGGCCTGCACCGCCAGCCGGTCGTCGCGCGCGCCCACGGCGGCATAGGCGAAGTCCAGCGGCGCATCGCCCGGCAGGATGCCGTTGGCGGCGGCCTCACGCAGCGTCGTGCGCGCCTCGCCCGTCCGGCCCAGTTGCGTCAGCGCCTGCGCCCGCGCCCGGGCCAGATAGGCCCGGCTCTCGGCGGTCGGGGCCAACGGCGCGGCCAGTCCATAGGCCTCGGCCGCCTGTTGCAGGTCGCCGGTCTGGCGCGCGGCCTCGGCGCGACGGCTCTGGACGCGATGGTCCCAGCTGCCGGCCACCGGTTGCAGGGCGGCCAGCGCGCCGGCCTGATCGCCTGATCCGGTCAGGGCGTCGGCCAGCAGCAGTCGCCACTCCAGGTTTTCGGGCGAGGCGTCCACCGCGCGGCGGGCCGGGGCGACCGCATCGGCGGGGCGGCCCGCGCTCATCGCGGCATAGGCGGCGGTGGCGTCGGCGTATCCGCTGTCGGAAGCGGCCACGGTCTGGGCCTGAACGACGGCGGGCGTCATCACGGCGGCGCCGCAGGCGGCCAGGGCGACGGAGGCGAGAAGGAGCGAGCGGTTCACGGCGAAGCCTCGGCGGTCAGACGGGTTCATGACGGGGATCGACCGGCGCGCTCTTCAGCGCCTCGGCCAGATGTTCGTTCAGCCAGCGGGCGCTGCGCTGGTCCTGCAGCGCCGCCTCGATGTCGGCGGCCGACACCATGTTCAGCCGCGTCAGGGTCTCGCCCAGCGAGCGGCCGTCGGCGCGCGACGCGGCCAGCGCCGTTTGCAGGTCGGCGTGGCTGATGCGGCCCTGACGGATCAGGATGTCGCCCAGCCGCGCATAGCCGGCCCGCACCGAGCGCCACAGCATGGCTTCGCGCGAGGCGTCCAGATGGCCCGCCGCCCGCATCCGCGCCAGCTGTGCGCGCACGCCGGAGAAGGGATCCTCGCCCCAGGCGAACCGGATCGCGAAGGCGATGTCGCTCAGCGGCGCGAACAGGAAGCGGACGCTGCGCACGCCCTGCAGGCCGAAGCGCCGCTCCAGCGCCGTCCGCTGGTCGGCGGGCAGGGGCTCGGCCAGCGCCACGTCCAGCCCGGTCCCGTTCCGGCGCAGCGGCACCGCGCCGTAGCGCGCGGCCTCCTGCGGCGTCAGCAGGGCCAGCACATCCCGGTCGATCTTGAACGGGTCGAAGATCGAGGCGTAGGTCTCGCCGCGCTCGGCGAAGGCCTCGGCCAGATGATCGTCGTCCACCGCAGCCAGATCGAGCAGCAACAGGCCCAGCGGACGATAGCCGTCCTTCTGCGCCTCCAGCGCGCGGGTCAGATCGGCCTCGCTGACGTGGTTCCAGAACCGCAGCGTCTCCCCCAGACGGCCCGAACCCTGCTGCAGCTCCGACAGCGACGGATAGGCGTGCTGGGTCTTGTCCCAGGCGATCGGGCGGCCGGTCATGAGATGGCTCAGCCACTGGCGCGACGCCCGCCAGAAGGCGCCGAACGAGATCAGGTTCGAGGTCACGATCCGGATCGGCGTCAGCGGCACATGCTTCAGACCGTGATTGATCCCCGTGAACCAGGCGCGGTGCAGGATGCGGTTGACCAGGAACAGGAAGTTGATCGTCACGACCACCCAGACCCAGTGGCGGTCGATCACCGGCGGCAGGTTCACCGCCTCGGGCCAGATCATCTCGACCAGCAGAAGGCCCAGCAGCTGGACCACGATCACATAGCCGAAGATCCCGACCGGGGCGGTGAACAGCGCCTTGCGGTCGCGGAACAGGTAGTAGCGGTTCACCAGCCCGCCGAACCAGCCCAGCTGCGCCCAGCCCATGATCGAGATGCCCAGGGTCCAGCGCGCCTTCTGCCGGACGCTGTAGGCGAATTTGTGCGGGAAAAACTCCCTGGTCGCCACCAGCTCGCGGCGCTTGATGTCGACCATCCCCTTGCGGAGCCACGCCTTCCTCTGGCGCGGCACGCGGGCGTGATAGCGCACGAACTGCGACGGATAGCCGAGCGCGCTCAGGCGGTGGGCGACGTCATAGTCCTCGGTCAGGCTGTCGGTGTTGAACGGCTGGCCGTCCTTCTCCTCGACCAGCGCCATCATGGCCTTGCGGTGGAAGGCCGTGGCCACCCCCGCCGACGGCGTCATCCGGGCCAGCGCCGAGCGCACCGGCAGGTCCTTGGTGTGGAACTCGGCGAACTCGTCCATGTAGTGGCAGGCGACGAGACTGGTCCATTTGCGGTCCATCGACAGGACCGGCATCTGGATCATGGCCGCCTCATCGACGAACCAGTTGACCGTCTTCAGCCCGAACGGATGCACCACGTCCTCGGCGTCGTGCATCAGGAAGGCGCCGAACGTCTGGCCGGTCTTCTCCTCGTACAGAAGGATGTTCTGGATGATCCAGTTCAGGCAGTCGGCCTTGGACGTCGGGCCGTCATGCGGCACCTCGGCGCGGTGCACATTGGGAAAGCGCTGGCGCACCTTCTCGACCTCGCGCCGGGTGTCCGCGTCGTTCGCATAGACGCCCACGAAGATGTGGTAGCGGCTGTAGTCGAAGGTGTTGTTGGTGTTGGCCACCATGCTGGCGATGACGTCTGACTCCTGCCAGGCGGGCACCATGATGGCGATCAGCTTCTCGGGTTCGCGCTCCAGCAGGCGTTGCGGCGCGGGCCGGTCCCAGAAGGTGCAGAACCGCACCAGCAGCCCCCACCAGTAGGCCAGGTCGATGAACAGGTCGTCCAGCGAGCTGATCAGGATCAGCACGGCCGAGATCATCACCGCCCAGCGCAGCACCTCCCAGTAGCCCAGCACGAAGGCGTACAGGTCCGCGCCCGTCGGCAGGTGCGCCGACAGGGTGGTCAGCCAGGCCCCGAGGGTGATGGCCATGGTGGCGGACATGTCTCAGACGGCCGCCCGGATCTGTTCGCCGCCCAGCGGCTTGGCGGGGCTCCAGCCGGAGATGACGTCGGCGATGCGACCGGCCGCGAAGCCGTCGCCGAACGGGCTGACGGCGCGCACCATCTGCATCCGCTCCGGCTCGTCGGTCAGCAGCTGCGTCGCGGCCTCGACCACGTCTTCGGTGCGTGTGCCGATCAGGCGGGCGACCCCGGCCTCGACGGCCTCGGCCCGTTCGGTGGTCTCGCGCAGCACCAGCACCGGCACGCCCAGCACCGGCCCTTCCTCCTGCACGCCGCCCGAGTCCGACAGCACCAGGGTCGCGCTCTTCAGGTGCGACAGGAAGCCGAGGTAGTCCAGCGGCTCGACGATGCGGATGCGGTCCTGATCCTTCAGCGCGGCGTCCACGCGACCGCGCAGCGCCGGGTTGGCGTGGGCGGCGAAAACGATCTCGATATCGGACACCCTGTCCCGCAGCAGGATCAGCGCGGCCAGCACCTGTTCCAATTCGGGACCCCAGTTCTCGCGCCGGTGCACGGTCACCAGCACCAGCCGGCGGCCGTCGGTCAGCGGAACCGGGCTCACACGGGCGCCCGACAGCCGGACGGCGTCGATCCCGGTGTTTCCGGTCATATGGATGCGGTGCTGGGACACGCCCCCGCGCAGCAGGTTCCGGACCGCGGCCTCGGTCGGGGCGAAATGCAGGTCCGCCAGCTGGCCGACCACGCAGCGCCAGCCTTCCTCGGGGAAGGGCTGATCCAGATCGAAGGTGCGCAGACCGGCCTCGACGTGGCCGATCGGAATGCGCCGGGCGAAGCCCGCCATCGCGCCCGCCGCCGTCGTCGAGGTGTCGCCCTGGACCAGCACCAGCTGCGGCGCCAGTCGGCCCAGCACGTCGTCCAGCCGGTCCATGATCTGTGCGAAGCGTCCGCCCAGCGTCCGTTCCGGCGACGGCGGGTCCAGCCGGATGTCCGGCGTGATGCCGAAGGTCTCCAGCGCCTGGGCGTTCAGCGCGCCCTGCTGCTCGGTGGAGATCCACACCGGCTCCAGCCCCGGCGTGGCGGCCAGCGCCGCGCGCACGGGCGCCATTTTGACGACTTCCGGGCGGGTGCCCGCAAGGATAGCGATTTTCACGTTCAGCCCCACAGTCCTGTCGAGCAACCTCGACAGTCGCGGTGTGCAACGTTCGCGCCCAACGGAAGCTGAGCCTTCCGTTGTCCGCCGTTCATCCACGCGAGCCGACACGCCCGCGCGGCTTCTGACCCGCGCTCGCGTCCCCATCGCGACCCCGCCGCGACCGATTTACGGCAGCTTCACCGTTGCAGCAGGTCGCTCCAGCGCCAGCTGGCGGTCCCCAGCGCCACCCGCGCCGCGCCGGGCGCGTCGCTCATCGTCAGCAGCACCATCCCGCGCATGGCCTCCCGGCGACAGGCCTGCGGGGCGAAGGCCACCTCCAGCGCGATGGCCTGACGCACGCCCGCCAGCCCCTTGCCCGTCTGGCCCGGCGTCTGGCGCCAGTCGCCGTCCCAGACCAGCAGGGCGCGGCCCGATCCGGCGGCGCGCTGCGCCGCGTTGACCGCCGCGCGCACCTCGGCGTCGTCGCGCAGGGCGTTCTGGATGTCCCGCACCAGATCGCAGCCGCTCCCGTCGCCCGAACCGCCGCCACCCCCGCCGCCCGCGCCCGCGCCGCCGCCCCCGCCGCCCGATCCCGCTCCGGCCGTCAGGGCGCCGGCCAACTGGGCGTCCCCGATGGTCGGCATGGCGATTTCGGGCGGGGTCGGCGGTCGTGTCGCGGGCAGGGGAACCGGCTCCATCCTCGGCGTCGGCCGGGCCGGGCGCAGGCGTGGCGGCGGGCGTGTCGCGGGCGGACGCACCGTCGGGGCCGGTTGCGCCGCGGCCGGGCCGGGCGTCGGCGTCTCGGCCTTCGGGCCCGGCGGCGGGGGGGCCTTGGTCGGCGCCCTTGGCGGCGGAGGGGGCGGCGGAGGAGGCGGCGGCGCCACCATCTCCAGCAGGATCACCGGCTCCGTCGCCATGGGCGGGGCGTCCGGCTCATCGCGTGTGGCCAGCGCCAGCGGCAGCAGGATCAGGTGCGCCAGCACCGCCCCCGCCGTCGCGCCGACCCGTTGCGCGGTCTTCCGTCCTGTCGTCCCGGGTCGTCCGGTCTCTCGCATCTGTTCTCCGGAACAGTGTTGGATCAGTTCCCGACGCGCCATGATGATCCGCGTCTCGCGTCAGCAAAAAGGCGAAGATCATAAAGTTGTTTCGAAGCTCAGCCTTTCAACTTCACAGAACATCGTCTGGCATGTTTATGCGCAGCTTCCATTGGTCTCATGCAACCTTGGCCGACTTTTGCCGTTTGGCCCCCTGTGCTGGGCGGCATGCGCGACAACCGGGATTGGCGCACCGGACCATTGATGGAGAGACTCTTGATCAAACCGCAATTCAGAACGGCAGCCGCCGTCGGCGTCATCCTGGCCTTCGGCGTCGCCGCTTCGGGCTGCGCCAGCCACCGCTTCGTGCGCGAGCAGACCGCCGTGGTCGACGCCCGCGTGACCACGGTCGAGGGCACCGCCGGCGAGGCGCTCGCCCGCGCCAACGCCGCCCACAAGCTGGCCGAGGGCAAATTCCTGTACGAGGTCGTCCTGTCGGATGACTCGGTGAAGTTCCCGACCGACGGCAACACCCTGTCGCCCGAGGCCGAGTCCCGTCTGGCCGAGTTCGCCCAGCGCCTCGCCGCCGAGAACCGCAACGTCTATCTCGAGATCCAGGGCTATACCGACAGCGTTGGTGACGAACGTCACAACGACCAGCTCGGCGAAGCCCGCGCCGAGGCCGTCCGCCGCTACCTCAGCCGCCGCGGCGTCGCCCTGAACCGCATGTCGGCCATCTCCTACGGCGAGGAATCCCCCGTCGCCTCCAACGACACCGAAGAAGGCCGCGCCCAGAACCGCCGCGTGACCATCGTGGTGCTGTCGTAGGGTGATCTGACCGAGGCCCCGCGACCGCCGGCCCGCGACAAGCGGGCGGTCGCGGGTGCTGATCAACAGACAGGCGCGTGGCCGAAGGGCTGCGGGCCTGTTTGCGTTTCTACCGGAGAGGGGGAGCGGGGTGAGATTTCCAACCGGGGGATGGTCGCGCCCCAGCCCGGATGGCGCCTAAGCTCGGGGCATGGATCAGATTCTTCCACTCGACTGTGCCGCTTGGCTTGAGCAGGTGAACGCCGTGCTGAAGCGCGACTGGTGCATCGACTCCGCTGACGCGGGTTGGTCGCCCGAGGATGTGCTGCGCTATTGGCGATTTGGCGAGGCGCCTGAGGTGTTCGTGGCGTGGTTCGCCGAGAAGTACGATCTCATCAGGTTCGAGCCGCACGAATAATCCAGTTTACTGTAGTTTGTATTCGTAGCTGGTTGCTTCGAGGTGCTTGTCATCGAGAAGCCATGGATGGAATGCGACTAGGGTGCCGCCTGTTGCTACCCCGTCCTTGCCGAGCACAACCCCGTGCACCACGAGGAGTGCATTCAGCGGGTACGCGGACCGATGCAGCGCCACCTCATTTCGGGTCAAAAGAACGCTTTTGGGACCGCCAGTCGTTCCTTTGACTTCGATAACCCACTCCTGACCAGCTCTTTGAGCGCGGAAGTCGCAACTATCTCTGAGCGACACATCGGTGAAGGTGAAGCCTTGGTTGCTAAGCCATTCCTCTGCGAGCTTCATTGCTCGTAACTCGACGGCGCGTCTAGAAGGTGCGTCAAGGCCCCAGCCCTGTCCCCGCAATGGTTGCTTAAAGGGAGCCGAAATCTCTTCGGCGAGTTGGAGAACCTCAACAACATCTGCGCTTGTGGTGCCGGGGACAACGCCTGCTGTTTGCGCGCGATAGAGCTTACTGAGAGCGGCGGCGAACAGTTCTAAATCGGCCACGAGGTTTCGATCTGATGGAACGGCACCCGCTCTATAGAATTTCGAGAAAATGGTTGTTCGCTCGTAGGCTGCGGCGAGTTTCTGTTTGCCCAGAGATACGCCGGTCGACACTTCACTATTTTCTGCGAACTCATCGCGCAGGACAGACCTAGCCCACCCCACGAGCTCTGCTGCGTCTGTACGGCTTATACCTTTGAAGTTTCCGTCCTCTGGTGTGGTCGAGCCGTGGCTCAGACATAGTGAGACGCCAGATGCATCGGGATGAAATAGGTAGACCAGATACCAACCAGAGGTAGGCGCAGGCGACATCCGACGAGAATAGAGGCGGGTCCAAGGGACAAGAGCCTTTAGACCCGTTCCATCGCTGCCCTTGATTTCGAAGTCATCGCCGTAGGGATCCATGGCGCTCGCGACCGTAATTCGCCACTCGGAGATTTCGGTAGGTAGCTCCTGACGGATTAGAAAGCCGCGGCGCTTCATGGCGGGAGTGTCTGAAGGCGAGTGCTGCTGCTGCAGTGATATGATCGCTTCGAGGGTGGACTGGATCATCGCTTGTCTCGCCTGCTGGCGAGTTGCGTACCCAAGATAGGAATCGCGCCTGATCGCCTACCACAGGTTAGTCATGTGTCAGGCCTTGGCGCTAGCGGCTAAGGTGGCTCTTCAAGCTCCGCATCCCGCCGCGTCCATCCTCCAAGAATACGCAGCAGTTCCCCGCCAACCCGCGCAATCCGCCGCGCCAACCCGCTGACCGCATTCCACAATTTTCCGGCCCAGCGTCATTCTCCCGCCATAGGAAGCGCACCCTCCACAATACCCGCATCCCGTCGATGGGGAGGGCGTCGGATCCACGCTTCTCGACGACGGCGGGCTGTGGCCGAGCGATGAAGCCCGCGCGAAGGAGAGTGCGGGGGCCCTCGAGGGCAGGGATGGATCCTGCCCGCTTGCTCGCCGCGCGCTGTTGGAAGCGGACCGCTGGCGTCTCTGAACGGTCGAAGTCCGCCCCGCGTCGAGGTCAGCAATGATCCCGGCGGTGATCCGGCAAGGCCCTAATGCAAAGGCCGCCAGCCGGAGAACGTGTGGAAAACGGCCGCGCGGGACGACGCTCTCGTCGAAACGGTAAATCTACAAAACAGCACCGGGCGAGGCCCGGCGTCCCGCGCCCTTCCCATCCCTCGCCGGGTCAGACCGGTGGAGGACGAGCCTCAATTCCAAAGCCCTCCCCCTCGAGGGGGGAGGGTTGGCTGGTGGCGCGTGCTGTGCGCGACGCTGCGTTTCCCACGCCCGACACCCCAACCGGAGACATTCCATGCGAACCCGCCGCCCGTCCCGCCGCCGCCACACCGACGCCTTCCTGCGAGAACTCCAGCGTCAACGTCTTCTCCGGATCGCCGGACGGCGCGCCGAGCCCGTTTGCGAACGTGAGCAGTGGTTCCAGTGGAGCCTCGCCACCGGGCGGCGTCCCCGCCTCAGCGACTACATCCTGCCGCCCCTGCTGTTCCTCGCCGAACATGAGTTCGGCGCCGGTCCTACCGCTTCCTGAACCACGTCGCCTCGGCCGCCATCTTCGATCCCCAGTCGTCGCCCGCTTCATCCGGGCCCGGCTCGGGCGCGAACGGCAGTTCGCCGGCGACGCCGCGCATGGCCAGCGCCAGCGGCAGGGCCCAGTGGCGGATCATGCGCAGGGGCTTGCGCTTGTTGTCGGTGACGTCCCAGCCCCCGGCCTCGAAGGCGTCGATCAGGTCAAAGCCGTCCAGCCGTTCGATGCTGTCCCAGTCGGCGGGCAGGGCGACCGCCTCCGCCTCGTCCGGGGTCAGACCGAAACAGGCCTTCGCGGCCTCGGCGATCTCCGGATAGTCGTCGCGATTGTCCGGGTCGGCGACGGACGGCTTCATCAGCGCCTTCATCTCGAGGGCGTCGAGGCCGGGCAGGTCGATCAGGCGGCGAAGGGGGGCTTGGGTCATGGAGCGAGGTTTAGGCGCTCAGTCGCCGAAGGTCACCACCGTGCGCACCGCCTCGCCCGCGTGCAGGGCGTCGAAGGCGGCGTTGATGTCCTCCAGCCGGACCACCCCGGTCAGCAGCCGGTCCACCGGCAGGCGGCCGTCGCGGAACAGCCTGATGTAGCGCGGGATGTCGCGCGACGGGATGGCCGTGCCGATATAGCTGCCCTTCAGGGTCCGCTCCTCGGCGACCAGATTGACCACATTGACCGCCAGCGCCGCCTCGGGGGGCGGCAGGCCGGCGGTGACCGTGGTTCCGCCCCGCCGGGTCATCTTCCACGCGGCCTCCAGCGCGCGCACCGATCCGGCCATCTCCAGCACGACCTCGGCCCCGCCGCCGGTCAGGGCGCGCACCTGCTCGACGGCGTCCGGGTCCGCCGCGTTGACGGTCAGGACGGAGCCGAGGGAGCGGGCCAGCGCCAGCTTGTCCTGCGACAGGTCCACGGCGATCACCGGGCTGGCGCCGCTGGCCAGCGCGCCCAGCACGGAGGCCAGACCGACGCCGCCCAGACCGACCACGGCCACCGACTGTCCGGCCCGGACCCGCGCCGTGTTCACCACCGCGCCCACCCCGGTCAGGACCGCGCAGCCGAACAGGGCCGCGTGCTCGAACGGCAGGTCCTTCGGAACCTTGACCAGCGACCGGCGCGAGACCACCGCCCGGTCCGCGAAGGCCGAACAGCCGAGGTGGTGATGCAGGTCGTCTTCGGGGCCATGCAGACGGGTTCCGCCGCCCAGCAGTTCGCCCTTGCCGTTGGCCGCCGCGCCCGGTTCGCACAGGGCCGGACGGCCTCCGGCGCAGGGATCGCAATGGCCGCAACTGGGCATGAAGACCATCACGACATGGTCGCCGGGCTCCAGATCCTCGACGCCGGGGCCGACCGCCTCGACCACGCCCGCCGCCTCATGGCCCAGCGCCATCGGCATGGGCCGGGGCCGGTCGCCGTTGATGACGCTCAGGTCCGAATGGCACAGGCCCGCCGCCTTCACGGCGACCAGCACCTCTCCGGCGGCCGGCGGGTCCAGGGCCACGGTCTCGATGGCCAGCGGTCGGCTGTCGGCATAGGGCCGCGCGGCCCCCATGGCGCGAAGAACGGCGGCGCGGGTCTGGATCGGGGTGCTCATAACAAAGACGCTAGGCGCTTGACGCGGCGTCCGCCAAGCCCAACGCTGTTCGTCCGAGGTGTCCGCAGAGACGCCCGGAGGAAACGACCAACGAATGCGCTCAAGCAGCGAGGGACCGCGTCCCGAGCGTTAGCGCGCAACAATGCGCTCAAGCAGCGAGGGATCGCGTCCCGAGCGTTAGCGCGCAACAATGCGCTCAAGCAGCGAGGGACCGCGTCCCGAGCGTTAGCGCTCTTCACTGGAGGGATAATGACCGGCACCATCGAACGCACGAAACGCGGCGACTATCGCCGCTTCCAGCAGATCTCGACCCGCTGGATGGACAACGACGTCTATGGCCACGTGAACAACGTCGTCTACTACTCGTGGTTCGACACGGCGGTGAACCGGCTGCTGGTGGTCAACGGGGTGCTGGACATCCACAACGGCCAGACCATCGGTCTGGTGGCCGAGACCGGCTGCCGCTACTTCTCGCCCACCGCCTTCCCGGACGAGATCGAGGCGGGGGTGCGGGTGGCGCATGTCGGCACCAGCTCGGTCCGCTACGAGATCGCCCTGTTCCGAAACAACGAACAGGACGCCGCCGCCGTCGGCTATTTCGTCCACGTCTATGTCGACCGCGAAACCAAGCGGCCGGTCAGCGTCGACGAGAAGATGCGCGGGTTTCTGGAGAGCCTGAAAGCCTGAACCCGCGAGGGGCTCAGTCGTCCAGTCGGCCCATCAGCGCCAGCGCGCCCACGGCGGTCAGAACGCCCAGCGCGAAGGCGCCGATGACGGCGCCGGTGGCGACGGCGGTGGACACGGTGACCGGGCGGGTCTCGTACCATTCCACGATATCGGCCTCGTGCAGGTCTTCGTCGTGATAGCCCTCGGCGGCGTAGATGGCGTCTTCTGCGGTCATGTCAGGGCTCCGTCTGCTGCGTTCCAAATGCCTGTAAAGCTCTACCGGTTCCTGAATCGTGACACCGCGCCCGCCATCGGCTAGATCGCGGCTCCGACTTTCAGGATCGCGACCTCGCGCTCAAGCAGCGAGCGGCCGCGCCGCGAGTGATAGCGCCCAAAACCAAGAGACCTACCCATGGCCGGCCATTCCAAGTTCAAGAACATCATGCATCGCAAGGGGCGCGCCGACGCCCAGCGCTCCAAGCTGTTCTCCAAGCTGTCGCGCGACATCACCGTCGCCGCCAAGTCGGGCATGCCCGACCCGGCCATGAACCCGCGCCTGCGTCTGGCGGTGAACAACGCCAAGGCCGAAAGCCTGCCCAAGGACGTCATCGCCCGCGCCATCAACAAGGCCTCGTCGGGCGATCTCGATACGATGGAAGAGGTCCGCTACGAAGGTCGTGGCCCCGGCGGCGTCGGCATCATCGTCGAGGCCCTGACCGACAACCGCAACCGCGCCGCCTCCAACATCGGCACCGCCTTCAAGAAGAACGGCGGCGCGCTGGGCGAAATGAACTCGGTCGCCTTCATGTGGGACAAGGTCGGCAAGATCGTCTACGCGGCCGAGGCGGGCACCGAAGACGCCGTCATGGAGGCCGCCATCGAGGCCGGCGCCCAGGACGTCGAGAGCGATCTCGTCAAGCCGGACATCTATGAGGACGCGCCGGGTCACACCATCTGGACCGCCTTCGAGGACCTGAACGACGTGGCCGAAGCCATGTCGAAGGTGCTGGGCGACCCGAAGTCCACCGCCATCGTCTGGAAGCCCCAGTCGGAGGTGCCGGTCACGGGCGAGGCTGTCGGCACCCTGTTCAAGCTCCTCGACGCGCTGGACGCCGAGGATGACGTCCAGAACGTCTATTCGAACGAGGACATCTCGGACGAGGACGCGGCGAAGTACGCCGGCTGATGGACCTGAACGGCGGTCGCCGCCCGACGCCTCTGGTCGAGACGCCGAAGCGGCCGCCGTGGATGCTGATCATCCTTCTGATCGCCGCCGGGGTGGTGATCGCGTGGGTGATCCCGAACCTTCGCCTCCCCCTCGGCGACGCCGACGGGGACGCGGAATCGCCGCGGCCTGTCGCGCAAGCTGAGGTGGAGGTCGTCAAGCGTGAGGACCTGATCGAGGTGCGCCCGGCCAGTCCGGACATCGTGCCTGATCAGGAAGCCGCCGCCGTTCGTTTGCCGGTCGAAGCGCCGCGCTGGGAGCGTTCGCCGATGCCCGAATATCCGCGCGAAGGCATCAGCGTGCCCGGTGGAAAGGCTCGGGTGATGATTGGCTGTGTTGTCCAGTCCAACCAGGGGCTCGGCGATTGTGTGATCCTGCGCGAGGACCCGCCGGGGTATGGCTTCGGGGTCGCCGCTCTTCGCGCCACCCGCCGCGCGCGTGTGACTGAGGATATCCAGCCGGGCGCTCGCGTCGCCTACACCAGCCGGTTCGTGATGCCGGAGTGACCGGCCTCACGGCAAGTACTGGGACTCAGCCTCCACCATCCATCCGGCGTCGTCGCTGATCGGGCGGCCGGGACGGCGCAGACGGATCATGCTGTGCAGGGTGTCGGTCAGCTCCATCAGCTGTTCGTCGGACAGCTCGACGGCGGCGCGGATCACCTCGGCCTTCAGGGCGGTGAAATTCTCCGGGCGAATGTGGCGATCAAGACTGGCGGACATGGCGGCGGGTCGCTCGGCGCAGGCCCCATGCCTGCCTCCCCACAACGGAAAATGCGCGCTCAGGTTTCAAACGGCGCCGGTTCCCGGCTTCATTGCGCCTGCCCGGCATAGGCTTTCACGAGGGTGAACAGGAAGTCCCGACCTTCGTACAGCGAGCGGACCCGGATGCGTTCATTCAGGCCGTGGACTCCGCCGCCGTCCGGGTCGGCGAACAGGCCGGTGACGCCATAGGTCGGCACGCCCGCCGCGTTGGTGAACCGACCGTCCGTGGCGCCGGGGCTCATCGACGGTATGACCGGGACGCCGGGCCACAACTCTGCGGCGGCCGCGCGGATCGGCTCGAGGATGTCGGGGCTCAGCGGCGGGGGCGGCGAGGTCGGGTCGATGTTGCCCGCGATGGTCACCGCGATCCCCGGATCGGCCAGAACGCGCGCCAGCTGCGAGCGGATCGCCTGCGGATCCTGACCGGGCAGGATGCGGCAGTTCACGTTCGCCGTCGCGCGTTGGGGCAGGGCGTTGGGCGCGTGTCCGGCATCGACCATGGTGGCCACGCAGGTGGTGCGCAGCACCGCGTTCCACGCCGGGTCCGCCGCCGACAATCGTCGCGCCGCCGCTTCCCGCGCTCGCCCGGACGCCGAGCCGATGGCGCGCATGTCAGCGGCATGGGCGGGGTTGGTCGGGGCCAGCGCCGCGAAATAGGCCTTCACCGTCTCGTTCGGCTCGGTCGGGAAGGTGAAGGCTTCCAGCCGCGTCAGGGCGTTCGACAGGCGATAGATGGCGTTATCCGACACGGGGCGGGACGAGTGGCCGCCGGGATTGGTGATCTCCAGCCGATAGTCATGATAGATTTTCTCGCCCGCCTGAATCTCCAGCGCCACGCGGTTCCCTGCCGCGTCCAGCCGTCCGCGCGCGCCCTCGTTCAGGGCGAACCCGGCCTCCAGCGCGTCGCGGTGGTTGGCCAGCAGCCAGGACACGCCGTTGAAGGTGTCCGACGTCTCCTCGCCGCAGGTCAGGGCGATCTTGATGTCCCGGCGCGGCGTGAAGCCCTCGGCCTTCAGCCGGATCAGCGTGTCCACCCAGATCGCCGCCTGCGCCTTGTCGTCCTGCGCGCCCCGGGCGTGGAAATATCCGTCTTCCTCGATGAGGGTGAAGGGATCGCGCGTCCAGTCCTCGCGCCGGGCCTCGACCACGTCGATGTGCGCCAGCAACAGGATCGGCGCGGCGGTCGGATCGTCGCCCCGCAGCACCGCCGCCAGATTGCCGTCCTTCGGCCGCTCGGACGGAACCAGAACCCGCACGTCGGCCGCCGGATAGCCCGCCGCCAGCAGTCGCGCCGCCATCCGTTCGGACGCCAGGGTGCAACTGCCCTCGGACAGGGTGGTGTTGGTCTCGATCAGCTCGCGGTACAGGTCGCGGAAGGCGGCCTGATCCGGGCGCGCATTGTCGGTCTGCGCCGCGACACTCCCCGCCAGAAGCGCCGTCGCCGCCAGCGCGGCCAGCATCTTGCCTGTGGTCCCGATCATTCGCCGTCTCCCCTGTCGCACGACACGCTAGCGCGTGGCCCCGCCCGTGTCTCCGGCGTCGGTCGGGGCGACGTAGACGCGCAGGAACCGCCACGCCCGGCTCCCGTTGCTCGCGGATGACCCTCAATGACCTGCCCGGCTTCACGCTTCCCCTGATCGCCGCCGTCATGGCGGGCGGCCTGATCGGCTTCGAGCGGGAGTGGCGCGGGCGGGCCGCGGGGTTCCGGACCCACATCCTCGTCTGCCTCGCTTCCGCCCTGCTGATGGAGCTGGCGGTGTCCCAGGCGGCGTGGCGCTTCGTGCCGATTCAGGGCGCGGAGGTCATCGCCGATCCCGCCCGTCTGGCGCACGGCGTCCTGACCGGTATCGGCTTCCTGTGCGCCGGGGTGATCTTCCGCGCGGGGTTCTCGATCCATGGCCTGACGACCGCCGCCTCGCTCTGGATCACCGCCGCCATCGGCCTGCTTTTCGGCGCGGGACTGTTCCTGCTGGGGGTGGTCGGGACGACGCTGACCGTGCTCATCCTCGTCGCCCTGCGACTGGTCAGCCGTCGCCTGCCTCAGCAGGCGGTGGTGGACGCCGAGATCGTCTGGCTCCGGGACGCGGTCGGGGCCGAGGACCGGATCGAGGCCGCGCTGGCGGGCCTACCGCGATCCGCCAAGGCCGACCGGTTCGAACTGATCGAAGACGGCCAGAAGCTGCGCCGCAGCTTCCGCTTCAGGATCGACGGCGAGCCCGCGCTCAAGGCGCTCGGCGCCCGCCTGCGTGGCATCGAGGGCGTGGTCGGCTACTCGCTCGATCCGCGCGACGACTGACCGCCGCTTGATCGCTCCGGTCAAGCGGGACTAGGTTTGGGATTCGTCAGTTGGCGGAGCGAATTTCATTGATGAATTGGGATCTGGTCTGGCCGGTGCTCGCGGCCATGACGGCCGGAGGACTGATCGGGGTCGAGCGCACCTATCACGGCCACCCCGCGGGCTTTCGCACCCATATTCTGGTCTGCCTGACCAGCTGCGTCTTGATGCTGGCGGCGATGCACCAGTCGACCTGGGCCTTCACCGCCCTGCCGGGGCAGACGGTGGTGATTGATCCCACCCGCATGTCGCACGGCCTGCTGACCGGCATCGGTTTCCTCTGCGCGGGCGTGATCTTCCGCGAGGGTTTTTCGGTTCATGGGCTGACCACGGCGGCGTCCCTGTGGGTGACCTCGGCCATCGGCGTTCTGTTCGGCGTCGGCATGTTGCCGCTGGCCCTGATCGCGGCGTGCGCCACCCTCGCGGTGCTGGCGGTCCTGCGTCTGGCGGATGCGAAGCTGCCCCATATCGGGGTGATGGACGTGACGCTGAAATGGCGCCGCAACGCCGCGCCGGGCGAGGCCCACGTCCGCAACCTGCTGAGGGACACCGGCATGAAGGCCGTCCGCCTCGGCCACGTCGTCTCGCAGGACGGCAAGCTGCACGAGCATCACCTGAAGGTGAAGGGCTCCATGCCGCTCGACATCGACGGCCTCGTCGAACGCCTGTCCTCCGAGGACGGTCTGGCGGGCTTCTCGGTCATGCCGAGAGACGAGTAGGCCGCCCCCGAAAAGGCGGTTCTTCCCGTCCGGTCATTGTCCGTTAGGCATCTCTCGGGCAAAAGGGAACGGATGGCGAACGAAGCGACTCGGATCATCGGGCTGGACCCCGGCCTCAGACGCACCGGATGGGGCGTGATTTCAGCCGAGGGCTCGCGCCTGCGCTGGATCGCCCACGGCGTGGTCACCCCGCCCGAGAACGCCCCCTTCGCCGAGCGCCTGCTGCACCTGCTGGATGCCGTCACCGCCCTGTGCGGCGACTACGGCTGCGAGGAAGCGGCGGTCGAGGAAGTCTTCGTCAACGTGAACCCGTCCTCGACGTTGAAGCTGGGTCACGCCCGCGCCGCCGTCATGCTGGCCCCGGCCAAATGCGGCCTGCCGGTCGCGGAATACTCGCCCAATCTCATCAAGAAGGCGGTGGTCGGCGCCGGTCACGCCGACAAGGGCCAGATCGCCTTCATGGTCAAACGCCTGTTGCCGACCTCCGGCGACGCCAGGGCCGACGCCGCCGACGCGCTGGCCGTCGCCATCACCCACGCCCAGCTGCGCAAGCGGGCCCTGCTCGAGACCCTGCGAGGCGCGGCATGATCGGTCGTCTGCGCGGCGTTCTGGCCGAGGTCGAACAGGATCACTGCCTGCTGGACTGCATGGGCGTCGGCTATGTCGTGGCCTGTGGCGCGCGGACGCTGGGCCGTCTCCCGGCGCCCGGCGACGAGGCGACCCTGCACATCCATTCCCAGTGGAGCGAGGACGCCGGTCCGCGCCTCTACGGCTTCCTGACCCGCGACGAACGCCGGGCCTTCAGCACCATGCTGGCCATCCAGGGCGTGGGCCCCAAGGCGGCGCTGGGCGTGCTCGATGTCCTGCCGCCGGCCGAGCTGGCCTCCGCCGTCGCGCGTGAGGACAAGGCCGCGGTCGCCCGCGCCAACGGCGTCGGCCCCAAGCTGGCCTTGCGCATCGTCACCGAGCTGAAGGGCAAGTCGCTGGGCGAGGCGTCCTTCACCCCGAATGCTCCCGGCGTCCATGTCGAGGCCGCCGTCGCCGCCCCGGCCCCCAGTCTGACCGGCGAGGCCGTCTCGGCCCTGCTCGGCCTCGGCGTCGCCGAGATCAACGCCCGCCGCGCCGTCGATCAGGCGCTGATCCGTATGGGCGAGGACGCCGACCTCTCGGCGGTGATCCGGGCGGCGCTTCAGGAGTTGGGACGGTGAAGGGCGGGCCAGTGAAAAGTGCTGGTGAGCAAGGTCGTGAGCACGTCTGCGCGCGGGCGGGACGTCACCTGCTCACCCCTTGCTTACCAGCACTTTTCACTAACCGTCGCCCCGCCGCCCGCCACCGGAGCGGCCAATGACCGACGACCGCATCATCTCCCCCGAGGCCGCCCCCGGCGAAGCCTATGACCGCGCCCTGCGTCCCCAGACCCTGTCGGAGTTCGTCGGGCAGGAGCAGGCCAAGGGCAACCTTCAGGTCTTCATCAACGCCGCCCGCAACCGCGCCGAGGCGCTCGACCACGTTCTGCTGTTCGGCCCGCCGGGGCTGGGCAAGACGACCCTGGCCCAGATCGTGTCGCGTGAACTGGGCGTCGGCTTCCGCGCCACCTCCGGCCCCATCCTCGCCAAGCCCGGCGATCTCGCGGCCATCCTGACCAATCTCGAACCGCGCGACGTGCTGTTCATCGACGAGATCCATCGCCTCAGCCCGCAGGTGGAGGAGATCCTCTATCCGGCGATGGAGGATCACGTCCTCGACCTGATCATCGGCGAGGGGCCGTCGGCGCGTTCGGTCCGCATTGATCTGGCGCCCTTCACCCTCGTCGGCGCCACGACCCGCGCGGGCCTGCTGGCCACGCCGCTGCGCGACCGCTTCGGCATTCCGCTGCGGCTTGAGTTCTATACCCCGCAGGAGCTGACCCGCGTGGTCATCGGCACGGCGCGCAAGATGGGCGCGGCCATCACCGAGGACGGCGCCTTCGAGGTCGCGTCGCGCTCGCGCGGCACGCCCCGCATCGCCGGTCGTCTGCTGCGCCGGGTGCGGGACTTCGCCGACGCCGAGGGCGCTGCCAGCATCAACAAGCTGGTCGCCGCCCGCGCGCTCGCCCGGCTCGAGATCGACGAGGTCGGTCTGGACTCCAACGACCGCCGCTTCCTCAAGGCCCTGATCGAGAACTACGGCGGCGGCCCCGTCGGCATGGACACCCTCGCCGCCGCCATCGCCGAGGCGCGCGACGCGGTCGAGGACGTGATCGAGCCCTATCTGCTCCAGCAGGGCTTCATCCAGCGCACGCCTCGCGGTCGCATGGCCTGCGCCCGCGCCTACAGCCACCTCGGCCTGTCCGAACCGCCCAAGGTTCCGCAGGCCGGGGACCTGTTCGGGGGCAAGTAGGGTTCACCCCCATCGAGGGTTCACCCCCATCCAGGGTTCACCTCTGCGCCGAACCCCGGCATGGTCGCGCCGAAGGAGGGCCGCATGGCGAAACGGAGAATGCGGGTTGATCGTCTGATCACCGTGCTGGGCGGGGCGGTGATCCTGCTCGGCGTCCTGTTGCTGTGGCTGGTCAGCCGCAACGTCTTCAGTCACACCGAACCCACGCCCGAGGAACGCGCCCAGACCCAGGTGCACGCCCTGGTCGGTCCGGCCGCCCGGGTCACCTACACCGAGACCGGCCGTCGCCGCGCCGTCTGCGGCTATCTGCGCAACGGCGATGACGTCGTGGCCTTCGTCTCGCGGTCCAACCGGCTGATGCTGGAGACCGATCCGCTGAAGACCGAGTTCGAGCAGAACCAGTCCGACCTCTGCCCGGGCTTCCTGAAACGCCGGGGAGACCTGCCGCGATGACCGACAGCCCCACCGCCGGCCGTTTCGAGGGCCGGGAGCATCGCCTGCCGGTGCGCGTCTATTACGAGGACACCGACTTCACCGGTCTGGTCTATCACGCCAACTACGTTCGCTACTTCGAGCGGGGCCGGTCGGACTGCCTGCGCCTGATGGGCGTCGGCCACGCCGAGCTTCTGGACCATGACGAACCGATGGCCTTCGTCGTCTCGAAGATGGAGTTGACCTTCCTCAAGCCCGCCCGCATCGACGATCAGCTGGTGGTCCGCACATGGTACGAGGCGGTGAAGGGACCGCGCCTGCTGATCCGTCAGGAAGTCGCGCGCGGCGATGACACCCTGTGCCGCGCGGCGGTCGAGGTCGTCTGCATCCACATGGACGGCCACCCGCGCCGCCCGACGAAGGCGCTGCTGGAGAAGGTCGCCCCTTGGCTGGCCGCAATCACGAACACCCATGCGGAGGATTGAATCCATGAACCAGAGCGGAATGACCGCCGGCGCCGTCATCACCATCTTCCTGCTGCTGATCCTGCTGGCGGGTGGTGGTCTGGTCGGCTGTCCGCACTACAAGGTCTGGGAGCGCAAGATGGCCGGTCAGGCCGAGCTGCAGTACCAGCAGGGCGCCCGTCAGGCCCTGATCGCTCAGGCCAAGGCCGAGGACGAGGCGGCCATCAGTCGTGCCGAGGCCGCCACCCGGCGTGTGCGCGGCTGGGCTGACGCCGCCAAACAGGGCTGCGCCGATCTCGGTCGTCCCGGCGACCGAACCTGCGAGGACATCCTTCTGCGCGACGCCGCGACCTATTCCATCGCCAAGGAAGGCCACGAGGGCGTGATCATCAGCGTCGGGGCTCCGGTGTCGGTGGCGGTGCAGCCCAACAGCCCGGCCCGTCGCCCGGAATAGCCTCACAGGCGAACATCGCCGCGATAGCGAAGCTGTCATGTGCACAAGCGTGACCGTGTCGCTAAGAGGGGGCTAAACCGCCTGACGACACCTGACTCGCCACAGAACCGCCACGCCCGTCCGGTGCACAGGGACGGACACGGAAGGACGCCTGAATGACCATCGCCGCCGATCACTCGATGCTGAACCCGATCAAGATTTTCCTCGAGGCCGATATCGTCGTGCAGGGCGTCATGGTCGGACTGGTGATCGCGTCCGTCTGGTCGTGGACGGTGATCATCGGCAAGGCCATCAGCTTCGCCTCGCTCAACAGTCAGGCCAACGCCTTCGAGGACGCGGTCGGGTCCGGCCGTTCGCTGGAAGAGATCGCGGCGCAGGCCGGGCCGAACCCGGCCCATCCCCTGCCGCGCATGCTGGTCATCGCGCTCAGCGACTGGCGCGAGGCCCGCACGCGTGGTCAGACGTCCGACGCCCAGGCGGGCCTGCTGATCTCGCGCATCGACCGCGCGCTCGACAGCCTGATCGCCCGTGAAAGCCAGCGCGTCGAGAACGGTCTGGGCGTGCTGTCGGTGGTCGCCACCGCCTCGCCCTTCATCGGCCTGTTCGGTACGGTCTGGGGCATCATGAACGCCTTCGGAGCCATCGCCGGCGCGGGCAACACCAATCTGACGACCGTGGCTCCGGCGATCTCGGAAGCCCTGTTCGCCACCGCCATCGGCCTGTTCGCCGCCATCCCTGCCTATATGGCCTACAACAAATTCTCGATCGACGCGGGCAAGTTCACCGGCCGTCTGGAAAGTTTCGCCGACGATCTTCAGGCCGCCGTCGCCCGCCGTCTGGGCTCGACCCCGGCGGCCGATCCGCGCCGGGAGGCCTGAGCCATGGCCATGGGTGGAGCAGGCGGGGGCGGTCACAGCCGCGGTCGCCGCCGGGCGCGCAAGCGTCCCCTCAGTGAGATCAACGTCACCCCTCTGGTCGACGTCATGCTGGTGCTGCTGATCATCTTCATGATCTCGGCGCCCCTGCTGACGACGGGCGTGGAGCTGGAGCTGCCGAAGACCGAGGCCAGTTCGGTGGACACGACCAGCGAGCCGGTCACCATCTCCATCAAGCGGGACGGCGAGATCTTCGTCGGCGAAAGCCCCGTGAACTGGGACGAACTGGTCCTGCGCGTGACGCAGGAAGGCGGCGTCGGCTCGCGTGAGAAGCCGGTCTTCGTCCGCGCCGACGGTCGCGCGCCCTATCAGGCGGTCGCCCGCGTGATGGCGCGCCTGTCGTCGGAAGGCTTCACCAAGCTGAACCTCATCACCGACACCTCCGCGGCTCCGGGGGAGGGCTGACGGCGTGGATCGTTCCAGCGGCGTCGCCATCATCGGTTCTGTCGTCGTCCACGCGGGCATCGCGGGCCTGATCGCGCTCGCCCTGCTGACGGCGAAGCCGCCGGCCTCGCCGCCCAGCGACTCCTCCGTGCCGGTGCAGGTCGTGTCCGAGGTCGAGGTGCTGGGCGCCGCGCCGCTGAACCCGAGCGAGGACCTGATCACCGAGGATGTGGCCACCGCGCCGGTCGAAACGACCGCTGAGCCCACGCCGCCGCCGCCCGAGCCGACGCCTCCGCCGCCGACGCCCCGCCCGACGCCCACGCCGCGCCCGACGCCGCCGCGTCCCCAGCCGCAGCCTCCGCGCACTCAGCCTCCGCGCACCCAGCCCCAACCGCCGCGCAATCAGCCCCAGCCGCGTCCGCAGTCGCCGCAGCCCACGCCGGGCTTCAACCCCGACGCCAACGCGGGCCGACTGAACCCCAGCCCGAACAATAATCGCCGTCCGCCGGCGACGGGCGGCGGCGCGACCGGCAATGCGCCGCGCACGCTCGGTCAGGCTTCGCTTCAGTCGCTGATCGGCCAGATCTACGACAACTGGGATGTCCCGTGCGATCTGCCCGGCGGGCGTGATGCGATTATCCCCGTTCGGGTGACGCTGGATGAGCGCGGCCGCCTCGTCGGCCCCGCGCGCGCGACCCATTCGAACCGGGCCATCGCCGACGGCGTTGAACGGGCGATCCGCGCCACGGCGCCCTTCCAGATGCCCCCCGGCTATGAACAGCAGGAAATCACCTTCTCGTTCCGCACCGCCAACATGTGCGCGAACCGCTGACGGAAACCGACTGTTGAGGCCGTGGGCCTGAAAGTCGCCTCAATCACACCCAAGCTGGCTCCGGTGACAGGCCGGGGCCAGAGTGGTCCCAAACCAACCCGACCTGGAGGTCTCGATGCGTTTGAAAGTTCTGATGGTTTCGGCTGCCGCGCTTGCGGCTGTCCTGCCGGGGATGGCCATGGCCCAGACGCCCCAGCCGCAGCAGGAAGAGCTGATCGTGGATCAGGGCCGCATCCGCGCCTTCCAGATCGCCGTCGCCGACTTCAACGGCCAGTACGGATCGGACATGTCGGGCGTCATCCGCGCCGACCTGCGCCGCACCGGCTATTTCGAGCCGCTGGACCCGGCCTCCTTCGTCGAAACCGGTCTGACGCTGGCCAATGCGCCGAACTTCCCGCAGTGGACCTCCATCGGCGCGCAGGCCGTGCTGTACGGCTCTGTCACCCCGCGTCCGGATGGCCGCAACGACTTCGGCTTCCGCCTGTACGACCCCTATCGTCAGTGCCAGCTGGTCTCGTACCAGTTCACCGCCACGCCCGAGCAGTGGCGCCGGATCGGGCACAAGATCGCCGATCTGGTCTATCAGCGCATGACCGGCGAGACCGGCCTGTTCGACAGCCGCGTGGTCTTCGTCTCGGAAAGCGGCACCCAGCTGAACCGCGTCTCGCGCCTCGCGATCTCGGATCAGGACGGCTACAATCCGGAATATCTGACGCAGGGCGACGAGGTGATCATGTCGCCCCGCTTCTCGCTCAGCGATCCGAACGAGATCACCTACGTCGCGCTCGGCAAGGACTACAGCCGCATCTACCTGTTCAACCTCGCCACCCAGCGCCGTGAAAGCCTGGGTGAGTTCGACGGTCAGGTGCTGGCCCCGCGGTTCTCGAACGACGGCGCCAAGATGGCCTTCTCGATCATCCGCAACGGCAACACCGACGTCTATGTGATGGACCTGTCGACCCGTCAGGTTCGCCGCCTGACCAGCGATCCGGGCATCGACACCTCGCCGTCGTTCAGCCCGGATAACAGCCAGATCGTCTTCACCTCGGACCGTTCGGGCAGCGCGCGCCTCTACACCATGCGGGCCGACGGTTCGGGCCAGCGCCCGATCTCGCGCGGCGGCGGCCTCTACACCGCCCCGACCTGGAGCCCGCGCGGCGATTTGATCGCCTTCACCAAACAGGCCGGAGGCCGCTTCTCGACCGGGGTGATGAACACCGACGGCTCGGGCGAGCGCATCCTGTCGTCCAGCTATTTCGAGGAAGGCCCGTCCTGGGCGCCGAACGGCCGCTACATCATGTTCGCGCGCCAGACGCCGGGCGGGGACACCCGTCTGTGGACCGTCGATCTGTCGGGCCGCGTGGTCAATCAGGCCGGCTACGGCGGGCGCGGCACCGATCCGGCCTGGTCCCCCCTGCTCGACGCCCAGCCGGTCCGCATCGGCGCCAGCGGTCCGGACGCCTGTCCGGCCTGATCGACGTCAGAAGCCGACAGGCTCCGGATCACAAGCGGAGCCTTTAGCTTCAATCCCGCGTTATCGTGTCTGGTGAAAAGACTGGCGCGACAGTAACGACCTTGTACAGCAAAGCTAAATAGGGGCGCGGCCCCTGCGACCCGGAGATGACCCAGATGATGAAGACCTCGACCCTCGTCCGCCTGGCCGCCGTCGGTGTGGCCGTGACCGCCATCGCGGCCTGCACCCCCCGGCGTCCGGTTGAGACCGGCGCCGGCGAAGTGCCGCCGCCGTCGTCGACCAACCCCCAGTACCCGTCGAACCCCGGTCCGATCACCGGCGGCAACATCGGCGCCCCGGCTCCCGGTTCGGAGCAGGACTTCGTCGTCAACGTCGGCGACCGCGTCTACTTCGACCTCGACAGCTACACGGTTCGCGCCGAGGCCTATCCCCGCCTCGACGCCCAGGTCGCCTGGCTGCAGCGCTACCCGGGCGTGACCGTCCGCATCGAAGGCAACGCCGACGAACGCGGCACCCGCGAGTACAACCTGGCCCTGGGCGCCCGCCGCGCCGAGTCGGTCCGCAGCTATCTGATCGAGCGCGGCATCTCGGCCGCCCGCATCGACACCATCAGCTACGGCAAGGAGCGCCCGATCGCCGCCGGCTCGTCGGAAGAGTCTTGGGCGCGCAACCGCAACGCCCACACCGCCATCGTATCGGGCGCCACGCGCTGATCCGACGCTGAAAAGTGACAGGGAAGGGGCGTCGGGCCGACCGGCGCCCCTTTTCTTTTGACGGTCCGATGATCAAAGTTCGGGCCGATTCCGGTGGGGTGCCGGACAGGGGGTAGTGGCATGGATATCGAGGCTGCGGGCGGCGCCGTCACCGGGGGGTTGATCGCCGGGGCGATCGAGAAGCCGACCGGCAAGGCGGGCGACGATCACACCGGAACCTGCGCCGATTGCGGGTCCGAAACCTCGGGCAATTTCTGCTCGAACTGCGGCCAGCCGACCCACGTCCACCGCACCTTGCTGCACCTCGGCGAGGAAGTCCTGCACGGCGTCATGCATTTCGACGCCCGCATCTGGCGCACCCTGCCGCTTCTGGCCTTCAATCCGGGCAAGCTGACGCGCGAGTGGATCCACGGCAAACGGACCCGTTACGTCTCGCCGCTGGCCATCTTCCTGTTCACGGTCTTCATCACCTTCTTCGCCCTCAGCTTCGTGCACATGCCCGAGGCCACCTTCCGCCCGGCGGACCCGTCTGTCGCGGCGGAGGGGGCCGAAGGGTTCGCGGAAGGTCGTCGCGAGATCGCCGCGGCCCGGGCCGAAGCGACCACGACGGCGGACAAGGTCGCTCTGGACGTCGCCGACAATGTGATGGCCAGTGTCGCCGATCAGGCCGCCACCCAGGGGCAGCCCCGCCAGGACGGCCTGACGCCCGGAAGCTGGCAGGCCAACGTCCACGACATCGCGGCCCGGATCTACGCCGATCCGAAGGCGGGCAAGAACGTCCGGAAGACCGCCAAGAAGCTGATGAACCCCGATCTGGCCGTCTATAAAATCCAGCAGACCTTCTACAAATTCGCCTTCCTGCTGGTGCCGCTGTCGATCCCCTTCATGGCCGTGCTGTTCCTGTGGCGCCGCAAGACGACCCTCTATGACCACGGCGTCTTCGTCCTGTACTCCCTGACCTTCGCGGTGATGGCGGGCCTTATCGCCATCGGCCTGGGCTTCATCCATCCGGCGCTCGGCGCCCTGGCCTGGTTCGCCTTCATCTTCGGCATGCCCGTTCACCAGTTCGCCCAGCTCAAGGGCGGTTACGAACTCGGCTGGTTCTCGACCATCTGGCGCTTCGTCCTGCTGCAGAATTTCTGCTTCATCATCATCGGCCTCTTCATCACGGCGATCCTCTATCTGGCGGTCGGCGTCTGATCGCCTTGCGACCGCCCCAAATCGGTGGAACCTAACCTGATGCTAAAGCTCCCGACCTCGCTCCGCTCCCGCAAGACGCTCGTCACCGTCATCGGTGTCGTGATGATCGCCGGCACGACCACGGTGGTGGCCCAGACCACGCCGATGGAGCCCATCCAGTGGGACAAGCGCCGTCTGGATCAGCTGGATCGCAACGTCCGCCGTCTCGAGCGCGCCGTGACCCAGCGCAACGCCTCCGGTCAGCCCGTGCTGGTCGAGCCGGACCCCGAGGTCATCGCCCTGCAGGGCCGGGTCGATCTGATGAACCGCCGCCTGCAGGATCTGGAGTCCACCGTCCAGCGTGTGAACGCCGACATCGAGCGCCTGACCTTCGCCGTCGACGAGGGCAAGCGCGACAACGCCGCCCTCGGAACCCGTCTGCGCGACGCCGAAGGTCGCATCCGCACGATGGAGCAGGCCGCCGCCCGCGAGAACGAGCTGAACTCGCCGATCTCCAGCACCTCGCCGACTGGCGATCCGGCGCGCGATCTGGCCGCCGCCGTGCGGCTGGCCGCGACCGATCCCGCCATGGGCGACCGCGCCCTGCAGACCGTCACCCTCGCCTGGCCGGACAGCCCGCAGGCCCGCGAGGCCTTCAGCCGGATCGGCGACCTGCGCGTCTCCGATGGCGACTTCGACAACGCCATTCGGGCCTATTCGTCGGCCCTGCGCGGCTGGCCGACCACGACCTGGGCCGCCGCGACCACGCTTGAGCTGGTCAACGCCCTGAACTCGGCGGATCGCAAGACCGACGCCTGCGGCGCCCTGAACGAGTTCACCAACCGCTACGCCGCCACGGCCAGCGCCGCCCAGCGCACGCGGGCGACGGAGATGGGGACCCGCTTCGCCTGCGCCCCCGTCCGCGCGCCCGCCGCCACCCCGGCCCGTCCGCCGGCCCGGCGTCCCGGCTGACCCGGCCCGCGCCTGACTGGCTGATCAGGGTCGAGGCCCGCCTGACGGCCCGGCTGTGCGCTGATGACCCGCGCCCCGTCGCCCTGGCCCTGTCCGGCGGCGGGGACTCCGTCGCGCTGCTGCATCTGGTCGCCGACTGGGCCGGCGCGCGGGGCCGCCCCCTGCTGGCCCTGACCGTCGATCACGGCCTCAACCCCGACAGCGCTGACTGGACCCGCCGGGCGGGGCAGGCGGCCCGCGCCGCGGGCGCCGACTGGCGCGGTCTTCTCTGGACGGGCGACAAGCCCCCCACCGGCCTGCCCGCCGCCGCCCGGACCGCCCGCCACCGCCTGATCGCCGACGCGGCGCGTGAGGCCGGGGCGGGGGTGATCCTGTTCGCCCACACCGCTGACGATGTGGCCGAGGGCGAGATCATGCGGGCTGAAGGGGCCACGCTCGGGCGGCTGCGCGACTGGTCGCCGTCGCCCGTCTGGCCCGAGGGGCGCGGCCTGATGCTGCTGCGCCCCCTGCTGGACGCCCGCCGGGACGACCTGCGCGACTGGCTGCGGGATCGCGGCGCCGACTGGATCGAGGACCCGGCCAACGCCGACCGCCGCTTCGCCCGGTCACGCGCCCGTCAGGCTCTGGCCGCAGGCGTCGTCGCCCCCACTGTCCCTGAACAGGGCGCGACTGACGGCGTGCTGGAGGTCCGCGAGGATGTCATCCGCCTGTCCCGCGAGGTCTCGGCCCGCGCCCTGGCCGCCGCCCTGGTCTGTGCGGGCGGGGGCGAGCGTCCGCCACGCGGTGACCGGCTCGTCGGTGTCCGTGATCGGCTGAGGACCGGCGAACGCTTCACCGCCGTTCTGGTCGGCGCCCGGATTCAGGCGGACGGGAACGAGGTTCTGGTGATGCGCGAACCCGGCGAACACCGACGTGAGGATCGGGCTCCCTTGCCTCTGCCGCCGGGCGTCGAGGTCGTCTGGGACGGCCGCTGGGCCCTGACCGCGCCGGAACCCGGCTGGTTCGCGACCGCCGCCGTCGGGCGTCTGGCGGCGCTGTCCGGGGCGGATCGCGCACGGCTGCAGCCCCTTCCGGCGGCGGCGCGGGCCGGGCGGCCTGTGCTGATCCGGAACGATCCGGGCGCCCCGCTTCTTGCAGGAAGCGCGTTCAAGGCGCACGCCCTTGTCGAAGCGAGACTGGCCCGGGCGCTGGACGGAATGACGCATGAACAGGATCCGGATGCGAACACGCATGGCGCGCCGCCCCGGAAGCACCTATTTTCTGCGTGACAACATAATGCGTAACGAAACGCCCGCGCGTTTCAGGGAAACGAGACAAGAATGAATCTGCGCACATTGGCCATCTTCGGCGTCATCGTCCTGCTGGTCTCGGCGGGCTACATGGCCCTGAGCCGGACCGGCGCCCTGCCGACCACCGGGGCCGCCGCCGCCGGGGCGAACCAGCGGCCCGAACAGATGAGCTATTCGGAACTGCTCCGCGTCCGCGACGCCAACCAGATCGCCAGCATTGAAGTCGCCGGCGAGACCGTGAAGGCCACGCTGAAGAACGACAAGGTCGTCACCGTCGTCACCTCGCTGCCGAACGCGTCGCTGATCGACAGCATCGCCGAACGCGGCGCCACGGTCGAGGTCAAGAACACCCGCCAGCAATGGTGGGTCAGCGCCCTGATCGGTCTGCTGCCCTTCATCCTGATCATCGGCCTGTGGATTCTGATCATGCGTCAGATGCAGGGCGGCGCCCGCGGCGCCATGGGCTTCGGCAAGTCCAAGGCCAAGCTGCTGACCGAGCACAAGGGTCGCAAGACCTTCGACGACGTCGCCGGCGTGGACGAGGCCAAGGAAGAACTGCAGGAGGTCGTCGACTTCCTCAAGGACCCCAGCAAATTCCAGCGGCTGGGCGGCAAGATCCCCAAGGGCGCCCTGCTGGTCGGCCCTCCCGGTACGGGTAAAACCCTGCTGGCCCGCGCCGTCGCGGGCGAGGCGGGCGTGCCCTTCTTCTCGATCTCCGGCTCGGACTTCGTTGAAATGTTCGTCGGCGTCGGCGCCTCGCGCGTCCGCGACATGTTCGAACAGGCCAAGAAGAATGCGCCCTGCATCATCTTCATCGACGAAATCGACGCCGTCGGTCGCCATCGCGGCGCCGGTCTGGGCGGCGGCAACGACGAGCGCGAGCAGACCCTGAACCAGCTGCTCGTCGAGATGGACGGCTTCGAGGCGTCGGAGAACATCATCCTGATCGCCGCCACCAACCGTCCCGACGTTCTGGACCCGGCCCTGCTGCGTCCGGGCCGCTTCGACCGTCAGGTCGTGGTGCCGAACCCCGACGTCGCCGGTCGCGAGAAGATCCTGCGCGTCCACATGAAGGACGTGCCGCTGGCCGCCGACGTCAACGTCAAGACCATCGCGCGCGGCACCCCGGGCTTCTCGGGCGCCGACCTGGCCAACCTCGTCAACGAGGCGGCCCTGATGGCGGCCCGCAAGGACCGTCGAATGGTCACCCACCGCGACTTCGAGGACGCCAAGGACAAGGTCATGATGGGCGCCGAGCGCAAGTCGATGGCCATGAACGAGGAAGAGAAGAAGCTGACCGCCTATCACGAGGCCGGTCACGCCATCGTCGGCCTGAACGTCCCCAGCCACGACCCGATCCACAAGGCGACCATCATCCCGCGTGGTCGCGCCCTGGGCATGGTCATGTCGCTGCCGGAAGGCGATCGCTATTCGTACACCCGCGAATGGTGCGTCTCGAAGCTGGCCATGATGTTCGGCGGTCGTGAAGCCGAGATCATGAAGTTCGGCCCCGAGCGCGTCACCAACGGCGCGTCCGGCGACATCCAGCAGGCGACAGGTCTGGCTCGCGCCATGGTCATGGAATGGGGCATGTCCGAGACCCTCGGCCGCGTCCGTTACCAGAGCAACCAGCAGGAGGTCTTCCTCGGTCACTCGGTGTCGCAGAGCACCAACATCTCCGGCGAGACGGCCAAGATGATCGACGCCGAGGTCCGCAAGCTGATCGAGGCCGGTGAAACCCGCGCCCGTGAAATCCTGACCGAGAAGAACGACGACTGGGAAAAGCTGGCCCAGGCCCTGCTCGAGTACGAGACCCTGTCGGGTCAGGAGATCAAGGACCTGCTGGAGAAGGGCATCGCCCCGAACCGGGACGAGGACAACTTCCCCAACTCGGGCCCGTCGGTCTCCGTGCCGATCACCCCGGCTCCGGAAGAGGCAGCCGTCTCGACGCCGACGGTTCACTGAACCTGACGTCCAACCAACAGGAGGCCCGGGGAGCGGTCCCCGGCCCTTTCTGTTTGCGCGCCTCAGATCGGTGCTTCGCAGTCCTCGATCAGAACCGGGGTCAGCACGCGCACGCGGCCAGACGGATCGGGCCAGCGGATCGACTGGCCCTGCGCGAGGCCCAGCAGCCCGGACCCGACGTGGGACAGGGGCGAGATCAGGCCTGCATCAATGTCGGCCTCGGCGGGGGGCACGATCTTGACCCGGCGGGTCCGGCTGCTGCGTTCGTCGGTGTAGTGGACCCAGCAGTTCAGGCCGACGGTGTGCAGTCGGCGGCCGTGGCCGTGCACATGGGCGCGCGCCAGTTCCTGCTGCAACAGGCCGGCGACGCCCTCGGCCTCGGTCTCGCCGACGAAGGTGGTCAGCAGGGCGTGGTCGGATGCGCTCAGATGAATGGTGGGCAGGCGCGCGGGCGCGGCGCCGGAGGAGCGGGTGGTCATGGGATTGATCTCGATGTGTCGAGGCCGCCGCGTGTCATCGGGCGCAAGCCTCAGGGGGAACAGGTCGTGTCACCCGGAAGCGCGACACGCGTCATCGCTCCCGGGTCAATCGCCTGCGACGAGGCGTCCCGCGTGGTTCAGCAACCGGCCCTGTTCGGACAATCCGCACATCCCCTCAGGCTAGGCTGACGGGCAGGGAAGTCAAACCGGGTCATGGCCGCGGTGAACAGGTCCGATAGCAGGGGAGACGGTACGTCCAATTCTGACGCACCCACCTGATAACCTACTGCCTACTGCCTACTGCCTGCTGCCTGCTGCCTGCTGCCTGCTGCCTGCACCCAAAACCCATAGACGGGATAGACGGTATAGACGGGATAGACGGGATAGACGGGATAGACGGTGTATTTGCATCCGTCTCCACCGTCTCACCCGTCTACGGACCCGGGCCGAGGACGGCGCAGCCGACTGTTTCGGCTGGATATTTCCCCAAGCCCCACCCGTCCTTGCCTATCTCATCGAAGAACTCTCAATGAACAAGTTTGCAATTCAAACAAGTCTGTCGTAGATCGGCGCTATCAACGAGGGGAGCCCCGTCATGTCCACCCATCCGACCGAGCGCCTGCACGGCCTCGACGCCCTGAGAGGCGGCGCCCTGCTGCTGGGCGTCGTCCTGCACGCCAGCCTGTCCTTCTTCCCGCAGCAGATCTGGATCGTCGCCGACGAGAACACCTCCATCGGCGCAGCCTGGGTCTTCTTCGCCATCCACCTGTTCCGGATGACCGCGTTCTTCCTGATCGCGGGCCTGTTCGCCCACATGATGATCGCCCGGAAGGGCTGGCTGGGCTTCGCGAAGGATCGCGCCGTCCGCATCACCGGCCCGCTGCTGGCCTTCTGGTTCCCGGTCATGGCGGGCATCGTCACGGCTCTGGTCTGGAACGCCCATGTTCAGGGCTGGGTCGTCCCCGGCGCCGAGCCGCCCCCGCCGCCGACCTATGACTGGACCAACCTCCCGCTGACCCATCTTTGGTTCCTCTACGTCCTGACCCTGTTCTGTCTGGCGACCCTGATCCTGCGCGCCCCCTTCGCGGCGCTGGACCGGAGCGGGGGCTGGGGCCGGGCCGTGGACCGCCTGACCGGCGCCCTGGTCGGCTGGTGGACGCCCTTCGTGCTGGCCGCGCCTCTGGCCGTCGCCTTCTGGCTGGACCCGAAGTGGATCGCCTTCTTCGCCGTCCCGACCCCCGATGCCGGGCTGGTTCCGCACACCGCCGCCCTGGTCGGCTTCGGCTCGGCTTTCGCGCTCGGCTTCCTGCTGGATCGCCGCCGCGACCTGCTGGACCGCCTCGCCGGCGGGTGGCCCGTCTATCTGGGACTGGCCGTGGTCTCGGGCGTGTGGAGCTACATCCTCGCCGGCGGTCCGGAGATCACGCCGATGGCCGAGCCGACGCAGGCCAAGGCCATCGCCGCCGCCGTCGTCGCCGTGGCGGTCTTCAGCTCGGCTCTGGCCGCCGTCGCCCTGTGTCTGCGCTTCCTGTCGGGCCACAGCCCGGTGCGCCGCTACCTCGCCGACGCCTCCTACTGGGTCTACATCCTGCACCTGCCGCTGATCATGCTGGCCCAGGTCTGGATGCAGGACTGGCCCGCGCCCTGGTGGGCCAAGCTGATCGGGGTGTCGCTGGGCGTCTTCGCCGTCTGCCTGCTGTCCTATGAGCTGACGGTCCGCCACGGCTTCATGGGCAAATGGCTGAACGGCCGCCGCATCCCCTGGCGCCGTCCGGCGGTCGATCCCGCCGTCTTGCCTGCCGAATAGCTTGCCAACCCCTTCCGGCTCGTCCACCCGATGGATGAGCCGGTTCGGAGAGAGTCGCCATGCCCGCCAAGCCCCGCCTGCATTCGCCCGAGGACGACCTCGCCTTCATGCGCTCCATCGTCGAGGGCGGCGGTGGCGGCGGCGTCCCGATGACCCTCGCCGTCTGCTACCTCGCGGGCGGGCTGCTGTACGGGCTCCAGTGCCTGTTCCACATCGGTCAGGTCTTCGGCGTGATCCGCTGGCCGGACCTCGCCAACCTGCTGTTCGTGGTCGGGATCACCGGGACGTTTCTGGCCATCCTGACCTGGGCCATCCTGCGGGACCGCAAGACCGGCGCGGGCAATCGCGGGCCGCTGGCCTCGCGCGTCACCAGCGCCGCCTTCAGCGCCTCCGGCATGGCCAACTCCGCCGTCGTGATCGTCTTCGCGGTCGGCGCCTGGCGCGATCAGGACTTCGCCGTCTGGCTCTACTACGCCGCCATCGTCTTCGCCCTTCAGGCCGCCGCCTGGTACGTCGCCTGGATGCTCAAGAAGAAGGGCTGGATGCTGGCCGTCGCCCTGGGCGGCTGGGTCGCGGCGGTGGCGTTGGGCGTGCTGGTGCGCCAGCCGATGGCCTATCTGGGCGTCTGCACCGCCGCCCTGTTCCTGCTGTTCGCCCTGCCGGGCTGGGTCCTGTACCGCGACGCCCGCAAGGCCGCCGGACCGAAGGCCGACTGAGCATGGGACTGGCCGATCTCGGACGGATCGACGAGGTCATCCACGGTCGCATGCGGCTGGGGATCATGGTCTATCTGGCCGACGTCGAGACCGCCGACTTCACCGAACTGAAGACCGTTCTGGAAGCCACCCAGGGCAACCTCTCCGTCCACCTCAAGAAGCTGGAGGAGGCGGGCTATGTCGCCATCGACAAGAGCTTCGTGAACAACAAGCCCCTGACCCGCGTCTCCATCACCGAGCCCGGCCGCAACGCCTTCAAGAGCTATCTGTTCGCGCTCGGCAACCTGATCGGGGGCAAGACCTGATGGCCGTTCTCCGTCCCCGCGTCATGGGCATCGTCAACGTCACCCCCGACAGCTTTTCGGACGGCGGGCGGCACGACACGATCGAGGCCGCCGTCGCCCATGGGCTGGAGCTGGTCCGGCAGGGCGCCGACATCCTCGACATTGGCGGCGAGAGCACCCGGCCCGGCGCCGAGCCGGTCAGCCTTGAGGACGAGGTCATGCGCACCGCGCCCGTCGTCGCGGGCCTGCGCGCTCTCTGGGATGGCCCCATCAGCATCGACACCATGAAGCCCGAGGTCGCCGCCGCCGCCATCGGCGCCGGGGCCAACATGTGGAACGACGTGACGGCCCTCGGCTTCTCGCCCGCCAGCCTGCCGACCGCCGTGGACCTCGGCTGCGACGTGGTCCTGATGCACATGAAGGGCGAGCCGCGCACCATGCAGGACGCGCCTCACTACGATGACGTGGTGTCCGAGGTTGTGGACTGGCTGGCGATCCGGGCAGGGGAGGTCATGGCCGCGGGCGTGGCGCCGGAACGCCTCTGGCTCGACCCCGGCATCGGCTTCGGCAAGACACTGGCCCACAACATGGCCCTGACCGCCAACCTTGAACGCCTCGGCGCGACCGGCCTGCCGGTGCTCTACGCGGCCAGCCGGAAGCGCACCATCGCCGCCATCGACCCCACCGCCGTGGACGCCTCCGACCGCCTCGGCGGCTCGCTGGCCCTCGCGCTCGAGGCCGCCCGGCGCGGCGCGGCCATCATCCGCGTCCACGATGTCCGCGAGACCGTTCAGGCGCTGGCGGTGCAGGCGGCGGTCACGGCAGCCGGGTGAGCAGCCTCGCCCCACGCCCCATGGTGAACCAGGCCCAGGTCCAGTTCACATAGACGATCACCCGGCTGCGGAAGTCGATCAGCAGCATCAGGTGGACCAGCGACCAGGCCAGCCAGGCGATGAAGCCGGTCAGCTTCCACGGCCCCAGCAGGGCCACCGCCTTCGACCGTCCGATCACCGCCATGGTCCCCCAGTCGCGATACCGGAACGCGGGCGGATCGGGCCGTCCCTCGGCGCGGGCGCGGACCAGTTTCCCGACCCACTGTCCCTGCTGCTTGGCCACCGGCGCCAGACCGGGCAGGGGCTTTCCGTCCTGCCGGAAGCTGGCCACGTCGCCAATGGCGAAGACGTCGGGAACGCCCGGCACGGCGCAGGTCGCATCGACCACCACCCCGCCGTTCCGCACCGCCTCGGCGCCCAGCCATTTCGCCGCCGGACGCGCCTCGACCCCGGCGCTCCACAGCACGGCCGCCGCCGCGATGGTCTCGCCGCCCGCGCGCACCACGCCGTCCGCTATGGCCTCCACCGCCGTACCTGTGCGCACCTCGACACCCAGCTCCTCCAGAGCCCTCTTCGCATAGGCGGACAGGTCTTCGGGGAAGGCGGTCAGCACCCTCGGTCCCGCCTCGAACAGGATGACCCGCGCCTTGGTAGGGTCGATGCGGCGGAAGTCGTGGCGCAGGGTCATCCGCGCCATCTCTGCAATCGTGCCGGCGGTCTCCACCCCTGTCGGTCCGGCCCCGACGACGACGAAGGTCATCAGCCGGCGCGCCTCTTCCGGAGCGTCGGCCAGCTCCGCCTTCTCGAAGGCCGCCAGCAGTTTGCGACGGATGGTCAGGGCGTCATCCAGCGATTTCAGCACCTCGGCGTCATCGCTCCACTCCGGGTGGCCGAAGAAGCTGTAGGCCGCGCCGGTGGCGAGGATCAGCCAGTCATAGGCCTGATCCGGCCCGTCCTTCAGCCGCACGACCTTCGCCGCCGCATCGACCCCGGTCACCTCGCCCATCAGGACGGTGACGTTCTTCTGGCCCCGCAGCAGGGTGCGCGAGGCGGTGGCGATGTCGGCGGGCGACAGGGCGGCGGTGGCGACCTGATAGAGCAGGGGCTGGAACAGGTGATGGTTGGTGCGGTCGATCAGCACCACGTCCACTTCGGCGCCCTTGAAGGCCCGGGCCGCAGCCAGCCCGCCGAACCCGGCGCCCACGATCACCACGGTCTTTCGCGACACGACGATCTCCTGTTCCGACATTTCCCTATGTAGTGAATACCGGAGACGAATGCCCGTCCGAAGGCGGGCGGACCCGGGTTCAGTTTGTCGCGCCCTTGCCCGCCGCTGCGGACTCGGCCATTCGCAGGGGATGACCTCTCTCGGACGCGTCCTGATCATCGCCGGCTCTGACTCGGGCGGCGGCGCGGGCATACAGGCGGACACCAAGGCCGTGACGGCCATGGGCGGTTTCGCGGCCACGGCGATCACCGCCATCACGGTTCAGAACACCCTGGGCGTTCACGGCGTCCATCCCCTGCCGCTGGACCTGATCGAGGCGCAGGCGCGGGCGGTGCTGGATGACATCGGCGCCGACGCCATCAAGACCGGAATGCTGGGCTCCACCGACGTGGTCGAACGGGTGGCGGCCATCCTCGACAGCTCCGACGCCGCGACGGTCGTGGACCCCGTCATGATCGCCAAGGGCGGCCATCCCCTGCTGCCGGACGAGGCCGTGCAGGCGGTGCGCTCGCTGATGATCCCGCGCGCCTCCCTGCTGACCCCCAACGCGCCCGAGGCCGAGGCCCTGACCGGGCTCACCGTCGCCGATCTGGACGGCCAGCGCCGGGCGGGCGAGTTCCTGCTGGGCATGGGCGCCAAGGCGGTCCTGATGAAGGGCGGCCACGTCGCCACCGGCGACCGCGTCATCGACGTTCTGGTTACTCCCGATGGCGAGACCCTGCTGGAGGGCGAACGCGTCGATACCCGCCACACCCACGGCACCGGCTGCACCCTGGCCAGCGCCTGCGCCGCCGGTCTGGCCAAGGGGCTGCCGCTCGAACTCGCCGTCACCGAAGCCTGGGCCTATGTCGCCGAAGCGATCCGCCGCGCCCCAGGCCTCGGCGGCGGCCACGGCCCGCTGGACCACGGCTGGACGCTGCGCCGATGAGCGATCTCGAGGCCCGGCTCGGTCAGATCGTCCGCGCCACCCCCGACCTGATGCACGTCCTCACCACGGTGCGGGCGCTCGGCCTGAACGACTGGCGGGTCTTTTCCGGCGCTGTCTATCAGGCCGTCTGGAACGACCTCACCGGCCGCCCGGCGGGCTACGGGATCAAGGACTACGACCTCGGCTATTTCGACCCGGACACCAACTGGGACGCCGAGGACGTTGTGATCAAGCAGGTGGCCACCGCCTTCGAACCGCCCTTCCGCGACATCGTCGAGGTCCGCAATCAGGCCCGTGTCCACATCTGGTTCCCCGACCGGTTCGGCGAGCCTTATGAGGCCCTGCCCGACACCGACACGGCCCTGTCCCGCTTCGTCGCCCCGGCCTTCTCGGTCGGCGTCCGGCTGGAGGCCGATGACACGATCAGCGTCGCGGCGCCGTTCGGCCTTGAAGACATGTTCGACATGATCCTGCGCCCCAATCCCAACCGCCCGCTGGCGAAGGGCTGGGACAAGGTGGTGGCGAGTGCGAAAGAGCGGTGGCCGGAGTTGAGGGTGGTTCGATGATCGTCACGTCTCTGTTGGCCGCCTTGGCCCTCCAGACCACGCCGGTTGAATGCCGCCAGCCGGACGCCGCCATGCTGGCCCTGCCGCTGCACGAGTTCGACCAGACCGACGCCGGGTGGCGCTCGCTCGACGCCGCGGGTTGCGAGGCCGTGGCAGCGGAGACCATCGCCCGTTATCGCGTCCAGAACCGCGAGGCTCTGGCGGGGCAGGACGCCGGCACGCTGGTCTGGCATGAGGCCCAGCTACACGCCGCCGCAGGCCAGACCGATGCCGCCATCGCGTTGATGCTGGAAGTTCGGGATGCCGAGTCCGACGCCATCCAGCCCTATGTCGACGCCTCGGTCGCCTTCCTGCGTCAGGACCGCCCGGCGCTGGAGGCGGCCTATGCCCGCCTGATGTCCCTGCCGGTCCCCGACTATTTCACCCGCGCGGCCGAGCGCTACGCCGTGAACTATCCGGACCTGCCGCCCCTCACCTGGCCCCTGAACCGCGACAAGGTCGAGGGCTTCCTCGCCTGCTTCGACCGGCCCTATCGCGAGGCCTATGTCTGCGACGCCGAAGGAAATGTACTGCCGTGAAACAATGGACCATCGACGCCTTCGCCGCCGCGCCGTTCCGGGGCAACCCCGCCTGCGTGGTCGAGCCCTTCGACCAGTGGCCCGATGCGTCGTGGATGCAGGCGCTGGCCAAGGAGAACAATCAGGCCGAGACGGCCTTCCTGCTGCGCACCAATGATCCCGCGCGGTTCGGTCTGCGCTGGTTCACGCCGGGGACGGAGGTCGATCTGTGCGGCCACGCCACGCTGGCCTCGGCCCATGTGCTGCTGGCGGAGCTGGGCCTGTCGGTTGACGCCCTGACCTTCGATACCCGCTCCGGCCCGCTGATCGTGCGGGCCACCCAGGGTGGTTACGAGATGGACTTCCCGTCTGATCCGCCGCGCCGCACCGGGCCGCTCGCGGGGCTGGCCGAGGCGCTGGGCGTGGAGCCGGTGGAGTTCTGGGCCGGGCGCTATCTGGTCGCCGTTCTGGCGGACGCCGCCGCTGTTCATGCGGCAGCGCCGGACATCCGGGCGCTGGCGGCGCTTCAGGGCGAGGCGGGCGAGCCGGGGCAGGTGATCGTCTGCGCCCCCGCTGATCCGTCCGACGACGTCGATGTCGTCGACCGCTTCTTCGCGCCGGGCTGCGGCGTGGACGAGGACCCGGCCACCGGCTCGGCGCACTGCATCCTGGCGCCGCTGTATGCGGACAAGCTGGGACGGGCCGGGGTGCGTTTCCGGCAGGTCTTCCCCGGTCGTGGCGGCGATATCGGCACGGTCCTGAACGGCGACCGCGTCCTGTTGCGGGGACAGGCGGTGACAGTCATCGAGAGCATGCTGCGGCTTTGACCAAAGGAAAGGGGCGCGACCCTATCGGATCGCGCCCCTCGCTGACCTCTCGGGGAGGGAAGGCCAGGTGTTACCAGCGACGGTCGTCGCGATCGCGACGCTCGTAGCGGACCTGCTGCGACAGGCGGTCGTAGCGACGGTCCAGATCCTGACGCTCGCGGAGCGACAGGCCACCGCGTTGGTAGCTGTACTCCAGGCGCACCAGCGAGTTCAGCTCGCTGCGCAGGCGGGTGGCTTCACGACGGCTCAGCTGACCGTTGCGCGCGCCCTGGTCGATGCGACGATCCAGGTTGTACTTGCGCTGCGCGATCGGCTGCCAGCCGCGGTAGTTCTGCTCGTACCGGTCGCCGCGATCGCCGCGGTGTTGCTGGGCCGAGGCGGTGGCCGGGACCGCGACGGAAGCCGCGGCCAGGACGAGGGCGGGGATGATGGCTTTCTTGAACATCGGGTCTCTCCTGTTCTCGCAACCGATGTGGCTGCGTTGACGTGGATAAAAGCAGCCCCGGCCTGAGCCCGATCTGAACAGCGAAAGTCAGTTAACGTTCATCTGCATGAAATCGCCGTCACGCTTTGGGCCGTCGTCCTGCGAGGGGAGAAATGATCCGCGCGCGCGTAAGGGGCTATTTGGCCGCGTGGGGTCGGGAGGTCCCGAAGGGCCGACGGTCCGTGGCCCCAAAAAGATGCTTCGTCCGCGCGGACGAACTGAAATATGTCTAGACTGTTCGTTCAGCCGTCGTTCAGAGCCGCGAGACTAAACCCGTCACCATGAAACGGATGTCCGTCATTCTTGCCGCCGCCCTGCTGGCTGTCGCGCCCTTCTCGGTCGCCGCCGCTCAGGATGGTCCGCGCGGTGATCGCCGTCCGCCGGGGCGTGAGCAGCAGCAACCGCCTCGGGAGCGCGAGCGCCCGCAGATGAGTCAGGCCGAGGCCCAACGCATCGCCCAGTCCCGCGCCGGCGGCGCCCGCTTCGTGGGTTACCGCGGCCAGTCGGGCAGCAGCTACGTCTTCGCCTTCGAGCGCGACGGCCGCATCTTCAACGTCACCGTCGACGCCAGTCGGTAGGATACCCCAATGCGAGTGCTTCTGGTCGAAGACGACGTCGATCTGTCCCGCCAACTGAAGACGGCCCTCGGTGACGCCGGCTATGCGGTGGATCACGCCTCGGACGGTGAGGAAGCCCACTATCTGGGCGACAATGAACCCTATGACGTTGTGGTTCTGGACCTCGGCCTGCCCAAGATCGACGGCGTGTCGGTGCTGGAGCGCTGGCGCCGGGACGGCAAGACCACGCCGGTCCTGATCCTGACGGCGCGCGGCGCCTGGTCGGACAAGGTGTCGGGCTTCGACGCCGGGGCTGACGACTATCTGACCAAGCCCTTCCACACCGAGGAGCTGCTGGCCCGCCTGCGGGCCCTGCTGCGCCGGTCGGCGGGCATCGCCTCGGCGACCCTGTCGTGCGGCGGCCTGCGGCTCGACCCGCGCGCGGCGCGCGCCAGCGTCAACGGCGAGCCCCTGCGCCTGACCTCGCTGGAGTACCGCCTGCTGCACTACATGATGATGCACCAGGGCCGGGTCATCAGCCGCACGGAGCTGGTCGAGCACCTGTACGATCAGGACTTCGACCGCGACTCGAACACCATCGAGGTGTTCGTCGGTCGCCTGCGCAAGAAGATCGGTTCTGACCGGATCGAGACCGTGCGCGGTCTCGGATACCGGCTGACGCCGCTGGCGGGCGAGTCCGAAGCCGCGTGACCGACGCGACGGGGGGCGAAACGGCGGCCGCCGGGCCGAAAAGCTGGGGGCGCTGGATCGGTCGCCCCGGCCGCAGTCTGACCCGTCGCCTGATCTGGCTGGCCGCCGCGTGGATCGTGGTCGCCCTGCTGCTGACCGGCTGGGCCCTGACGCGCCAGTATGAGGAAAGCACCTTGCGTCGTCTCGGCTTCGTGCTGAACGAGACCATCGACGACGTCGTGCTGGCCACCACCGTGACGCCGGAGGGCGTGACGGTGGCCGAGATCAAGGATTCGCTGACCCTGCGGCCCCTGTCGGGGAAGTACTGGGCGATCGGCGAGCTGGACGGGCGGGGCGGCGTGCGCATGCTGGCCCGGTCGCCGTCTCTGGCAGGCGAGGATTTGATCGTACCGGCGGGGCTGGCCGACCGGCTCAGCGACGCCTTCGGCCAGACGATCAGCTATAATGCCGAGGGGCCCATCGACAGGCCGCTGCGGGTCGCCGCCAGCCTGAAGACCCTGCCGGGGCGCGATGCGCCGCTGGTGCTGATGGCCGGGATCGACCGCTCGACCATCGACGCGGACGCCCGCCAGTTCGCGACCTTCACCTGGATCGCCCTGCTGATCCTCGGCGTGGGGCTGGTGATCGCGGTCTTCCTGCAGGTGCAGATCGGCCTGCGCCCCCTGTTCGGTCTGCGCAACGAGATCGCCGACGTTCGCAAGGGCAAGGCCGCGCGGATCGTGCACAGCTATCCGGTGGAAATCCAGCCGCTGGCCGAGCAGGTGAATCGCCTGCTGGACCAGAACCAGGAGACGGTGGAGCGCCAGCGCACCCACGTCGGCAATCTGGCCCATGCCCTGAAGACCCCGCTGTCGGTCATGCTGGCCGAGGCGGGGACGCAGGAGGGCGTGCTGCCCGACATGGTCCGCAAGCAGACCGAGGTGATGAAGGCCCAGGTCGATCATCACCTGCGCCGCGCCCGCGCCGCCGCCCGCGCCCAGTTGCTGGGCGAGCGCACCCCCATCGCCGAGGTGATCGACGAACTGGCCGTGATGCTTGAACGGGTGTTCGAGTGGAAGAACGTCGAGATCGACTGGCGCGCCCCGGATGAACTGGGCTTCCGTGGCGAGCGTCAGGACCTGCAGGAGATCCTCGGCAATCTGATGGAGAACGCCTGCAAATGGGCGAAGCGGCGCGTCCGCATCTCCGCCGGCCCGACTCATCTGGGCCAGATGGTCGTGGTGGTCGAGGACGACGGCCCCGGCCTGCCCGCCGACCAGCGCGAGGCCGCCCTGCAACGCGGCATGCGGATGGACGAGACCACGCCGGGTTCGGGGCTCGGTCTGTCCATCGTGGTCGAGCTGACCCGCGCCTATGGCGGGAAGATCACCCTGGGCGACAGCGACATGGGCGGGCTGAAGGTCCTGCTCGAGCTCCCGACCGCTGAAATCTGAGACCTTCAGTCAGGGGCTGTTAACCCTGAGCCTTCATCCTGTCTCCTCACCGGGTGCGGTTGGAAGAGGTTTCATGTCCGGGCTGACCGCCGCCCATCGCATCGCGTTGGCCGCCCTGATCGGGCGATGCCCGGAGACTGTCCTGAAATCGGTTGCCGCCGCGGTCGCCGCCCTGCCGGGTGGTCGGGCGGCCGAGCTGCGCCTGATGCTGGCCGAGGAGATGCGCGACCGCGCCCGGCGGGCCTTCGTGCTGGCTCCCGTCGCCCGGATGTTCCAGCGGCGGGCGGACGGCATCGGCTCCATGAGCTTTCCTCCAGCGGTTCTGCCCCGCCTGTGGCGCGCCGCCATCGAGCGCGAACCTGGCCTGTTGCCCCGCCTGGACGATCCGGGCGGCCCCGACGCCGTGGCGGTCGCCAACCGCTACTGCCTGTCCGCCGCCGCCGCCGTGCGCGACCGCCCGGCGCTGGTCTGGCCCGAGGATCTTGAGCCCGCGCGGCGGGAGCAGGGGCTGTTCGATCTCGCCAGCTGTCTGGACCTCGCCCATCTGGCCCGGCGCGGCCTGCCTTCGATCGAGGTCTGGCTGAAACGTCCCGATGGCGACCAGTTGGCCGAACTGCGCCTGCTGGTGAAGGACTGCTCCGACATCCACGACGATGGAGCCGGGCGCCTGCTGGAGATGTTGTTCTCCCAACTGGATGACGCGGTGTTGGTGCTGCGGATCATCACCCGGACGTCCGGTGTCGCGGGACGGCGCGGCTTCCTCAGCGCCTCCGAGCTGGCGGGCTTCGTGGATCGTCTGCTGGACGGGGTGGACGAGCGCTCGGCCCGGCTGGCGGCCTATCAGCCCGGCAAGACCGCCGGGGGCGTCGACACGGCCATCGCTGATCTGGACTGGTGCGCGGGCGTTCTGGCCGAACTGGACGTGACCCTGACGCTCGATCCGGACTCCGAATGGGGCCGCCGTGTCCGGGACAGCCGCGTGAAGGTGTCCGGCTGGCTCTCGGGCCTGCTGCGCACGGCGGACAAGGCGGTGGACAAGGCCCTGCCGCTGACCCGCGTGCAGACCTCGGGGCGAATGAGCCGGATGGCGCCGATGCTGGACGCCGCCGCGCGGGGCGAGGCCGCCGACGCGGCCCTGGCCCTGCTGCGGCTGGTCGGGGCCACGCGCGGCGCCGCCGCCATCTTCGGCAGCGAGGCGGCGCGCAAGGCGCTGGTCGACACCCTGACCGAGCGGCTCAGCGGCTATGCGGACGAGGTCCTGACGATGGTCAACGACGGCGAGGCGCCGGATGAGACGCATGCCCTTCGGCTGGTCTCCGTCGCGGCCCGCTACCTCGAACTGATTGAATCAAAGGACGCCGCGCGGACGGTGCGGCGCCGGGCCGCGGTCGCCGGGGGCGGCCCCGCGACAAGCGGGGCCTCGTCGCGGGCGGCCTGATCGGCTACATCGCGCGGCGATGATGTTCTTCTGGATCATGACAGGCCTGCTGGCGGCCCTCTCGGGGCTGCTTGTGCTGACCGGCGCCCGGCGTGGCGCGGACGCGGGCGAAGCAGTCGAAAACGCCGCCTCGGTCGCCGAACTGGCTGAACTGGACCGGCTGAAGGCCCGGGGACTGATGGACGAGGCCGCGTGGGTCGCGGCGCGCGCCGAGGCCGGTCGCCGTATCCTGGCGGCGCAGCGGGCCCCCGCCGAACTGCGCGCCGGGTCGAAGGATCGGGTCGTCGTGCTGGCGGGGATTGGCTTGTCCGTGGCGGCGGCGCTGGGCCTGTATCTGGTGTTCGGCGCCTCGGGCCTGCCGGACCAGCCCTATGAACGCCGGGTCGATGAATGGGCGACCCTGTCCGAGCCGCTTGTTCCGGTGCAGATCGCCGCCGTGATCGAACGGCAGGTGCGCGAACAGCCGGACAATACGCAGGCGCTGGCCATGCTGGGCGCGGCGCGGTTCGAGGCCGGGGACGCCATCGGCGCCGCCTCCGCCTTCCGCCGTCTGCTAGAGCTGACTCCGGGCGACGCACAGGGCTGGGCGCGACTGGGCGAAAGCCTCGTTCGCGCCAACGGAGGGACTATCGGCGCGGACGCCGAGGCCGCCTTCCGCGAAGCCTTGAAGCTGGACCCCGGCCAACTGGGCGCCCTGTACTTCCTCGGCGAGGCGGCGCTCGCGCGCGGCGACGCCGCCGAGACCCGCCGGATGTGGGCGCCCCTGATCGCCGCGCTCGACCCGCAGGATCCGCGACGGACCGATCTGGAACGCCGCCTGCCGCCCGGAGGCGTCCAATGAGCTGGTTGCCCAAATCGCCCAAGGCGCGTCGCCGTCTGTGGATCTTCATCGCCGTGGCGCCGATCCTCGCGCTGGCTGTCGGCCTGTCGCTTTACGCCATGCGTGACAGCGTGACCTTTTTCTTCTCTCCGTCCGAGGCGACGCTGGAAAAGGCGCCCGAGGGCCGGGTGATCCGTCTGGGCGGGCTGGTCGAGGTCGGCAGCGTGCAGCGCGCCGGCGACGGCGAGGTCGCCTTCGTCGTCACCGACAATGTCGCCACCATCCGGGTGGTCTATCGTGGCGATCTGCCGGACCTGTTCCGCGAGGGGCAGGGAATCGTGGCGCAGGGCGCCTTCCTTCCGGACCGCTCTTTCCGCGCGACACAAGTGCTGGCCAAGCACGATGAAAACTATATGCCGCGCGAGGTTCAGGAGAGCCTGAAGGCCAAGGGCGAATGGCGTCCTGAAGCCGGAGGCCCCGCCTCGTGATCATTGAAACCGGCGCCTTCGCCCTCATTCTCGCGCTTGTCCTGTCGGTGTTGCAGGCGGTGATCGCCGCCGCCGGGCGCATCCGGCGCAGCCCCGTTCTCGCGGGCGCCGCCAACGGGGCGGCCATCGCCGCCGCCGGTCTGGTGCTGGTGGCCTTCCTGTGCCTGATCTTCGCCTTCGCGGTGTCGGACTTCTCGGTCGCCAACGTCGCGGCCAACAGCCACACCGACAAGCCCATGCTCTACAAGGTGGCGGCCGCCTGGGGCAGCCACGAGGGCTCGCTGCTGCTGTGGTGTCTGGTGATGACCGTGTTCGGCGCCGCTCTGGCGCGGGCGCAGAATCTGCCGTTCGGATTGAAGACCTGCGCGGTCGCCACCCAGGGCCTGCTGGGCGCCCTGTTCCTGGCCTTCACCGTCTTCACCTCCAACCCCTTCACACGCCTGAACCCCGCGCCGTTCCAGGGCCAGTCCCTGAACCCGCTGTTGCAAGACCCGGCCCTGGCGTTCCACCCGCCGCTGCTCTACTGCGGCTATGTCGGCTTCTCGGTCTGTTTCTCGCTGGCGGTCGCCGCCCTGATCGAGGGACGGGCCAACGCCAGCTTCTGGCCCGCATGGGGCCGTTGGGTGCGTCCCTGGGCGCTGGCCAGCTGGGCCTTCCTGACCGTCGGTATCCTGCTGGGCAGCTTCTGGGCCTACTATGAATTGGGCTGGGGCGGCTGGTGGTTCTGGGACCCGGTCGAGAACGCCAGCTTCATGCCTTGGCTGGCGGGCGCCGCCCTTCTGCACAGCGCGGTGGTGACCGAGCGGCGCGGGGCGCTGGCGGGCTGGACGACCTTCCTCGCTTTGCTCGCCTTCACCTTCTCCATGCTGGGCGCCTTCCTCGTCCGGTCCGGCGTGCTGACCAGCGTTCATGCGTTCGCCGTCGACCCCGAGCGAGGTCTGGTGCTGCTGGCCATCCTCGGGGTGACCGCCGGCCTGGCCTTCGCCCTGTTCGCCTGGCGGGCGCCGCAGCTGAAGGGCGGCGGCCTGTTCGCCCCGATCAGCCGCGAGGGCGCACTGGTGATCAACAACCTGTTCCTGACCGCCGCCGCCGCGACGGTGCTGCTGGGCACCCTGTATCCGCTGATCCTCGAGGCGGCGTCGGGCGCCGCCATCTCGGTCGGTCCGCCCTACTTCAACCTGACCTTCGTCCCGCTGATGACGGTGGCCCTGATCATCCTGCCCGCCGGACCCTTGCTGGCGTGGAAGCGCGGTGACGCGAAGGGCGCGGCCCAGCGGCTGGCCGTGGCGGCCGGTCTGACGGTGGTGTTCGCCCTGCTGGCCTTCGCCGTGTTCGAGCCGCGCAAGGCCTTGTCGGCGGCGGGCATCGGCATGGGGGTCTGGCTGATCCTCGGCGCCCTGTCCGAGACAGCGGAACGTATCAAGCTGTTCCGCGCGCCGGTGGCCGAGACCCTGCGCCGGGCCAAGGGCCTGCCGCTGGGCGCCTGGGGCATGACCCTGGCTCACGCCGGGCTGGGGGTCTTCGTCCTGGGGGCGGTGGTCGAGACCGGCTATCGCATCGAGGCCGCGCGCCCGCTGGCTGTCGGCCAGTCGCTTGAGGCGGGCAAGTGGACCGTCACGCTGGATGATGTCCGCGTGGTCGAGGGGCCGAACTATCTGGCCGAGCAGGGCCATCTGATCGTGTCGGTTCCCGGCGGGCGGAGCCGCACCGTCACCGCCGAGCGCCGCTTCTTCCCCACAGGCGGCCAGACGACGACCGAGGTCGGGCTCGATTTTCGCGGGCTGGACGATGTGTATGTGGTGCTGGGCGAGCGGGCGCAGACCGCCGACGGCGCTCCGGCCTGGAACGTCCGCGTCTGGTGGAACCCGTGGGCGCGGCTGATCTTCGTCGGCCCGCTGATCATGGCGCTGGGGGGCGTGCTGTCGCTGATGGATCGCCGCTTGCGGCTGGCCGTCGGAGCACGGAAGGTCGCCGCATGAAGCGCGTCCTGCTGATCGCTGTCGCCGCCGTGGGGCTGATCGCCGCTGAACCGGCGCCCGCGCCTGATCGTCCCCTGCCCGATGCGGCTCAGGAAGCCCGCGCCAAACGTCTGTTCGAGGACATCCGCTGCGTCGTCTGTCAGCACGAGGCCATCGCCGACAGTCCGGCGGGCATCGCGTCCGACATGCGCGGGCTGGTGCGTGACCAGATCGCCGCAGGACGCAGCGATCAGGCCATTCGCGAGGATCTGGTCCGTCGCTATGGCGACTTTGTCCTGTTCACCCCGCCCATGAGGGCCGGGACCTGGCTTCTCTGGTTCGGGCCGTTCGCCGTGGTGCTGGCGGTCGGGGCTCTGCTGCTGACTTTCGCCCGCCGCCGCAAGGCCGAGGTCGCGCCGCTTTCGCCCGAGGAGGAGGCCCGGCTGGCCGATATTCTCTTCGAAGGACAGCTTCGCCGCGATCCTGACGCAAATCGGTCTGACGACTGACGCGAGGCGGGAGCCAACATCGTCATATGGACGTTGCTGAAACTCGCGAACGCCCTGTAATCATCGCCGTAACGGGCGCTTCCGTCGCCCGGTGAGAGGATTGTCGACCGCCTATGATGAAGCGCAAGGAATTCATGCTCGGAGCCGTCGCCGGCCTGGCCTTCGCCGCCGCCGCGACCGCGGGCGGGGTGATAGAGTGGCCCGCGGCGAACGCCGGGCCCGTGGCGGGCGTCAGCGGACGCCTGATCCCCAGCGCCGGCGCCGCGGGCGCCAATTTCGCTCCGCCGCAGGGCGCGCCCCGCAGCTTCGCCGACATCTTCGAACAGGTCGCCCCGGCCGTCGTGCAGATCGACGTGAAGACCCGGGTGGCCGCCCGCCCGCAGGGCTTCCTCCAGATTCCCGGTCTAGGCGCCGTGCCGCTGCCGAACGGGCAGGGCGAAGACGGCTCTGGCGAGGGCGGCGAGGATGAAGGCACGACGGCCATGGGCTCCGGCTCGGGCTTTTTCATCTCGGACGACGGCTTCATCGTCACCAACAACCACGTCGTCGCCGACGCGGTGGAGATCACCGTAAAGCTGGCGGACGCGCGCGAGCTGACCGCCCGCGTGGTCGGCCGCGATGAATCGACCGATCTGGCCGTGCTGAAGGTCGAGGGGACGGACTTCCCCTATGTGACTTTCGAGGAGACCGCCAACCCGCGCGTGGGCGACTGGGTCATCGCGGTGGGCAACCCCTTCGGTCTGGGCGGCACCGCCACGGCGGGCATTGTTTCGGCGCAGGGTCGCAACCAGCTGGATTCGCGCACGCCCTATACGGACTACATCCAGATCGACGCCGCCATTAACCGGGGCAACTCGGGCGGTCCGACCTTCGATATCTACGGGCGCGTCATCGGCGTGAACTCGGCCATCCTGTCGCCGTCGGGCGGCTCGGTAGGCATCGGCTTCGCCATCCCGGCCTCGGTCGCCAAACCGATCACCGACCGTCTGATGAGGGGGGAGACGATCCGTCGGGGCTATATCGGCGCCGGTCTGCGCACCCTGACCCCGGAAGCCTGGGAAGCGCTCGGACAGCCGCGCAACTTCAAGGGCGCGCTGGTCGACACCCTGACCCCGGGCGCGCCCGCCGAGCGTGGCGGCTTGCAGATCGGCGATCTGGTCGTCGGCGTGAACGGTCGCCCGGTCGCGGACGGCACCGAAATCACCCGTGCGGTCGGCGCGGTCAGCCCCGGCGATACGGTTCGCATGGAGGTTCTGCGGGATGGACGTCGCCAGACCGTCAGCATTCAGGCCGGCACCCGTCCGTCGGAAGCCGAGCTGCTGAATCAGGACGGCGGCGGTTCCGGTCAGGCGGCGCCGAGCGCTCCTCCCGCCGCGCAAGGTGAGCCTGTCGAGGGCATCAGCGTCGCGCCGCTGACCGCGCAAACCCGTCAGCGTAACGGCATGCCGGATACGGTGGCGGGGGTGCTGATCACCGGCGTCGCCCCGCGCACGCCGGGCGCCCGCGCCCAGCTTCAGGAAGGTCTCGTGATCACCCGTGCGGACAACCGTCCGGTCCGGTCCGTCGCCGAGTTCCGCACTGCCGTCGAGGCCGTGAAGCGGTCGGGTCGTCCCAGCATTCTGCTGTCGGTCTGGACGCCGCAGGGCAATGCCTTGGTGGTGCTGAAGTTCGCCGACGAATGATCGTCTGCAACCTGAACAACGCTTAACTGACCAAGTCGCCGCCGATGCGCTAACATCGGCGGCGATTTTGCATTCAGGGGCTGATTCCATGCGCATTCTGGTGGTCGAGGACGACGCCGAGGCCGCGACCGCGATGGTCCGGGGACTGACCGAGGCCGGTCACGAGGTGACCCACGCCGTCGACGGCGCCTTCGGCCTGCTGGAAGCCCAGAAGGGCGGCTATGACGTCTATGTCGTGGATCGCATGATGCCGCGTCTGGACGGCATCGGCATGGTCGAGACCTTGCGCAAGGACGGCGACCAGACCCCGGTTCTGTTCCTGTCGGCGCTGGGCGAGGTCGAGGATCGCGTCGTGGGCCTGAAGGCCGGCGGCGACGACTATCTGGTCAAGCCCTACGCCTTCGCCGAACTGATCGCCCGCGTCGAGGCCCTGTCGCGTCGCCGCGAGACCGGCTCGGTCGCCACCGTTCTGAAGGTCGGCGATCTGGAGATGAACCTCATCGCCCGCACCGTGCACCGCGCCGGTCAGGAGATCGACCTGCAGCCGCGCGAGTTCCAGCTGCTGGAATTCCTGATGCGCCACGCCGGCCAGTCGGTGACCCGCACCATGCTGCTGGAGAAGGTGTGGGAATATCATTTCGACCCCCAGACCAACGTCATCGACGTCCACATCAGCCGCCTGCGCGCCAAGATCGACAAGGGTTTCGACAAGGCGATGCTGCAGACGGTCCGGGGCGCAGGTTATAGATTGGAAGCCTAGGTGGTTTCCCTCCCCGGCAGGGGAGGGTGGTCGCGCAGCGACCGGGTGGGGAGGGCTAAGGCAACATGGCCGTCATCGCCAGGGCAAGGGCCCTCAGGAAGGCAATGACGCCCGCCGAAGCGCGGCTCTGGGTGAGGCTGCGTAAGCTTCGTCAGGAAGGTCTGCCTTTCCGAAGGCAGCACCCGGAGCGGGGATACATTCCCGACTTCGTGTGTCTGGATCGAGCTGTGATCATTGAAGTCGATGGAGCATCGCACAGAGATGAAGACCGGGCGCGCAAGGATCGGGTCAGGGATGCGGTGCTTGCGCGGCTGGGCTTTCTGACGTTTCGGGTGAGTAATGAGGCTGTGCGGGACAGGGTTCAGGAAGTGATTGAACAGGTGCGGATGCGTTGCCTTGCCCGCCCCACCCGGTCGTCGCTGCGCGCCGACCACCCTCCCCGTGCCGGGGAGGGAGAAGCCTAGTGCGTCTGCCCTCCCTCCTTCGTCGGACGCCGTTCCGGCTGACCCTGTTGTTCGTCGCCCTGTTCGCCGCGGCGGCCAGCGCGGTGCTGGCCTATGTCTATATCGCCTCGGCCAACGAGGCGCGGGTTCGGGCCGAGCAGGATGTGCGGGGCGAGCTTCAGGTGCTGCGCGGCATCTATGACCAGCGCGGTCTGGACGCCGTGAACCGGGCGCTGATCGACCGGACCCTGACCCGCAGCAGCTTCGTCTATCTGCTGATGGAGCGGGACGGCAGCCGGATCACCGGCAGCCTGACCATGTCCCCGATCGAGCAATACAATCAGGGCGTCCAGTGGGTGACCTTCCCCATGACCGACAACCTTCCCGACGGGCGGGTGATCCGGCCGCAGGTGCGGGGCGTGCAGGTTCGGCTGTCGGGCGGGGAGATGCTGTTCGTCGGTCAGTCGATGGGCGACATCGAGGCCTATCTGGGCCGGCTGACGCAGGCGCTCTGGGGGGCGATGGGCATCGTTCTGCTGCTCGGGCTTGCGGGCGGGCTGCTGGTCAGCCGCAATCTGGAACGCGCCATGGGGCGGCTGAAGGGCGTCGTCGCCGCCGTGCAGGAGGGCGACCTCAAGGCGCGCGCCGTGGTCCGCAACTCGGGCGACGAGTGGGACGAGCTGGGGCAGGGCCTCAACGGGATGCTGGATCAGCTTGAGAGCTCGATGGCCTCCATCCGCCACGCCGGTGACGCCATCGCCCACGACCTGCGCTCGCCCCTGACCCGGATGCGGGCCAAGCTGGAGGTGGCGCTGATCGATGCCGAGGCGGGCAAGATCGACGGAACCGAGGCGCTGGAGCTGGCCCTGTCCGAGGCCGACGACCTGCTGAAGACCTTCAACACCGTTCTGGCCATCGCCCGGCTTCAGGCCGCCGCCGGTTCGGGGCGCATCCCCGACCCCGCCCTGTTCGACGCGGCGGATCTGGCCGCCGACATGGCCGAGCTCTACGAACCCGCCAGCGAGGACAAGGGGCTGGAGTTCTCGGCCGAGATCGAGCGCGGCCTGACGGTCAACGCCAACCAGCCTTTCCTGGCGCAGGCGTTGGCCAACATCATCGACAATGCGATCAAGTACACGCCCGTGGGCGGGGCGGTCATGCTGCGCGCCCGGCGGCGCTCGTCCGGCGAGATCGAGTTCTCGGTCACCGACACCGGTCCGGGCGTGCCCGAGGAAGACCGCGAGCGCGTCATCCAGCGCTTCGTCCGTCTGGACAACAGCCGCACCGAGCCCGGCTCGGGTCTGGGCCTGTCGCTGGTCGGCGCGGTGATGGAGGCCCACGGCGGGCGCATCACCCTGGATGAAGGTCCCGGCGCCTATGAAGGCTCCGGCCCCGGCCTGCGCGTGGCGCTGGTCCTGCCGGCGGCGGAGGCATGACGGACGCCGCTCAGGCCGTCGCGGCGCTGAAGCCCTGCGGGCCGGTGCTGGATCAAGCCGCCGCCGCCCGGGCGCATGAGCGTCTGTCCCAGGCCGCGGACGACGGCGGCTGGCGAGAGACGCTGGAGGGAAGCTGGGCGGCGCTGGAGCCGATCTTCGCCGCCTCCCCCTACCTGTTCGGCATCGCCCGGCGCTGGCCTGACACCCTGCGCGCCCTGCTGGAGCAGGGACCGGATATGCGTCTGGCGGATGTGCTTCGGCGCACCGGCGGCCTGACCGGGGGCGCGGACGATGTGCGCTCGCCCCTGCGGCGGTTGAAGGGGGAACTGCATCTGCTGACCGCCCTCGCCGATCTCGGCGGGGTGTGGGATCTGGATCAGGTCACCGTCGCCCTGAGCCGGTTCGCCGACATCTCGTCCCGCGCCGCCCTGTCCGCCGTCGCGCATGACCAACGCGAGCGGGGCAAGCTGATCTCGAAGGCGGATGACAAGCGAGGGCCGGTCCCCGGCCTGTTCGGTCTGGCCATGGGCAAGCATGGCGCGGACGAACTGAACTACTCGTCGGATATCGACATCAGTCTGTTCTGGGCGCCGGAGGTGCTCATCACCGCCCTGGCCGACGGCGTGGAGCCCCAGCGGTTCGTGGATCGGCTGGCCCACGCCTTCGCCACCCTGATGCAGGAGCGGACCGGCGACGGCTATGTTTTCCGGGTGGACCTTCGCCTGCGCCCGGACCCGTCCTCGACCCCGCCGGTCGTCGCCGTGCCCTTCGCCCTGACCTATTACGAGGGCGTCGGCCAGAACTGGGAGCGGGCGGCCTTCATCAAGGCGCGCGCCATGCTCGGGGATATCCGCGAGGGCAAGGCCTTCATCAAGGCGCTGGCGCCCTTCATCTGGCGGCGCAGTCTCGACTATCCGGCCATCCTGGACATCCAGTCCATCAAGCGACAGATCCATGTCCACAAGACCGGCGAGGGACTGGAGGCCGCCGGGGCCAATCTGAAGCTCGGGCGCGGCGGCATCCGCGAGATCGAGTTCTTCGCCCAGACCCAGCAACTGATCCTCGGCGGCCGCAATGCGAAGCTGCGGAAGCCACGCACTGTCGAGGCGCTGGCCGCCCTGCGTGACGACGGTCATATCGAGGCCGGGGTCTGCGAGGAACTGACCGCCGCCTATGTCGAACTGCGCGGGCTGGAGCATCGGGTCCAGATGCTGGACGATGAGCAGACGCACAGCCTGCCGGTCGATCCGGTCCGTCGCGCCGCCGTCGGCGCACTGGCCGGGGAGGGCGATCTGGCGGCCTTCGACGCCCGGGTCGAGGTCCTGCTGGTCGGGGTGAATCGCCGCTACGGCGAACTGTTCGAGGGCGAGGAGGAACTGTCGTCGCCCTATGGCTCGCTGGTCTTCACCGGGGTCGAGAATGATCCGGAGACGCTGGAGACACTCGCGCGCATGGGCTTCCCGGAGCCCGCGACCGTCGCGGACACCATCCGCAGCTGGCACCACGGCCGCATCCCCGCGACCCGCACCGCGCGCGGACGGGAGTTGTTCACCCGGCTGGCGCCCCGCCTGCTGACCGCGCTGGCGGACACCGGGGCGGCCGACGACGCCTTCCGCCGCTTCGCCGTCTTCTTCGCCGGACTTAACGCCGGCGTGCAGGTGCAGGCCCTGTTCCTCAATCAGCCGCGCCTGTTCGAACTGGTGGTCGGAGTCATGGCCTTCGCCCCGCGTCTGGCGCGGGCGCTGGGGCGATATCCGGCGGCGCTGGACAGCATGCTGGACGCCCGCTTCGCCCGCGATCTGGAGGAAGACTCTGGCCTGACCGAGCAGATGCTGGCCGAGGCCGAAGCCGCGCCTGATTTCGAGGCGGCGATGAACGCCGTGCGCCGCATCCACCGGGATCAGATGTTCCGTATCGGCCTGCAGATCCTGACCGGACGGGCCGGGCCGGAGGCGGCGGGACAGGCGCTGACCAAGCTTGCGGACGCGGTGATGGCGGCGCTGGCGCCGGCGGCCCTCGCCGAGGCGGAGCGGCAGGGCGGAACCCTGCCCGGCGGTCGGGTCGCCGTGATCGCCCTGGGCAAGGCCGGATCGCGTGAGATGCGGGCCAGCTCCGATCTGGACCTGATGACCCTGTACGAGGCGCCGGCGGATGTCGTGTCGTCGGGCAAGGGATGGGCGGCGGGGGTCTTCTATTCCCGGTTCACCCAGCGGCTGATCGCGGCCCTGTCCGCCCACACCGCCGAGGGCGGGCTTTATGAGGTGGACATGCGGCTGCGTCCGGGCGCGGCCAAGGGCCCGGTCTCCCTGCGGCTGTCGGCTCTGCGCGACTACTATGCGGCTGAAGGCGACACATGGGAGTTCATGGCCCTGACGCGCGCTCGTGTGGTCTGGACGGACGACAAGGCCTTCGGGACCGAGGTCACCGCCATGCTGGAGGCGATCCTGCGTCGACCGCGACCGGGCGTGAACATCGCCGCCGACGCCCGGCGGATGCGGGATCTGATGGAGCGCGAGCGACCGGGGCAGGGGGCGTGGGATCTCAAGCTGGCGCCCGGCGGTCAGGTCGATGCCGAGTTCGTGGCCCAGGTCAGCCAGTTGCAGGCCGCCGCGATCGGAGAGCCGCTGACGGTCTCCACCCTTGAGGCCCTGACCGGAGAACCGGAACTGGCGGAGGCCTGGCGTCTGCAACAGGCGCTTGGGCAGGTGCTGGCCGCCGCCTTTGACGATGCGGGCGACCCGTCGAACGAACCGGAAGGGTTTCGGCGACGGTTGGCCGAGGCGGCCGGATCGCCCGATTTCGACAGTCTCACGGCGCGTCTGGCCGAGGTCCGCCGCGCCGCGCGCGGGGCGTTCGACAGGGCGCTGCCGCCGCTTCGCGACGGAGATTAGCCGCCGGTGCGTTCGATCTCCTGACAGGGATGACAAGGCCGCAGGGCCATGGAGATCATCGAATGAGCAGAACCCTTCTGATCGGCGGCTTTGCCGTCGTGGCTCTGGCCGCCGCCGCGGGCGTTGCGACCGCGCGTCCGCCGATCGAGCCGGCGCCGCAGGCGGCCCCGAACGCGCCGGTTAGTCGGACTGATTTCGTGGAGCGCCGCGTTCAGCCTCTGGCCGCCGCCGACGCTGACGGCGACGGGACCGTCACCCGTGAGGAACGCCGTGCGCGGGCCATGGTCGTGCGTCAGGAGCGGGCCGGGGCCCGCTTCGAACGACTGGATACTGACAACGACGGCAAGCTTAGCCGTGAGGAATTCGTCGCCATGGCCGAGCGGGGCGCCGCGCGTTCTCGCCCCGAGCATGCGCGTCGCGACCATGGTCCGCGCGGCGAGCGGGGACCGGTGCGGATCGCCGATGTCCGCGCCCGCGCCGACCAGGCCTTCACCCGTCTGGACACCGACAGCGACGGCTTCCTGAGCGTGGAGGAACGTCGCGCCGGGCGCGAGCGGGGCCGTGAGCGGATGCAGCAACATCGCGCCGCACGAGAAGCGTCGCCTCAAGACCCCGCTTCGGAGTAAGGAGATGTCGGGGACGCCGGTTCTGCGCCGAACGGCCCTTTCGATGACGTTCGAACGAGGGCCTATTGGCGCTGATCGCCGACCCCGACGAGGATCTGGTGCGCCGCGTGGGTCAAGGCGATCCCGCGGCCATCCAGTCCATGGTGGCGAGGAAGCTGCCCCGCATGCTGTCGCTGGCGCGGCGCATGCTGGGCGACGCCGTCGAGGCCGAGGACGTGGCGCAGGAAGCCATGCTGCGGGCCTGGCGACAGGCGCCGCGCTGGGCGCCGGGCAAGGCGCGGTTCGACACCTGGCTGCACCGGGTGGCGCTGAACCTCTGTTACGACCGGCTGCGGAGACGGCGCGAGATCACCACGGACACGCCGCCGGATCGTCCGGACGAGGGCGCGGCTCCGGATCGGGGATTGCTGGCGGCGGACGTGGGCGTGCGTGTGGAGGCGGCTCTGGCCCGTTTGCCGGATCGCCAGAGAGAGGCCATCGTCCTGTGTCACTATCAGGAGTTGACCAACATCGAGGCCGCGGCCCTGATGGAGGTTAGTGTCGAGGCGTTGGAAAGCCTGCTGTCACGAGGACGGCGAGCGTTGAGACTGGCTCTGGCCGATATGCGGCCGGACGCTGAAGGAGCGTGAGTGTGATGACGGCGGAACGGTTCATCGCCCTGATCTCGGCCTATGGCGTCGATGCGCGGCGCTGGCCCGAGGCTGAGCGGGACGCGGCGCGGGCCTTCATGGAGGCCCGGCCCGAGATCGTGCGGGAGGCGCTGGCGGAAGCCGACGCCGTCGACGCCCTGCTGCACGCCGCGCCGACGCCCCGGCTGTCAACGGCGCTGCGGGATCGCGTGATCGCCTCGGCGGCTGAAGCCGGACTGAAGGCGCGCCGTCAGGGCCGTCGCTGGCTCGACCGCCTGACCCTGATCTTCGGCGCCGGCTGGGCGGTCGCCGCCTGCGCCGGTGTCGCCGCCGGTGTCATCATGACGTCCCACATGACCGCCGACGCCCAGGCTGACGCGATCCTGTATCAGTCGACCCTGCAGGGGGTGGATGACTCGGAGGTTCTGGGGTGAGTCCGAAGACCCTCAAGATCGCTCTGGCGGCCTCCGTCGCGCTGAACCTGTTCGGGATCGCGACCGTGGGGACGATCTGGGTCGCGCATGAGCGCGCCGAGCGCCGGATCGAGGCGCAACAACGCCCCGCCCGCACGGGCTCGACCATGAGCCTGATCGGACAGCTCAGCCCGGAGGTGCGCCAGCGCGTGCGTCAGACACTGAAGGCCTCCGCGCTGGCCGCGAAGCCCGACTTCGAGGAGGCGCGGTCCAAGCGCCGGGCCGCGATCGAGCTGTCGGCCTCCCCCCAGTTCGACCCGGCGCGGGTTCGGGCCCTGCTCGGGGAATCCCGCGCGGCGGAACTGCGCGGACGCGCCCGGCTTGAGGCGGACTCGGTTCAGCTGTTCGGCACGCTGTCGCCCGAGGACCGCGCCGTGCTCTCGCAGATCCTGTCCCGTCGCGGCAAGACCGCCCCGCGTGATCGTCAAGACGGCCCTCAGGCCGACAAGAAATAGGGTCAGGCCGCGCGGGCTCGGGACTGGACCTGGGGCAGGGGCTGTGCCTGCGTCGTCTCCGACGGGCGACGGATCGGCAGGTCGAAGCTTACGGTCGTGCCGCGTCCCGGCTCGCTCTCCATCACCAGTTCGCCGCCGTGCAGTTCGATCAGGGACTTGGTCAGGGCCAAGCCCAGGCCTGTGCCCTGCGTGGTTTTGGAGTGCTGACCCTCGACCTGTTCGAACGGCCGCGCCAGACGGGCCAGGTCCTCGGGCGCGATGCCGATGCCGGTGTCGGACACCGCCACCCGCACACGGTCGTCGTCCAACCGTGACAGGGACACCAGAATGTCGCCGCCCTCGGGCGTGAACTTCACCGCGTTCGAGATCAGGTTCAGGATCACCTGCTTCAGCCCACGATGGTCGGCCTCGATCTCCGGCAGTTCCGGCGCATCGACCACCAGCTTCAGTCCGGCTTCCTCGATCTTGCCGCGCATCAGGCGGGTGGCGTCCTCGACCAGCTCCTTCAGCGACACCTGCTCATAGTGCAGTGTCAACTTGCCGGCCTCGATCTTGGCCATGTCCAGAATATCGTTGATCAGGCTGAGCAGGTGCTGGCCGGACTTCAGGATGTCCGCGGCGTAGCCCTTGTACTTGTCGTGCCCCAGCGGGCCGAACAGCTCGCCGGCCATGATCTCCGAGAAGCCGTTGATGGCGTTCAGCGGGGTGCGCAGTTCGTGGCTCATATTCGCCAGAAACTCGGACTTGGCCTGATTGGCGGCCTCGGCCCGGGTCATGGCGACCTCGTATTTGCGCGCCAGCAGGGACAGCTTCTCCTCGCGGTCCTCCAGTTCGGCGATGGTGGCGTGCAGACGCTCGACCGCGCGCTGACGCTCGGCTTCCTTCTGCTTGATTGCGGTGATGTCGGCGGCCGAAACCACCGAGCCGCCGTCCGAGGTGAAGCGCTCGACCAGTTGCAGCCAGCGGCCGTCGACCAGTTCGACTTCGCGTGCGCCGGCGCGACCACCGGCGGCGGGCTGCTCCGACTTGATCGCCAGCGCCGCGATGCGGTTCAGGTCCTGTTTGTAGGCGCCCTTGCGCACCACGCCTTCCTCGAACGCGAAGGCGTCCTGGAAGGCCTGATTGGACAGGATCAGGCGGCCCGACTTGTCGAACAGCACGAAGGCGTCGCTTACGCTTTCGATGCCGTCGCGCAGGCGGCCTTCGGCGGACTGGGCCTGGGCCTTGGCGCGGCGGGCCTCCGTGGTGTCCAGCGCGACGCCCAGCACCGAGGTGAACCCGTCCTGCCCCCGCTCGCCGCGCGCCTGACCGCGGGCGTCGATCCAGCGGGCGCGACCGTGCTCGTCAGGCACCGGGAAACTGACTTCAAAAGAGCCGTAGGTCTGGGCCTGACGCAGGGCGTGCTGGACGGCGTCGCGGTAGCGCGGGTGGATGCGCTCCATGAAGACTTCTTCCGGCAGGGAGCCGCTGCGGTCGATTCCCATCAGACTGGCCATGTAGTCCGAGATCATCACCTGCCCGGCTTCGATGTCCCAGTCCCAGACCCCGCAATGGGCGGCCTCGACGGCGCCCCGGAACCGACGTTCCGACGCGGCCCAGGCGCGGCTGATGCCCATCTGGCGCCGCTGCATGATGACCACGAGGGCGAGGGTGAACAGGCCGATGGCGATGGGCGGCCCCAGCACCCACAGGTCGGAGAAGGCGAAGCCTGTTGATCGGGCGTGCGGCGTCGCGACATCGCGCGCCACCAGCAGCACATGGGCGGTGATCGCCAGCGCCAGCGCGAGGATGGAGATGCGCAGCCACGCGGGCGCGCCACGCTCACGATCGGAGGCGCGCCGTCCTTGTGGTGATATGCGGCGCTCCTCACCCCGCAAGGCGCTCTCCCGGACGATTCGACAACGAAGCCCGAATCTAGGCTGCGTCGCGGATTCCTGTCGAGCAGGGTTAACCCTGAATCAACGTTCTCGAACGGGGTGAGTCACGAGAGTCGCACTCTGCGCCTCTGGGGGACTCAGGCGGCCTGAAAAGTCGCCGGCGTCGTGGTCTCGACGGTCGGCGCCGCGAGGATGTCGGTGATGCTCCTGAGCACCGTCCGGGCCTCCTTGGCGAGGGCGCGCATCTCGGGCGGTGCGTCGTCCGGAGCCTCGTCCACCGACGCCAGCAACTGGGTCGCCAGCGCCATCAGCTTCGGCGCGGCGGCGATCAGACGCGCCTGGAATTCGATCTGGTCGGGATCGCGGTCATACTCGGCGCCCGGCACGCGCCAGCCGCCCCAGTCGGCCTTGTCGGTGACCACGACCGGATAGGTGCCGGGGAAGGGATGGTGGGGGGTGTCCTCCGCGGCCTGCCATTTGTTCCGCGCGCGCATCAGACGCCAGTTCTGGCCCAGATCCGCGGCCGGGTCCTCAGCGGGCAGCAGCAGTTCGTGGCCCAGAAACTCGCGACCGAGGCCCACATCGTAGGTGACGCGCACGGGCTCCTCGAAGCCCTTGGCCCAGACGGGCTGAACCTTCTCGATCTGGGCCCATGCGCCGACGCACTCGACCCAGACCTTCTGGCCCTTCTGGAATTGCGCGCGCGCCATGGTCCGCTCCCGTTATTGCGACAGCGCACCATGGGGCACGGCGATGAACAGGCCGTTTGGCGAAAGGGTGAAGCAGACCTTAACCGCCGCGCCGGATCAGTTGCGCGAGATGTCTTCCAGGGCCTCGCCGGCGTACTTTTCCTTAACCCGCGTCGACAGGTCGCCGAGCGAGACCACGCCCACCAGACGCTTGTTCTTGTCCAGCACCGGCAGGCGACGGATCTGGCGCTGGCTCATGGCGTCCAGAACGGCTTTCAGATCGTCGTCGTCCTGCGCGGTGTAGGGATCACGGGAGATGAACTCCACGACCGGCGCGGTGGTCGGAACCCCGCTGGAGACCGCCCGCACGACGATGTCGCGGTCGGTGATCGTGCCGATCAGGGCGTCGCCGTCGGCCACGGGCATGAAGCCGAAGCCGCCGTCGTGCATACGCCGGGCGACCTCCTGCAGGGTGTCGCCGGGGCGAGCCACCTGCACGTCCTTGCTCATCAGATCGCGAACCTTCATCGGGGTCTCTCCTTGGTCGGGGGGGCGCTAAAGAACCCGCGCGCATGGCGGCGGTTCCGCTTCCGCCCCGGGCGTCACCGGGCTACAGCCGTTCAGGGGCTGGGAGAAGAACGATGACGGCGGCGAACGAGGCGAAGGCCATCCTTAAGCGACTGGGCGTGGACGATGCGGTCTGGACCGGCCATCTGCCGACCCGCTCGCCCATCGACGGATCGACCGCCGGATCGGTCGTCGAGACGCCGCATCTGGATGACGTCGTCGCTCGCTCGGTCGACGCCTTCCGCGCATGGAAGCGTGTCCCGGCCCCGCGCCGTGGAGAGCTGGTCCGCCTGTTCGGCGAGGAGCTGCGGGCGTCGAAAGACGACCTCGCCCGACTGGTGACGCTTGAAGCCGGGAAGATCGTGTCCGAGGGCCTCGGCGAGGTTCAGGAGATGATCGACATCTGCGACTTCGCCGTCGGCCTGTCCCGTCAGCTGTACGGCCTGACGCTGGCCAGCGAACGGCCGGGCCACCACATGCGCGAGACGTATCAGCCGCTGGGCCCGGTGCTGGTCATCTCGGCGTTCAACTTCCCGGTCGCGGTGTGGGCGTGGAACGCCTGTCTGGCGATGGTCTGCGGCGACCCCGTGATCTGGAAGCCATCGGAGAAGACGCCGCTGACGGCGTTGGGTACGCAGGCGGTGTTCGAGCGGGCGCTGGCCCGGTTCGCGGATGCGCCCGACGGTCTGTCACAACTGGTCATCGGCGGGCGCGAGGCAGGCGAAGCGCTGGCCGCCGACGCCCGCATCCCGCTGGTTTCGGCCACCGGTTCGACCCGTATGGGCAAGGCGGTGGCGCAGACGGTAGCGGCGCGTCTGGGCCGCTCGCTGCTGGAACTGGGCGGCAACAACGCCATGGTCGTGACGCCGAGCGCGGACCTCGACATGGCCGTGCGCGCGGTCGCCTTCTCGGCGGTCGGTACGGCGGGCCAGCGCTGCACCACCCTGCGCCGTCTGCTGGTGCATGAAAGCGTGGCCGATGCGCTGATCGCCCGGCTGAAAGCCGCCTACGAGACCCTGCCCATCGGCGATCCGCGCGAGGCCGGGACGCTGGTCGGTCCGCTGATCGACATCCCTGCCGCCGAAGCTTTCGAGGCAGCGCTGGAACAGGCCGTGCAGCAGGGCGGCGAGATCATCACCGGCGGCGGTCGGGTCGGGGCCGGGGGCGTTTACGTCAAGCCCGCCATCGTCCGCATGCCCGCCCAGACGGCGGTGGTCGAGCACGAGACCTTCGCTCCGATCCTCTATGTTCTGAGCTGGACGGACTTTAATCAGGCGGTCGATCTTCAGAACGCCGTGCCGCAGGGCCTGTCCTCCTGTGTCTTCACCGACAGCGTGCGAGAGGCCGAGCAATTCCTGTCGGCCTGGGGCTCGGACTGCGGCATCGCCAACGTCAACATCGGCCCCTCGGGCGCCGAGATCGGCGGGGCCTTCGGCGGCGAGAAGGACACCGGCGGCGGTCGTGAGTCCGGCTCGGATGCGTGGAAGGCCTATATGCGTCGCCAGACCCAGACGGTGAATTTCAGCTCCGCCCTGCCGTTGGCTCAGGGCGTGAAGTTCGACGTCTAGGGCGCAGGTGAGTGGTGACGAGTGAGTGGTGAGTAGCCGGGCGGGAACGGTCGCCCTTCCAATCACTACTCACCACTCACTTTTCACTGTTATCGGCCGGCCCGGGTATCCACCCGCGCCACCACCGACAGGCCGGGGCGCAGACGGTCCAGCCCGTCCTGACCGGGATCAAGCGCGATCCGCACCGGCACCCGCTGCGCCACCTTGGTGAAGTTGCCGGTGGCGTTGTCGGGGCGGATGACGCTGAACTCCGAACCTGTCGCGGGGGCGATCTGTTCGACCTTGCCCGTCAGGGTGCGGCCGCCCAGCGCATCGACCGACAGTTCGACCGGCTGGCCGACACGGATGTCGCGCAGCTGGTTCTCCTTGTAGTTCGCCGTCACCCATATGCGGTCCGGGACCAGCGCCATCAGCTGGGCGCCGACGGCGACCTGCTGGCCCTGCCGCACGGTGATCTCGCCCAGACGACCGTCGCGCGGCGCGAGGATACGCGTGTTGGACAGGTCGATCTCGGCCAGATGCACGGCGGCGCGGGCGTTCTCGACCGCCGCCTCCAGCGAGCCCCTGCTGACGATGGCCGAGGTCACGCCGGTCTCGGCGATGCCGGTGGCGGCCTGCGCCGCCGCCAACTGGGCCTGCGCGGCCTGAAGGGCGGTGCGGGTCACGTCCACCTGCGCCTGCGCGACCCAGCCGCCCTCGAACAGGGTGCGGGCGCGGTTGTGGTCGGCCTGCGCCTTGGCGACGGCGGCGCGGGCGGCGGCGATGTTGGCATTGCTCTGGGCGACGGAGCCGCGGGCCGAGTTCCGGGTCTGGGTCGAGTTGGCCAGCGCGGCCTCTGCCGCGTGAAGTTGGGCCCGCGCCTGCTCCAGACGCTGGCGATAGATGCGGTCATCCACCGTGGCCAGAAGCTGGCCCTGCGTCACCGTCTGGAAGTCCTGCACCTCGACCGATGTGACATAGCCGGTCACCTGCGGGGCGATCACCGTCACCTGCCCACGCACATAGGCATTGTCGGTGTGCTGGACGCCCGAGGTGAACGGCGGCAGTCGCCAAGCCCACAGCACCAGCAGCACCCCGGCCACCGCGATGGCGATCAGCAGGACGCTGATCAGAACGCGCTTCTTCGGCGGTTCGACCGGGGCGGTGGCCGGAGGCGGCGGGGCCGGTTGGGCCGCCGGTTGCGGGGCGGGAGAGGGGGCGGTGGTGTCGGTCATGGGGATAACGGTTCGGGGGGCGTGAAAGGGGTCAGTCGATGGCGGCGGCGGCCGATGCGGCGTCGACGCTCGCGGCCTGTCGCGCGGCGCGACGGGCGGCGATGCGGGGTCTGAAATGATGGAAGGTCACCCACAGGCAGCCGATGGCGGCGAAGACCGCGATCAGCAGGAAGACGTCGTTGTAGGCCAGCACATGGGCCTGCTGGCTGATCTGCTGTTGCAGCAGGACCTGGCCTTCGGCGGTGCGCAGGGCGGGGTCGCCGATCACCCGGGCATAGGCGCCGGACAGTTGCTGCAGACGCTGGGTGACGTCGGGGTCGCCAAGGTTGATCTGTTCCGTCAGCTGGCTGGAGTGGAATTTTTCGCGCACGGTCTGGAGCGTGCCGACCACGGCCGACCCCAGCAGTCCGCCGACGTTCTGGCCGATGCCGAAGATGACGATGAAGCTGACGAAGTTGTGGGCGCCCTTCTGCAGCACCTGCACCACGCCGCTCATCATGGCCGGACCGATGAAGAAGGCGGCGGCGAAAGCCAGCAGGGTCTGGCTGAAATAGAGCTGGGCCGGCCGCGTCAGCACCGTCGCATGCGAGTCGAGATAGGCCCCGACCGCGATCATGGCGAGCGCGATGGCGATAGGCTTGTAGAGCTTGGCCGGGTTCATGGTGAAGGCGCTGGTCAGTGATCCCGCCACGGTGGCGATCAGGATCAGCAGGAACAGGCCGTGCATCTGGTCGGGGCCCAGACCCATCTGGGTCAGCAGGCCGACCGCGCCATAGGTTTGCTCCGACAGCACCACCCGTATGCCGACGATGATCAGCGCCAGTCGGATGATGTCCGGTCCGGCCATCCATTTCAGATTAATCAGCGGGGTCTTGCGATTGTACTCGATCACCACGGCGGTGGTCAGCAGGAGGATCGAGCCGACCAGCGCCCAGCCGACCCACGGGGCTTCGGTCCACCATACGATCCGGCCCAGCCCCAGCACCGCGCACAGCAGGGCGATCCCCGGCGCAAACAGGGCGAAGGTCAGGAAGTCCAGCTTCTCGAACGCCCTGAACCGCTCCGACGGCGGCGCCTTCAGCGCGAACACGGCGGCGAGCGACAACAGGGACAGGCCCAGTTCGAAGACGTGAAAACCGCGCCACTCGGACAGGTCGACCAGATGGTTGGAGAAGATGCGAACGGCGGGCACGGCCAGCGTCGATGCGCCGATAGCCAGCACCAGCCCCTTCAACCGGTGCGCCGCCGGGAAGGCCTGAATGGTGTAGAGGACGCCCAGCGTGGTCAGCGCCGCGGACGCCATGCCCGCGAAGGCCCGGACGATCAGCGTCGATTGGTAGTCCTCGAAGAACAGGGCGCCGAACCCGATCAGGACGTAGGCGATCAGGAAAATCTGGGCGAACAGCCGCAAGCCGTACTGCATGCGGAACTTGACCAGCAGCAGGTTCATGCAGGCGTTCGTCATCACGAACACCACCGGCAGCCACGCGGCCTCGGTTGTGGTGACGCCGAGCGCGCCGGCCAGCTGTTGGGTGTTGGCCGTGACCATGGCCGCGCCGATGCCGCCGGTCGCGGTGACCAGCATGCCGACGGTGAAATAGGCCAGGCGATAGGGGAGGGTGTGATCCGGCGTGGCGGGCGAGCCGGGGAACATCGGCCGCTCGTGCGGCTTCAGTGTCTGGACGTACTCCGCCCAGGGCAGGTTGAAGTTCTGACGGCTCATGCCCCGCCTCCCGCGGGCGCCCTCACCGCGTCCAGCACAAGCTCCAGCGTTCGTCGGGCGATGGCGTTCCGTTCGGCGGGCTTTGCGTTGTGAATGCCGCCGCCCAGCATGGCGGCCAGAACCCGGATGTCGGAGGCTTTCAGATCAGGGCGAACGATCCCTGCGGTCTGCGACAGCTTGAGCGAAGGCATGGCCGCCCTGACCATGGCCTGACGCAGGGGTGCCAGAATGTCCGGGGATGGCGAGGCCCGCACCACCCCGCCCAGCGCCGTGTTGCGCACCAGTCGTCCGGACAGGTCGGTCAGGAAGTCGAGGAAGGCGTCGGTTTCGGTCGGCCGCGAGAACAGCTCGCCCAGTTCGGCCACGTCATCCAGCAGCACCGCCAAGGCGATCTCGGTCCGGCCGGGGAAGTTCCGGTAAAGGGTCGCCCGCCCGACGCCCGCCCGTTCGGCGATGCGATCCAGCGGGGCGTCGATGCCTTCCTCGGCGAACACCGCGCGGGCGGCGCCCAGCAACGCGGCGCGTCGATCCGCGGCGTCTTTTCTGAGGGGACGTTCCATGATCGCGGCTAAGTGGACACTGGTGTCCACTTAATCAAGGGCGCGCCTCCCCTTTTCTCAGAGCGCGCTCTCCAGGGCCTCCGCCAGATCGCCCTTGCCGACGACCTTCACGCGGTCCAGCCCCAGCCAGCCGGCCATCAACTTCAGTTCAGTCGCAAGGCGCATGGGGGTGTCAGGGGTGGTGTCCGGCTCGCGCCAGGCGGCCTGCACCAGCAGCACCCCGGCCTTGCGGTCGGACTTCAGATCGACCCGCGCGGTGATCGCCTCGTCCTCAAGGAAAGGCAGGACATAGTACCCGTGCTCGCGCTTGTGGGCGGGGGTGTATATCTCCAGCCGCACCCGCACGCCGAACAGCCGCTCGGTGCGGTCGCGCGCCCAGATCAGGTTGTCGAACGGCGACAGCAGGGCCTGTCCCGTCACCTTGCGCGGCGTCCTGGCGTCGGGGGCCAGATACGCGATCTGCCGCCAGCCCTTGACCTGCACCGGGGTCAATTCGCCCGCCTCGACCAGTTCGGCGATCCGGGCCTTCGTCTCGGCCACCGGCATTCGGAACCAGTCGCGCAGGTCCGCTTCGGTCGCCACCCCCAGCGCCCGCGCCGCGATACGCACCAGCTCGCGCTGGGCGTCCGCCTCGTCCGGCGTTGGCAGGTCGATGATGCGAGCGGGCAGGGCGCGTTCGGTCAAATCATAGACCCGCTCGAAGCCATTGCGGGTCTTGGTCGTGATCATCCCGGCCCAGAACAACCACTCCAGCGCCCGCTTGCCGTCCGACCACTCCCACCAGCCCGGTTGTCCGCGTGGGCCGCTCGCGAAGTCGCCGCCGGTGACCGGCCCGCGCCGTTGGATCTCGGCCAGCACCCCGTCGATATAGTCCCGTCGCTCGCGTCCGAAGCGGGCGATGCCGGTCCACATCGCGCCCTCCTGCGCCCGCTGCATCCGCCAGCGGAACAGGGGCTGAAGCTCCATCGGCATCAGCGAGGCCTCATGGCCCCAGTACTCGAACAGGCTGCGCTTCGGCCCCCAGGCCTCGGCCTCCAGCGCCTCGCGCGGATAGTGTCCGAGGCGTGAGAAGCCGGGCAGGTAGTGGGTGCGCGTCACCACATTGACGCTGTCGATCTGCACCACGCCCAGCTTGCGGACGAGATCGCGGACATGGCTCCGCCCCGGCGAACCGGGACGAAGCCGTCCGAAACCTTGCGCGGCCAGGGCGATGCGGCGGGCGGTCCTGAGGCTGATCGTTTCGGTCACGCAGGCAGCCTACCGGAACTCTCCCGCCACGCCATGTCAGTGGTGGCGGGAAACGGCTACGGCGCCGCCTGCCCGGTCGGCAGACCCTGCGCGGCGCGGACCAGTTGCACGAACTCGGCCCGGCCGCCCCAGGGGTCCTGCCCACGCGCGCCTTGCGCCTGTTCCACGATCTCGTTCCAGCCATATTGGGCGGGCATCCACGGGTCGCCGCGCAGGCGCTGGCCGAAGGCCGCGACCGCGATGGCCCAGCGGGTGCTCTCCGGCGGCTGGGCCGAGGCGGCCGATCGCCCGCGGTTCGACACCACCTGCTGGATCAGGCGCGAACGATCCTGTCCGGGCAGTTTGTAGCGCACCTGTACGAAGCCGAGCTCACCCGATGCATCACCGCCGCCGACACCGACCCGGTTCTGGTCGTAGCGGCGCTCGGGGATCTGGCTCGGGCCTCCGACCGGGGTGATTTCATACAGGGCCGTGACCGAGGCGCCGGACCCGACCTCGCCCGCATCCACGCGGTCATTATTGAAGTCGGCCTCGTTCAGCAGGCGGGTCTCGTAGCCGATCAGGCGGTACTCGGCGACGCGGGCGGGGTTGAACTCGACCTGGATCTTCACATCGTCGGCGATGGGGAAGGCGCCCCGGTCAAACATCGGCCCGAACAGGCGGCGCGCCTCGTTCAGACCATCGACGTAGGCCGCCGTGCCGTTCCCGGCCTGTGCGATGGTCTGCATCCGTTCGTCCTGGTAGTTGCCCCGGCCGAAGCCGTAGACGGACAGGTAGATGCCGGTCTCGCGCCTGGCGGCGACGTAGTCCTCAAGACGCTGGTTGTTCGTCTGGCCGACGTTGAAGTCGCCGTCCGTGAACATCAGGATGCGGTTGACCTTGTCCCGGGCGAAACTGACCTGGGCCTGATCGTAGGCGTTGGTCATGCCGGTCGCCCCGGCGGTGCCGCCCGAGGCGTAAAGGCTGGCGACCGCGCAGCGCAGTTTCAGCTTCTGGTCGCCCGGCGTCGGGGCCAGGGTCGTACCGGCGCCTTCGGCGTAGTAGGTGACGGCGACGCGGTCCTGCGGACGCAGCCGGTCGATGATCAGGTTCATCGACTTTTGCGCCAGATCCAGCTTGTCCTGACTGCCCATCGAGCCGGAGACGTCCACCAGGAAGGTCAGGTTCAGCGGCCGACGCTCGGCGTCGGGCAACTCATAACCCTGTAGCCCGACATGCACGATCTGACGCCCCGGCGACCAGGGCGAGGCAGCGACCACCGTCGTGACCGCGAACGGCTCCCGCGCCGAGCGGGGACGGGCGTAGCCATAGTCGAAATAATTGACCAGCTCCTCGACCCGGACCGCATCGGCGGGCGGCGTGCGGCCTTCGTTGATGAAGCGGCGGGTGTTCGAATAGCTGGCGGTGTCCACGTCGATGGAGAAGGTCGAGACCGGCTGGTCAGCGACCCGGTGGACCGGATTGGGGCGTGCGTCGGGATAGCGCTCGGTGTCGGCATGGACAGCGGGCGGCGGCGCGCCCGCAACGACCGAGTTTGAGGCGGCCGGCACAGTGGCCAGATAGTCGACGACGGTGCTCTGGCCCGTCGTCATCAGTTCCTCTCTGGTGACGGTTATCAAGGGCGTGGGCGACGTGGTCGGATCGCGCTGCACACGCGCTCCGGTGACGACGACTTCATCGATCTGGGTGGCCTCCGCGGCGGGGGGAGGGGGCGTCGGCGCCGGGCGCACCTGCAGACGAGGCGGCGCGGCCACCGGTCTGTCCGGCGTTCGCAGCGTAATGCCGACCTCGGCGCAGGCGGCGGCGGACACCTCGCCGTCCCGGGCGAGATTTCGTTGCGGGGCGTTGATCGGCGCGGGTGCGGCGCCGATGGTCATCAGGGCGCTCATCGCCACGACGACGGCGGACTTCAACGGACGGTCGGTCATTGCGTCTCTCCCCTTGCTGGTTCGCTCATCTGGCCAGTGAAGGTCAGGCCAAACTGTGGCGCGCGATCCTGACGAAGCCTGACGTTACGGGGGTGGCGATTCAGGCCGCCAACCCCCACTATGGGCATTCGCGAAAGGGGATGACGCATGGCCGAGGCTGGCGGACTTGAGCTTGGGCATGTTGCGGCCCTGCTGGCGGCGGGCGTGGTCGCCGTGCCGCTGTTCCGACGCCTGCAACTGGGTTCCGTGCTGGGCTATCTGGCGGCCGGTCTGGCCATCGGCCCGTTCGGCGTCGGGCTGTTCAAGGAACCGGAGACGATCCTGCACGTCGCCGAGTTCGGGGTGGTCATCTTCCTGTTCATCATCGGACTGGAGATGCGGCCAACCCGATTGTGGAGTCTGCGCAAGGACATCTTCGGCCTGGGCGCCGCCCAGGTGCTGGGCACCGGGCTGCTGCTGACCCTGACCGGCATGGCCGCCGGCTATTCCGCGCCCGTGTCCTTCATCGTCGCCATGGGCTTCGTGCTCAGCTCGACCGCCGTCATCATGCAGATGCTGGACGAGCGGGGCCAGATGGGCTCGCCGCAGGGCAGTCGCGCCATCTCCATCCTGCTGCTGGAAGACCTCGCCATCGTGCCGCTGCTGGCGATCGTGGCGGTGATGGCTTCGGTCATGGGACTGGCCGGTGAAGGCGGGCCGCCGCTGTGGCGCACCCTTCTGCTCGCCGTCGGAGCCATCGCCATCGTGCTGTTCGCGGGCAAGTTCCTGATGAACCCGGTGTTCCGCATCCTCGCTCGCTACGGTGGCCGCGAGGTCATGACGGCGGCGGCTCTGCTGGTCGTGGTCGGCGCCGCCTGGCTGATGGACCTCGGCGGCCTGTCGATGGCCATGGGCGCCTTTCTGGCGGGGGTGCTGCTGTCGGAATCCACCTTCCGCCATCAACTGGAAGCGGATGTGGAGCCCTTCCGCGCGATCCTTCTGGGCCTGTTCTTCCTCAGCGTCGGCATGTCGCTGGACCTCGCGGTGGTGCTGGCAGAGTGGCAGGTGGTCATCGGTGGCGTGATCGCCTTCATGGCGGTGAAGGCCGTCGCCATCTACGGCGTCGCCCGCATCTTCAAGGCCAGCGAGCGCGAGGCGGTCGAGCGCGCCGTCCTGTTCGCCCAAGGCGGGGAGTTCGCCTTCGTCCTGTACGGCGCGGCGCTGGCGACCGGCGTGTTCGACGGGCGTATCGCCGCCATCGCCAGCGCGGTGGTCATCCTGTCGATGATGCTGACCCCGATCACCACCATCCTCGTCAGCCGCTTCATGCCCGCCGAGACCCTGAATCCGGAAGAGGCGGACGGCGTCGACAAGGCGAAGAACCTGCGGGAGCGCGTGCTGATCATCGGCTTCGGCCGCTTCGCCCAGGTCGTGTCCCAGCCCCTGCTGGCGCGCGACGTGGACGTGTCGATCATCGACATGGACGTGGAGATGATCCAGGCCGCCGGGAATTTCGGCTTCAAGGTCTACTATGGCGACGGCACCCGGCTGGACGTGCTGCGGGCGTCAGGGGCGGAAAAGGCCGAGACCATTCTGGTCTGTGTCGACAAGCAGGAAGACGCCGACAAGATCGTGGAACTGGTAAGGCGGAGTTCCCGCTGACCAAGCTGTTCGTGCGGGCCTATGACCGCGGCCACGCCATCCGTCTGGTCCAGGCCGGGGTGGAGTATCAGCTGCGCGAGACCTTCGAGAGCGCCCTGGTGTTCGGTTATCAGGTGCTGATTGATCTCGGCTTCACCCACGAACAGGCCGGGGAGACCATCGAGGATGTCCGGCGTCGTGACGAGGAGCGGCTGTCGATCCAGATGGTCGAGGGCATCACAGGCGGGCGTTCACTGATGCGCGGCAACATCCGCACCACCAAGCCCGAACCCTACATCAAGCCGCATCGCGAAGGTCAGGCCCTCAACGAGGAAGCCGCCGAGGCGCTGGAGGAAGAAGACGAGCGCGAGAAGACCGGCGCCTGATCGCGCCGGTTACGGGACGTCAGAAGAATTTCGGGATCGGCCCCAGCTGCGGCGTCTGGTCGGGCAGATCGACGAACGCTTCATCGACATAGCACCAGCCCCAACCCTCCGGCGGGTCATAGCCCTCGATGATCGGGTGCTGGGTGGCCCGGTGGTGGGCGCTGGCGTGGCGGCTGGGACTGTCATCGCAACAGCCGACGTGGCCGCAGGTCCTGCACAGGCGCAGATGCACCCACCAGCCGCCCGTCTTCAGGCATTCCTCGCAGCCCTTCGACCCCGGCCTGACCCGGTTGATGGTGTTGAGATGACCGCAACCCGCCATGGCGCCTCTCCCGTCCAAGGCCAATGTTCGCGATATGTCGTCGCGTCTGCAAGGTGTCTGGATTGTGTCTGGGGAGGTTGTCGTTAAGGTCCGGCAGCTTTTGCTTACCGAGGATCCTGTAGATGAAGTTCCGCGCCGTATCGCTTGCCGCCCTTATCGCCGTCGCATCGCCGACGATCGCCTTCGCCCAGCACGCAGGACATGCCGGACATGCGGGCCACGCGGCCGCGGCCGCCCAGCCCGCCCGGTCGCAGGCGGCCCCCGTGTCGCAGCTGGTGTCCGAGGTGAACATTCCCTGGAAGCGCTTCCAGCTGGACAACGGTCTGACCGTGATCGTGCACGAGGACCGCAAGGCGCCGGTGGTGGCGATTTCGGTCTGGTACAATGTCGGCTCGAAGGACGAGCCCGCCGGATCGACCGGTTTCGCCCACCTGTTCGAACACCTGATGTTCGGCGGTTCGGAGAACGCTCCGGGCAGCTACCTCGGCCGCATGCGCAACCTCGGGCCGTCGAACCTGAACGGCACGACCTGGTTCGACCGCACCAACTATTTCCAGACCGTCCCGACCCCGGCGCTGGAACAGGCCCTGTTCCTTGAAAGCGACCGCATGGGCTATCTGCTCGGCGAGGTCGGACAGGACGTGCTCGATCTGCAGCGCGGCGTGGTCCAGAACGAGAAGCGTCAGGGCGACAACCAGCCCTACGGCATGTTCGAGTACGCACAGCTGGAAGCTCTCTTCCCGGAAGGCCACCCCTACCGTCACTCGACCATCGGTTCGATGGCCGACCTCGACGCCGCCAGCCTTGAAACGGTGCGGAACTGGTTCCGCGATAACTATGGTCCGAACAACGCCATCGTCGTCCTGTCGGGCGACATTGACGAGACGACCGCTCGCACCCTGATGAACCGCTATTTCGGTCCGATCCCGCGCGGTCCGGTGAACACCCCGGCGGAGGCTGACGTCCCGACCCTCGCCGCCCCGATCGTGGCGACGATGCATGACCGCGTCGCCAACACCCGTCTGACCCGCAGTTGGGCCGTTCCGGGGCTGCTGAGCGATGACGCCGTGCCGCTGGCCGTCGCCGCCCAGGTGCTCGGCGGGCTGGCCTCCTCGCGCCTCGACACCCAGCTGGTGCGTGACGAACAAACTGCCGTGTCGGTCTCCTCGTCGCTCTCGGACTTCCACCGTGTCGGCATTTTCGACATTTCGGTTGACGTCAAGCCGGGGCAGGACGCCGCCGAGGTGGGCCGTCGTCTGGACGCCATCGTCACCGACTTCATCGCCAACGGCCCGACCGAGGAAGAAGTCTCGCGCGTCGCCACCCAGTATGTTTCGCGCCGTATCCAGAGCCTCGAGCAGGTCAACGGCAAGGCCAACGTGCTGGCGGAGGGCCAGCTGTATGCGGGCGATCCCGACCACTACAAGAAGGAACTGGCCGAATACGCCTCGGTCACCCCGGCCCAGGTCACGGCCGCCATGCAGCGCTGGCTGACGCGCCCGGTCTTCGACATGACCATCGCGCCGGGCGAGCGTGAAGCCTACACCGAGGCCGCCGCCAGCCCGCCGGGCGCCGCTCCGGCCCCGGCCGCTGAAATCGAACGCGTCGCCCGCATGCCTATGCCGGAAGTCGGTCAGGTGCCGGACCTGAGCTTCCCGGCCGTGGAACGCACCCGGCTGTCGAACGGCATCGAGGTGGTCTACGCCCAGGTCGACACCGTTCCGGTGACCCGTGTCGCGGTCGAGTTCAATGCCGGCTTCGCCGCCGACCGCGCAGACCAACTGGGCGCCCAAGCCATGATGCTGGACCTGCTGGACGAGGGCACCACGACCCGGGACGCCAACCAGCTGGCTGAAGAGGAGGAACGCCTCGGCGCCTCGATCAACGTCGGCGCCTCGATGGACCGCACCTCGGCCGACCTTTCGACGGTGACGGCCAACCTGACGCCGGCCTTGGCCCTGCTGTCGGACGTCGTGCGCAACCCGGCGTTCGCTCCGTCGGAAGTCGAGCGTATCCGCGCCACCCGTCTTTCGGGTCTGGCCAGCGAACGCACCAACCCCGGCGCTATCGCCGCGCGCGCCCTGCCGCCGCTGATCTACGGCCCGAACAGCCCCTATGGCCGTTCGTTCACGGGGTCTGGGGACGAAGCGAGCCTGACCGCCCTGACCCGCGCCGATCTGGTCGCGACGCACGACGCCTGGGTGCGCCCGGACAATGCGACGATCTTCGTCGTCTCGGATCTGCCGCTGGCCGAGGTCACGCCGCAGCTGGAAGCCGCCTTCGGCGACTGGCGCGCCCCCTCGACGCCGAAGGGGACCAAGGACTTCTCGGCCCCGATCCCCGCGCCGCGCAACCGTATCGTCCTGATCGACCGTCCGCAGTCGCCCCAGTCGCTGATCTACGGCGGCGCGGTCCTGCCGGTGTCTGGCACCGATGACCTGCTGGCGCTGAACGCGGCGAACGTGACGCTGGGTTCGGACTTCCTGTCGCGGATCAACTCGGACCTGCGTGAGACCAAGGGCTGGTCCTACGGCGTGCGGGGCGGCATCAACGCGCTCGAACACCGCGTGCCCTACATCGTGAATGCGCCGGTCCAAGCCAACCGCACCGGTGACTCCGTCGCGGCCCTGATCGCCCAGTACGACCGCTTCCTGGAAACCGACGGCGTTTCGCCGACAGAGCTGGAGCGGACCATCAACGGCAACACCCGGTCGCTGGCGGGCGGCTTCGAGACCTCGGGCCAGATCCTCGGCGCCCTGCGTTCGAACGCCCTGTACGGCCGCCCGGACGACTATCAGTCGACCCTCGCCAGCCGCACGCGGGCCCTGACCGCCGCCCAGATGGATGCCGCCGCCCGCCGCGACATCCATCCGGACCAATTCGTCTGGGTCGTCGTCGGCGACGCCTCGGTGGTGCGCCCGCAACTGGAGGCCTTGGGCCTGCCGATCGAGGAACAGTCGATCCGCTAAAGTCGGACCGGGACCCGGCCGGGTGCGCTGCATCCGGTCGGGGCTTCGGCTCCGCCGCGCCTTTCGGGGCGAACATCGCGTTTCGGGACGGTCTCGCCTATATAGCGCGCTCCTGACCTCCCGCCTGAACGCTCAAACCCCACACCATGTCGAAGATCCTCGACCGTAGGCTGTCCGTGGCCCCGATGATGGACTGGACCGACCGGCACTGCCGGGCGTTCCACCGCGCGCTGTCGAGCCGCGCCCTGCTGTACACCGAGATGGTCACGGCTCCGGCGGTGCTGAACGGCGACCGCGACAAGCTGCTGGGCTTCGCCGATGTCGAGCATCCGGTGGCGCTTCAGATCGGTGGCTCGAACCCCGCCCAGTTGGCCGAGGCCGCCCGCATCGGCGAGCAGTACGGTTATGACGAGATCAATCTCAACGTCGGCTGCCCCTCGGACCGGGTCCAGTCCGGCAAGTTCGGCGCCTGCCTGATGCGTGAGCCGGAGCTGGTCGCTGACTGTATGGCGGCCATCAAAAGCGCCGTCTCGGTCCCGGCCACCGTCAAATGCCGCATCGGAGTCGATGATCAGGACTCCGAGGTCAGCCTGTTCGCCACCGTCGACGCCAGCGCAGCCGTGGGCATCGACACCTTCATCGTCCATGCCCGCAAGGCCTGGCTGAAGGGGCTGTCGCCCAAGGAGAACCGGGACGTACCGCCGCTCGACTACGCGCTGGTGCGTCGTCTGAAGCGCGAGCGTCCGCATCTGTCGATCAGCATCAACGGCGGCATCGCCAATCTCGACGAGGCCGAGGCGCACATGGCCGCCGATGACGGTATCCAACTGGACGGCGTCATGCTGGGGCGGGCCGCCTATCACGAGCCCGCGCTGCTGGGGCAGGCCGACCGCCGCATGTTCGGTGTCACGACCCCGGACGTGGACGCGTATGAGGCGCTGGAACGCTATCGTCCCTATCTGGTCGCCCGGCTGGAGGAGGGGGTGCATCTGGCGCACATGACCCGGCATGTACTGGGCGTCATGCACGGCCGCGCCGGCGCCCGCGCCTTCCGCCGTATCCTGACGGTTGAAAGCGTGAAGCCGGGCGCGGGGATTGACGTCGTGGACCGGGCTGTCGAGGCGGTTCGTGAAGCCGAGGCCCGCTTCGAGGCCCGCGAAGACGCGGCCTGACCGGAACTCACCTGAGGCGAGAAAGTCACGGCCCCGCTTTTGTGAAGCCGGGCTCGGTCAACACGGGAACCTCGCGGACTCAGCCCGCATTGGTTGGTCAGGAGAGACCGCCATGCCCAAGCGCACCCCGCCTGCCCAGCCCGATCTGCGCCTCGTCCAGGCCGAAGCCGAGGTCTATGATCTCATGCGCCGGCCCGAAAGCACCGCGGATCGCGTGAAGCGGCTTCAGCTTGAGGCGAAGGCGCTGGCCGTCGAGCAGGTCGAGGCGCTGGAGGTGGTCCTGATGCAGGCCGCCGCCATGGCCAAGGAGATCGCGGAAGGCGGAGACGCCTATCCGGTCGGCGCGCGCGAGATCGCCGGGCGTCTGGCCTCGGACCTGCCGTCGAAGTCCGAGACCCTGAAAGCCATCGTCAGCCGGGTGATCTGACGCCGCCGCCGCGCGCCGGCCGGCGAGGCCTACGCCAGCAGGTCGTCGTACTCCGGATGGCGTCGGTGCCACAGCATCGCATAGCTGCATCGCGGCTGGAGCTTCAGGCCCTCGTTCCGCGCGTGAGCGGCCAGTGACTGCATGAACCGGCCCGCCGCGCCGCCGCCGCGCAGGACGGGATCGGCCTCCACATGCAGGATCACGCGCGTATCGCCCTGAACCGCATAGTCGGCGAAGACGAGCCGCACCTGTCCTTCGGTGTCGGTGAAGTCCTGTTCGAAACGTTGCTCGGCGGGGACATCGCGGAAGGTGGTCATGGGACACTCCTGACCGGTCTTTGCCGGCCGTCACGGCTGCAATCCGCTGATCGGCTTCGCGTTCCCGAAGTCTGGCCTCAGATCCACCAGCCGCGCGGGCGGGTGACGGGCTTGCCGGCCTTGAGGGTCCAGACGCCGACGGCGCCGCGCAGCACCACCCACAGCGCCGCGAGGAACAGCAGGGGCACGCCGAGGCCGAACGGCGCGGCCAGCAGGATCACCCCCGCCATGACCGCGATGGCGGCGGCCCACAGGGTGCGCTGCTGGAAGATGAAGTGCGAGCGTGACAGGTCGTCTTCCGGCCCCGGGCGGCCGGTGACGGCCAGCAGGGCGATCATCGCCGACACCCCGACCGTCGGTACGGCCAGCAGGATCAGCGCATAAACCGAGTACAGGCCCGTGCCGCCGCCGGGGGGATCGCGGACCTCTTCCCGATCCTTCGAACGGCCGGTGAAGCCTGGCGAGGGTTCAAAGATCGAATCGGCGGAGGCCGGACGCGACTTCGGCTTCGGCGCCGCCTCGGGCGCGGGCGGCGGGATCACGGGTTCGGGCGTCTCGATCACCGGGCGCGGCGGGGCCGGGTCGAACAGGTCCGGCTCACGCTCAGGCTTGATGGCGGTGACAGGCGCCGGTTCGGGGTCCGGCGTGGGTTCGGGTTCCGGCTCCGGCCCGGGCTCCGGCGCGACCTCGCGGGCGCGGCCCTGCAGCGAGGCCGCGGAAGAGAAACCGACATGATCGTCATGATCATCAGGGTGTTGCGGATCGCCCGGTTCGGCCATCGGAGGTCCTTCAAGTCCACCGTCAGGTATGACGGCCCCGTTCGCGCGGCGCAACCTGTGGCGTCCTGATCGACCCGGCGTCTAGCGGGCCAGAACCAGCTCGCAGCCCGGAACCGCTTCGCCTCCAAGGGCGCCCGGCTTTTCGATCCGCACGGCGCAGCGGCGCACGCGCGCGTCCTCAAGCATGGCCAGCGCCAGCCGTTCGGCAAAGGTCTCGACCAGTCCGATGTGCCCTGCCGCCACGATGGCGCGGGCGGCCTCGGCGACGGTCTCGTAGTTGATCGTGTCGCCCAGTCGTTCGATCGGCGCGGGCGCCATCTCGAGCGTCACGTCGATCACCAGTCGCTGCAGGCGGCCCTGTTCGTGATCATAGACGCCGATGCCTGCGGCGACTTCGAGCCCGCGGACGAAGACGGTCAGGCCCTCGCGCACCGGAGCGCCGGAAACAGGGAAGGGAAGTGGGGACGGGGCTGCCACGGGCTACTCCACGATGTCCGGGGTTTGCCAGGCCAGATGCTGGCCCCCGTCGACGGCGATCATCTGGCCCGTCACGAGATCGGCTTCAATCAGCCAACGCACGGCGGCGGCCACGGCCTCAGGACTTCCAGCCTTCTGTAGGGGCACGGCGGCGGCCTCGGCGGCGAAGTCTTCGGGGCTCTGATGGATGGAGGGCAGGGTCGGCCCGGGACCGACGCCGTTCACCCGGATGCGCGGCGCGAGGGCCTGCGCCATCGTCCGCGTCGCCCACCACAGGCCATTGCGCGACAGGGCGTAGGAGAAGAAGCGGGGATCGGGCTTCAGAACCCGCTGATCCAGCAGATTGACGATGCTGCCGCCGTCGGGCGCCTGGGCCGCGAAGGCCTCGGACAGGACGATAGGCGCCCGCAGATTGGTCTCGATGTGGGCGTCCCAGATATCGCGCTCCAGCGCACCGACCCGGTCATCTTCGAACACCGAGGCGTTGTTCACCAGCACGGTCAGCGGGCCGAGGGCCTCGACGGCGGCGGGGACGATCCCGCACACTTCGGTTTCGATGGACAGGTCGCCCTGCACGGTGGCCGCCCGGCGGCCCAGAGCGCGCACCTCATCGGCCACGGCCTGCGCCGCGTCTTTCGATCCGCGATAATGGATCACAACGTCGAAGCCGGCGCGCGCCAGCTCCAGACAGATCGCCTTGCCGATCCGCTTGCCGCCGCCGGTGACCAGCGCGGCGCCGCGATCGGCGGCGGGCTTAGTCAACCCGGCCAAACTCGATGAAGTTGATGACGCCGAGAACGACGACGAAGCCGAGGATGATGTAGAGGGCCAGCATGGAAAGCTCCTTGATGCGACCGGCAATAAAGGCACCGGCCCTGCTGTTCAAGAACGCATCAGGGCCTATCGTCGTCGCATGACGACATGGCGCGCGCGTATCGAGCCCTTCACCCGGTCCCTGTTTTTCGCCTTTGCGCGGGCGACCCGGGGCATGACGCTGGGCGTTCGGGGCGTGGCGGTGGACGGCGAGGGGCGGGTGCTGCTGGTCAAGCACACCTATGTCCACGGCTGGTGGCTGCCCGGCGGCGGGGTGGAGCGCGGACAGACGGCCGAGGACGCCCTGATCCGGGAAATGCGCGAGGAGGCCGGTCTGATCGTCGAGGGGCGGCCTGTTCTGGTCAGTGTTCATTCGAACGAGCGTTATTTCCGGGGCGACCATGTGTTGGTCTACCGGATGGACCGGTTCACGATGACGGAGCGCTCCAGCCATGGGGAGATCGCCGAGATCGGCTGGTTCGATCCGGCCGCCCTGCCCGAGGACGCGCATCGTTCGACGCGAGCGCGATTGGCGGAGGTGTTCGGCGAGGCTGAGGCGACGCCGCACTGGTAGCGACGGAACCGGCCAAGCTTGGCGTTGGAGACTCCGGGGGCTTCAGGAGACACACCATGCGTGAACTGCATCGCCGCACCGCCCTGATGATCGGGCTCGCCGCCGCCTTCGCCGCCGGAACGGCCGCCGCACAGGACCGTCCGCGTCGGGGGGATCGTCGCCGCCGTCGGGCCGATCGCGCCGTCGAGAGCGGCCGGTCCAATGCCCCGCACACCTCGATCTCGACCGGCTCCGATCCGAAGCAGGCCTATGATCTCTACGCCGGAGCCGGGACGGGACCGGTGCTCGCCTATATTCACGGCGGCGGCTGGTCGATGGGCGATAAGGCCATGGTGCACAGCCTGCCGGAGTACGCCCAAAGGCACGGGCTGATCCTCGCCTCCATCGGCTATCGGCTGGTGCCCCAGGTCACGCCGCGTGAGCAGGCGCAGGACGTCGCCGCCGCCGTCGCGGCGCTGAAGCGGACCCATCCGGGCCGCCCGCTCTTCCTGATGGGCCATTCCGCCGGAGCCCACCTGGCGGCGTTGGTCGGGGCCGATCCGACCTATCTGGCCGGTGTGGGGCTTCAGCCGTCCGATCTGGCGGGGGTGATTCTGCTGGACGGCGCGGGCTATGACGCCACCGGGGACCGTGGAAACGGGCTCGCCGGACGCCTCCTGGGCAATCTCTATTCGGAAGCCTTCGGCGACAACGCCGCGGCCTTGTCGCCGACCCTGCTTGTCCGGGCGGGCGTGCGCTATCCGCCCTATCTGATCTTCTACATCTCCAGCCGTGATGACGCCCGGGGCCAGAGCGAGGCGCTGGCCGCCGCCCTGACTCGCGCGGGCGGTCAGGCGCAGGTCATCGTCGCTCCGGACGACAGCCACCGCGACATCAATGTCGAGTTCGGTCAGGCAGGCGACGCGGAGGGAGAACGCGCCGTCCGGTTCATTCTCGGTCGCTGAGACCCGGTGCGCGCCGTCGACAAGGGTGATAGCCATGGCGGCATGAACCCGATGCTGCTGTCCATGATCGCTGTCGTCTTCGCCGGCGGCGCCACCGCGCTTCAGGCGCCGACCAATGCGAAGTTGATGACCGCCGTCGGCTCGCCGGTGAACGCGGCCTTCGTCTCCTTCGCGGTCGGCACGGCGGCGCTGGGCATCATCGCCATGATCCTGCAGGCCAAGCCGGACCTGACCGCCGCGCGCGCCCTGCCCTGGTACGCATGGATCGGCGGTCTGTACGGCGCCATCTTCGTGGTCGCCGCCGCCTGGGGCGTACCGCGTCTGGGCGTCGCCCTGACCATCACCCTGATGGTGGCGGGGCAACTTCTGATCGGCCTGATCCTCGACCATTTCGGCGCCTTCGGCACGCCGCAGAACCCGATCAGTCTCGGCCGCATGGCCGGCGTGGCGCTGGTCATCGCGGGCGTCGTGATGGTTCGTCGGTTCTGATCGACTGCTGACGCTTCGCGGCGGCGCGGGGACGCCTATATTGCGCCCGATGACCGAGGAGATGCCCGCCACCGATTCGCCCTTGCAGGCCGCCGACCTGATCAGGGATGAGGCGCGCCGCGCGCCCGACAAGCCGGGCGTCTATCGCATGTACGGCGAAGACGGGGCCTGCCTGTATGTGGGCAAGGCGCGGTCGATCAAGAAGCGCATCCTTCAGTATGCGCAGGGGCGGTTCCATACCCAGCGCATCGGCCTGATGGTCTCGTTGACCCGCTCGATGGAGCTGGTGGTCACGGCGTCCGAGACCGAGGCCCTGCTGCTGGAATCCAACTTCATCAAGAAACTGAAGCCCCGCTTCAACGTGGTGCTGCGCGACGACAAGTCCTTCGCCGAACTGATGATCCGTCGCGATCACCGGGCGCCGCAGGTTCGAAAGCACCGCGGGGCGCACACGATCAAGGGCGACTATTTCGGCCCCTTCGCCTCGACCTGGGCGGTGAACCGGACCCTGACGACCCTGCAGAAGGCCTTCCTGCTGCGGTCCTGTTCGGACAGCGTCTACGAGACCCGGACGCGACCCTGCATGCTGCACCAGATCAAGCGCTGCTCGGCGCCCTGCACGGGGTTGATCTCGCTGGAGGACTATGAAGGTCTGGTCGATGAGGCCGAGGCCTTCCTGCGCGGCAAGTCGCGCGCGGTGATCGGGCGGCTGTCCGCCGAGATGCAGGCGGCTTCGGACGATCTGGATTTCGAACAGGCCGCCCGTGTCCGTGACCGCATCCGCGCCCTGTCGGCCATTTCGATGGAGAATTCGGTCAGCGCCGAGGGCGTGGCCGAGGCGGATGTCTTCGCCCTGTACTCCGATGGCGGTCAGGCCTGTGTGCAGGTCTTCTTCTATCGGGGCGGCCAGAACTGGGGCGGCCGCGCCTACTTCCCCCGCGTGGACCGGACCGATACCGATCCGGAAATCCTGGCCGCCTTCCTGGGCCAGTTCTACGAGGACAAGCCGGTGCCCCGGCAGATCCTGTCCAATGTGATCCCGCATGAGAAGGAACTTCTGGAAGAGGCCTTCTCCATGAAGGCCAAGCTGGATGACGGCCGCCGGGTCGTCAGCATCGAAAAGCCCGCTCGGGGCGACCGCAAGGCCTTGGTCGATCACGCCCTGACCAACGCGCGCGAGGCGCTGGGCCGCAAGCTGGCCGAGAACTCCGCCCAGTCGAAAATCCTTGATGAGCTGTGCGAGGCCTTCGGTCTGGAGAGCCGTCCGGAGCGGATCGAAATCTACGATAACGCCCACATCCAGGGGACCAACGCCGTCGGCGGCATGGTGGTCGCGGGACCCGAGGGCTTCCTCAAGAACCAGTACCGCAAGTTCAACATCCGGGGCGACGAACTGACCCCCGGCGACGACTACGGCATGATGCGCGAGGTCATGCGCCGTCGCTTCAGTCGTCTGGTGAAGGATGAGGACGAGGGCGAGGAGGTCGACCGTCCCGACCTTCTGCTGATCGACGGCGGCGCCGGGCAACTGGCCGAGGTGCAGGCGGTGCTTGCCGATCTGGGGCTGGACGACATTGTGGCCGTGGGCGTGGCCAAGGGACCGGACCGCGACGCGGGCAAGGAGCATTTCTTTATTCCAGGCAAACCGCCCTTCATGCTGCCGCTGAAGTCGCCGGTTCTCTATTACGTCCAGCGTCTGCGCGATGAGGCGCACCGGTTCGCCAACGGCGCCCACGCCAAGCGGCGTTCGATGGACATCAAGAAGAACCCGCTGGACGAGATCGAAGGGGTCGGTCCGGGTCGGAAGAAGGCCTTGCTGCACGCCTTCGGCTCCGCCAAGGGCGTCGGTCGCGCCTCGGTCGCCGATCTGGTCAAGGTCGATGGTGTAAGTCAGGCGTTGGCCGAACGAATTTACGGGTTTTTCCGCCCGGGCGCCGGGGGGTAGGATAGGGCGTCGAGCGGGAAGGGCGTTTGCATGAGCGAGTTCGCGGAGGGCACGGTCCATGTCGCGGGCGAAGACATGAGGACCGCCCTGCAGACCGATCCGGAGGTGCTGGCGTTGTGGCAGGGGCTGACGCCGCTGGGCCGCAACGAGTTCATCTGCTGGGTCGAGGACGCCAAACAGCCCGCCACGCGTCAGCGGCGCATCGTCCGAACAGCCGAGGAACTGCGGGAGGGCAAGAAACGGCCCTGTTGCTGGGTCGGCTGCATCCACCGCACCGACAAGGCGCCCAGCCCGTGGCAGCAGGCGGTCCTGATCGACGGGCAAGGGCGCAGGGGGCGCTGACGGGGTCGAACGTCACCCTCTCCCCCAAGCGCAGCGGATCGCCTATACCGCCCCCATGACCGACCAGATCGCCGCCGGCTATCGCCGCTTCCGCAAAGACCACTGGCCCGAGGCCCGCGCCGAATATGAAGCGCTCGCCAAGGGGCAGAAGCCGCATACCCTGATCGTCGCCTGTTCCGACAGCCGCGCCGATCCGGCCCTGATCTTCGACGCCGCGCCGGGCGAGCTGTTCGTGGTGCGCAACGTCGCCAATCTGGTTCCGCCGTATGAGCCCGACGGTCATCTGCATGGGGTGTCGGCGGCGCTGGAGTTCGGCGTGAAGGTGCTGAACGTCTCGCGCATCGTGGTCATGGGCCACGCCTCGTGCGGCGGGGTGAACGCCATGATCCACGGCGCGCCGGACAATGTGCAGGACTTCGTCGCCCCTTGGGTCGCGCAGGGCGCGCCTGTCGTGCGCCGGGTCTGCGAGGAAGTGTCCGAGAACGAGCAGGGGCAGGCGGCGGAAGAGGCGGTGGTTCGCCTGTCGCTGGATAACCTGCGCACCTTCCCGTGGATCGCCGAACGCGAGGCCGCGGGCCAGATCAAGCTGATCGGCCTGCATTTCGGCATAGCCGACGGCGTCCTTCGCGCGTTGAAGGGACCGGGCCGCTTCGAACCCCTGACCTAGCGGCTCTCTGACGCCTCGCCTCGCCTCGCGAAGCATGGCACACCGGACGTCCCCTTTCGGAAGGCTGCGATGACCCCCACCCACCACGCCAATCCCATCCCCAACATCCTGACCGGCCTGCGCCTGCTGGCGGGCGTGGTGATGTTCCTGATGCTGGCGGGCGCGGCGCCCGGTTTCATGGACGGCTTCCTGTCGCCCGAACAGCAACTCAGCTTCGGAGTCTGGGCGTTCTGGATCTTCGCCGTCGCGGCCTCGACCGACTGGGTCGACGGCTTCCTGGCACGCCGTTGGCACGCCACCACCCGTTGGGGCGCCATTCTCGACCCTATCGCCGACAAGGTTCTGATCACCGGCGCCATTCTGGGCGTGTTGGCCTCGGGCTCCTTGCCGGGCATTGCCATTCCCTGTGGCCTGATCCTGTTCCGTGAGTTCGCCGTGTCGGCCCTGCGCGAGACCGTCGCGGGCAAGGTCAAGCTGCCGGTCACCCTGCTGGCCAAGTGGAAGACCACCCTGCAGATGCTGGCGCTGGGGGCCCTGCAACTGACCCTGCTGTGGGATGCCTTCGGTTTGACCAACCCGGACGGCACGACCCCGGAATGGCAGGGCCATTTCGAGACCTTCGCCGTCACGCTGACCTGGCTCGCCGCGATCATCACCCTGTGGACCGGCTGGCAGTATTTCTCGAAGGCCCAGCAAAAGATGAGCCAGCTCTAGGGAGTTGCGAGTGGCGAGTGTCCCGCAACAGCCATCGAGCAGACAATGAAAAGCCCCGCCCGGATCGCCGAGCGGGGCTTCTTTCTGTCTGGACGGCGAAGCAGGTCGCCCACTAGCCAACAGCCACCGAGCCCTCTTCAGCGGACCCCGAGTTCCTCCACCAGCCACTGCATGCCGTAGACATCGCGCAGGGCCGTGGTCACCGCGCCGGTGGTCACGATGACCGAGCGGTTGACATTGCGATCATAGCCGTAGGCGTTGCGCTGGGTCAGGACGGTGGAGTCGAAGTTCGCCCCCACGATCTCGCCCGCCGCCGTCACGACAGGGCTGCCCGACGAGCCGCCGATGGTGTCGGAGGACACGGCCATGTTGAGCACGGTCGATCCGTCGATCCGGTCGCGCGCGGCCAGCAGCTTCGGCGCCACGTCGAACGGAGCGGCGCCGGTCGCGCGGTCCCACAGGCCGTCGAAGGTGGTGAAGGCGCCGAACCGCTGTCCCGGAACGTCTGTCCCCTCGATCTGGCCGTAGGTCAGGCGCAGGGTGCCGGTGGCGTCCGGATAGACGGTGTCGCCATAGGTCTCGAAGCGCAGGGCGGCGAGGCGTTCCGAGGCGCGGTCGGTCGGGGCCTGCACCTGCTCTTCCCAAGCGGCGCGAACCGCGCGGGTCGGCTCCTGGATGCGCAGCAGGTACTGGATCAGCGGATCATCCGAAGCCTCGATGGCCGCCAGCCCGCCTTCCCACAGCGCGCGACGCACCGCCGGGTCGGCCAGCGTCGTGCCCTCGATCAGACGGGCCGAAAGGCCTTCGGGCGATTCCTGACCCAG
>NZ_JBMDIU010000004.1:0-253400 GCF_057808845.1 Brevundimonas sp. FG8 | reverse complement strand
CGGCCGCACCGTCGGCGCCGGCGTCGTCGCAAAGATCATCGAGTAATCGACGGTCCCGCAGCGCCAACGCTCGCGACGCGGTCGCTCGCTTCTTGAGCGCATGAGCCTCAAGCCGTGAGCGTCCGCGAGGCGAACACAGGCTGACAAAAAGAGACGGCCCCCGGAGCGATCCGGGGGCCGTTTTCTTTTGCCTTCTCAAGAGGCCATGCCTTCGCCTATCGTGGGTCGGGGGATGTGTTCCATGAGTTACGATAGTCCTGTCTCGCCTCGGTCGCGGCTTGAGTTCGCGCCGGCGCCGGCCAGCTTCGAGTTGGTCCCGGCCAGGATGGAGGGGCGTGATCCGCGGGATCTGACCTCGGGCGGGCTTTGCCACTGGCTGTCGCAGAGCCAGTTCGACCTGACGGGACCGGAGCCGGTCTACACCAGCCGCAACATCGTGCAGGTGACCGGCAGCGAGGGCCTTCAGCCCGCCGCCTCCGTCAGCGTTCACTTCAATCCCGAGTACGAACGCGTCGTGATCCACGCGGTGCGCGTCCACCGTGACGGCGCGGTCCGGGAGGCGGGCCGCCCCGAGGCCTTCGAGGTCATCCAGCGCGAACTGAACATGGAGCGGGCCGTCTACGACGGACGGATGACCGCCCACATGGTCATCCCCGACATTCGCGAAGGCGATGTGGTCGAGACCATCCTGTCCGTGATCGGCGCACCGCCCGCGCTGGGCGGCCTGTTCAGCTGGTCCTTCATCCTGCAGTGGAGCATCCCGGTCGTGGAGACGCGGTGCACCCTGCGGGCGCCGGCGGACCGGAAGCTGGCGCTGCACTCCACCGGCGCGCCCGTCACCACGCGCGACACCGTCGAGGGCGGAGTGCGGGTGCTGGAGTGGGAGGCGGTGGACGCGGTCCCGATGACCATTCCGCAAGGAACGCCGCATTCGTGGAACGGGTATTCGAGCGGTCACATCGCCGACGATGTGGACTGGTCGGCCATCGCGGATGTGTTCCGGCCCTTCTATGAGGCCGTCACCCTGCCGGAGGGGCTGGCGGCTGACGTCCGCGCCCTTGAGGCCGCGCATCCGAAGCCGGCCGCCCGCATTCCCGCCGCCTTGCGGATGGTGCAGTCGATGCTGCGCTATCATTCGGTCAGCATCGGGGAGGGCGGCTATCGCCCGCGCCCGCTGGAGACGATCTGGGAGACCCGCTACGGCGACTGCAAGGATGCGTCACTGCTGCTGACCGCCGTGCTGCGGACAATGGGGATCGACGCCGTCTGCGCGCTTGTGAACACGATGCGGGGCGAGGAACTGCCGCAGGGACTGCCGCATGTGCTGGCGTTCAACCACTGCATCGTTCGGGTGCGGCTGAACGGCGGAACGCTGTGGCTGGATCCGACCATGTCGCCGCAGGCCGGCGATCTGGAGCATGTGACGCGCGCCATGTTCGATTTCGCCCTGCCGCTGGAGGCGGATGCGAAGCTGGAGGCGATGCCCCGCGCCAGGCTGCGCACCACCAATACGTTCGAGGAAGTCTGGGACATTCCCGCCAACGCCGCCGAACCGGCCGAGCTGACCCTGACCACCACCTACCGGAGCTGGCGCGCGGACGGGGTCCGGCACTGGCTGGGGAACCAGAGTCGGGACGGCGCCGCGCGGTCCATGCGTGAGGGGCTTGAGCGGGAAATCCACTCGCCCCTGACCGCCCTGGCGGACCACGAGGTGCGGGATGATGCGGTCGAGAACGTCCTGACCGTGATCGAGCGCTATCGCGTAAGTGAGCCGTTCGCCAACCGGGACAACGGCGCCCGGGTCTTCATCTCCCGCGATGATGTGGTCGGCCCGCATCTGATGGAAATCTCGGGTAGCCGCTCGACGCCGCTGGACATGGGACTGCCGCGCCGCATCGAGACGCGCCGGGTGTTCCGCTTCGCCCGTCCGGTCGATGTCACGCCTTGGCGGATTTCCGCGCGCGGACCGGTGGGGCTGTATCTGGAGAGCAGCTTCGAGTGGACCAGTCCGCGCGAGGGGCTGCATCAGATCATGCTGGTCGTTCCGGGCGACGACGTGCCGGTCGAGGCGATGGAGGCGTACAAGGCCTTCGTCGAGAAGGCGCGCGGAATGAACGGCATCACCTTCCCGGTGCAGGGACCGGATGTACCGGTCTCGAACCGACGCTCCGGCAGGGCGGGGGATGAGCCGAGCGGAATTCCCTGGGCCTGGGTGGCGGTGATCGCCTTCGTCCTGATCAGCGCCCTGATCCGGCAGTTGATGGCCGCCGCTGGCTGACGGCGACTACCGCAACAGATAGCTCGCATAGCCCGGGACCTCGCGAGCGATGGCGTAGAGGTCGCGTGGCTCGAAATAGTCAGGGTGGGCCGACCCGACGCCGGGCAGGCCTTCCTGCGCGAACGCCAGCCTGGTGCGCGGGATGTGGAAATACTGGCTGACCACGATGGCGCTGTGCAGATTGTTGGCGCGCATCAGGACGACGGCGTTGCGGGCGGTGGCGCGGGTGTCGACGCCCTGATCGTCAACGATGATCGCGGCGTCCGGCACGCCCTGTGAGACCAGCCAGCGCTTCATCGCCGTGCCTTCCGGCACGCCCTCTATCCCCGTACCGCCGCTAACCAGAATGCGGGGCGTGACGCCCGCCCGGTAGAGGTCCAGAGCCCGGCCCAGACGGGCGGAGAGGCGCGGGGAGGGCGTTCCGTCCGGATTGACCTTCGACCCCAGAACCACGGCGACGTCGCTTGGACGAACCTCGTCGGTCAGGCCGTCCGCAACGATCAGACCGGCGCAGAGCGTCAGGGCGGCCGCGCCGGCGACGGCCGTTCCAATGATCCAGCGCATCAGGCTTCGCATGGCCTTCTCTTTCTATCCGGTCGCCGTTCGCCTGTGGGGGGATGTGGCGCTGTGAACGCCGCAACCGGCGGCAGGCGCCGCCTTGTCCGCGGTCGAATCCTGGCCTCTTGTGCGCGAGAGATTGTTAAGGTTTCGGTAACCCTCATGCGTCGCGCCCTGCACATCGGTCTGTTCATCGGCGTCCTGATCGGGATGGCGGCCTGCGCCGCCGCACGCCCGGATCAGGCCACATCGGGCGTGGCCATAAGCGCGCAGGCGGACTGAATTTCAGCAAAGCCGTGGCGGTCAGGGCGAAACGCCCTTATCATCACCCCTGCGGACGCCGTTTGTTGCGCCGCGCTGGTCCTCCTCCCCCTAGATGTTAGCCATCGCAATCGCCGTCGTTCTGCTCCTTGTGGTGCTCAACGGCGTTTTCGCCATGACCGAACTCGCGGTCGTCTCGTCGCGGAAGTCAAAACTCCAGAGCCGCGCGGAGCGGGGAGACCGGGGCGCGCGCGCCGCACTGAAGCTGGCCGAAAACCCGACCCACTTCCTGTCGGCTGTGCAGGTCGGCATCACGGCCATCGGCATTCTGGCGGGCGCCTACGGTCAGGCCGCCATCGCGGGCGAGCTGAACCACATTCTCGAAACGACGATCCCGGCCGTCGCGCCGTGGTCGGAGGCCATCGCGACGGCCATCGTTGTTGTGTTCATCACCTATGTGTCGCTGATCGTCGGCGAACTGGTGCCCAAGCGGATCGCGTTGATCTTCCCGGAGGCCGTGGCCGCCAAGATGGCCGGGCCGATTTCGACCCTGGCCCTGGTGCTCAAGCCGTTCGTCCTGCTGCTGACGGCCTCGACCTCGGGCATCCTGAAAGTGCTGGGCGTCAAGGATCGCGACGGTTCGGACGTTACCCAGGAAGAGGTGGAGACCATGATCGCCGAGGGCACCTCGGCTGGTCTGATCGAGCCGGAAGAGCAGGAGATGATCGAGGAGATCCTGACGCTCGGCGACCGCCCCATCCGGGTGGCCATGACCCCGCGTCACGAGGTTTTCTGGATCGCGCTGGATGACACCGAAAAGCAGCTGCGCGAGGAAATCCGCACCTGTCCCTATTCGCGGATCGTGGTCGCGCGTGAGAACGACGTCGATAACCCGCTGGGCGTGGTGCACAAGAAGGACCTGCTGGACAGCCTGCTGACCCACGGCAAGTTCGATGTCGAATCGCTGGTCCAGACCCCGGCCTTCATCCCGCAGTCGACGTCCGTGCTGAAGGCGCTGGAGATTCTGAAGTCTTCCAAGGTTCACATGGCCTTCCTTGTGGACGAATTCGGTGCGTTCGAGGGCGTGGTGACCGCCACCGACCTGCTGGAAATGATCGCGGGCGATTTCGACGAGGGTCACGACGAGGCCGAGGCCTATATCCGTCAGCGCGAGGACGGCACCTGGATGGTGGACGGCCAGACCGACCTTGAGGAGCTTTCCGACGAACTGGGCGAGGATTTCGGCGAGGCCGAAGGTTTCCACACTGTCGCCGGTCTGGTGCTGCACCAGCTGTCGCGCGTCCCCGACGAGGGCGAAGTGCTGCAACTGGGGCGTTTCGAGGTCGAGGTCATCGACATGGACGACCGCCGGATCGACAAGCTTCTGTTCCGTGAAGTGGTCGGCAAGTCTGATGAGGCGGAAGCCGTCGCGGCCCATCAGGAGGACTGATCCGCAGTCTTCTTGCGTCGATATGCCTATTCAGCGGTAACTGCGCTTGAAAACGGCGGCGGGGTGGGGCATAGCCCCGCCTCTGGCGAAAGCGAACGCGGTCGGGACACCCCGACGTCTTTGACTTTCTGCTCCAGGAGTTTAGCTCAGCTGGTAGAGCACCGGTCTCCAAAACCGGGGGTCGTGGGTTCGAGTCCCCCAACTCCTGCCATTTTCCCCCTGTCGGAACCGGATGGGAGTTCCCATCTGGTTCCGACAGGTTTGATTGTTTGAAGAGACGCCGCATGGCCAAGGCCAAGACTCCTTCGGGACGCCGCCCCCAGACCGCTCAACCGGCCATCGCCGGCAGCGCCGTCTCGGCTGACGCCCCGGCCCCGAAGAAGCGCACGTCGATCCCGCAGTTCATCAGCCAGGTCCGCGCCGAAGGCCGCAAGATCGTCTGGCCGAGCCGTAAGGAGACGTGGATCACCTCGGTGATGGTCTTCATCATGGTGGCGATCGCCACCGTCTTCTTCGCCGTTGTGGACTTCGGCCTGACGCGCCTGTCGCAGGTCGTCCTCGCGATCGGCCAGTAAGAGAGACTGACCCAATGACCGACGTCGCCAAGCCCGCCAATCCGCGCCACAAGTGGTACATCGTCAATGCCTACTCGAATTTCGAGAAGAAGGTGGCCGAGCAACTGCGCGAGCAGGCCAAGCAGCAGGGCCTCGAGGATAATTTCTCGGAAATCCTGGTCCCGACCGAAGAGGTCGTGGAAGTGCGCCGCGGCCGCAAGGTGAACTCGGAGCGCAAATTCTTCCCGGGCTATGTCTTGGTGAAGATGGAGATGACCGACAACGCCTACCACCTGGTCAAGAACACCCCGAAGGTCACCGGCTTCCTGGGCGCCGCGGGCGGCACCAAGCCGCTGCCGGTCTCGGAGCGTGAGGTCCAGCAGATCGTCGGTCAGGTGGAAGAGGGCGTCGAGCGTCCGAAGCCCACCATCCGCTTCGACATCGGCGAGACGGTCAAGGTCATCGACGGCCCGTTCGCCAGCTTCGACGGCCAGGTCGAGAGCGTCGACGAGGAACACGCCCGTCTGCGCGTGGCCGTGTCGATCTTCGGCCGCCCGACCCCGGTGGATCTGGAGTACAATCAGGTGGAGAAGGTCGCGGCGTAAGCCACGGTCTCACCATGGATTTCGCGGCGGCGGCCCCCACCGAAAGGTCGGGGGTCGCCGTTTGCAATTCAGCCCCCCGTCCGCTATACGCGCGCCTCGCTCTGAACAGGGCGGCGCGAGCAATCGCGTAAATCCGTGGAAGGCAGCCATGCCGCACCACGGCTCACCGGTCCGGATTCAGTTCCGGGCTACCGAATAGGAGAGACCAATGGCCAAGAAGATTCTCGGCTATATCAAGCTGCAAGTGCCGGCCGGTTCGGCCACGCCTTCGCCCCCGATCGGCCCGGCTCTGGGTCAACGCGGCGTGAACATCATGGGCTTCTGCAAGGAGTTCAACGCGCGGACCGAGAAGGAAGCCAAGGGCACCCCGCTTCCGACCGTCATCACCGTCTACCAGGACAAGTCGTTCACCTTCATCACCAAGACGCCGCCGGCGACCTGGTACCTGAAGCAGGCCACCGGCCTGAAGTCGGGTTCCAAGCTGGTCGGTCGTGAAGTCGCCGGCAAGATCAAGCAGTCGCAACTGCGCGAGATCGCCGAGAAGAAGATGAAGGATCTTAACGCCAACGATCTCGACGCCGCGGCGAAGATCATCGAAGGCTCGGCCCGCGCGATGGGCCTCGAAGTCGTGGAGGGCTAAGCACATGGCCAAGCAAACCAAGGCTCAAAAAGCCCGCGTCGGCGTCACCGAAGAACTGATCTCGTTCTCGGAGGCGATCAAGCTGGTCAAGGACAACGCCAAGGCCAAGTTCGACGAGTCGATCGAGATCGCCGTCAACCTGGGCGTCGACCCGCGTCACGCCGACCAACAGGTCCGTGGCGTCGTCAACCTGCCGTCGGGCACCGGCCGTGACGTTCGCGTCGCCGTTTTCGCCAAGGACGCCAAGGCGGATGAAGCCCGCGCCGCCGGCGCTGAATACGTCGGCGCCGAGGATCTGTACGAGCAGATCAACGGCGGCCTGATGGACTTCGACCGCGTGATCGCGTCGCCGGACATGATGGCCCTCGTCGGCCGTCTGGGTAAGGTGCTGGGCCCGCGCGGCCTGATGCCGAACCCGAAGGTCGGCACCGTGACCCCGAACGTCGCCCAAGCCGTCAAGGACGCCAAGGGCGGTGCGGTTGAGTTCCGCGTCGAGAAGGCCGGTATCGCTCACGGCGGCATCGGCAAGGCCTCGTTCACCCAGGACGCCCTGGAAGCCAACGTGAAGGCTTACGTGGACGCGCTGAACCGCGCCAAGCCGTCGGGCGCCAAGGGCACCTACATCAAGAAGATCAGCCTGTCGTCGACGATGGGTCCGGGCTTCAAGGTGGATCCGGCTTCGCTGGGCGCCTGATAGGTCGCTACAGTCGAAAGACACAGGAACGGCGGGGAGCGATCCCCGCCGTTTTTGCTTGTCCGGACCGACGCTTGCGGTGATGGTCCGGCTCTTTTCGGGGGACGATATGTTCAGATTGTTCGCGGGCCTGATGCTGGCCCTGACGCTCATGGCCGCGCCTGCGGCTGTTCACGCGCAGATCGCGGCCCAACCTGCGCCCCAGACGGCGACGCAGGGAGAGGCGGCCGAGCGTCTGGCGCTGGCGAACAGGTTCATCGTGCTGATCCAGGGAGACCAGCTGGCGGCCTCGATGCGCCAGATGATGACCACCCTGATGCCGGAGAATCCGAACATTCCGGCCGAGCAAAATCAGATCATCCGGGAGGTCACCGGCGAAATGATCGAGGTCATGATGCCTCGCATGTTCGACGCCATGGCGCCGATCTATGCCGACATCTTCACGGTTGAGGAGCTGCGGGCGCTGGTGGCCTTCTACGAAAGCGACGTCGGTCAGTCGCTGGTCCGCAAGAGCGCCGCCGCGGCGCCGCGCATGGCTGAGGTGGCGCAAGCGGTCATCCCCGGCGTCATGGGCGAGATGGCCGACCGATTGTGCGACCGGCTGGAGTGCAGCGCGGATCAGAGACGCGCGGTGAAGGCCGCGATGATGCAGGGTTACCCGGCGGGCGGCTGAGACCCTTCTGTCGCGCAAACGCGTGAAAGCCCCGGAAGATCGCTCTTCCGGGGCTTTGCGTTGTTTGAGCCTTCCGTCGGAAGGGGGCGATAAACTCGCCCTGCCGGAACCTCAGTAGGCGGCGGTGAAACGGGCGCGGCTGTGCTTCGGCTGCTCCAGCTCGTCGATCATGGCGATGGCGTAGTCGGCGAAGCTGATGCGGCTTTCGCCCTTCTCATCGACCACGAGGGTGTCGGTGTCGGTGCGGTAGTGGCCCAGGCGCGGGGTCTCCTCGATGAGGGCGGCCGGGGAGAAGAAGGTCCAGTCCACGTCGCTGACGCCCCGCAGATGATCCAGGAAGGTGATGCCGCCCTGGGCGAAGACCTTCCATTCTTCGGGGAACTCCGGCGTATCGATGACGCGGACGCCGGGGGCGACTTCAAGGCTGGCGGCGCCGCCGGTGACCAGCAGGCGGGGCACGCCTGCCTCACGCAGCGCAGCGAGCAGGGTCTCGGCCGGGACGTCGAAATGCAGGGCGCTGATGACGGCGTCCGCGCCCTTGAGCAGGGGCGCGAGGGCAGCGGCGGCCGACGCATCCCCGGCGACAGCGGTGACGCCGTCGGCAGTCGGGATGGCCTCGGGCTTGCGGGCGATGGCCGTGACGGTGTGGCCGCGCGCGGCGGCCTCCCTGGTGATTTCCGAGCCGGCGCGGCCACTGGCGCCCAGGACGACGATCTTCATTGGGGAGGTTCCTTGGTGGTTTCCAATGGAGACCAAGTGCGATATGGAGATCAGCTATGCAAGAAGGCACTGAAATCTCATCTGGTCACCCAGGCGAAACCGCCCCGGCGTTTGAGCGGGGCGATGTCCATGCCGCTGAATGTCCGACCCGGCAGTTGCTGGACCGGATCGCGGACAAGTGGACGACCCTGTTGCTGACGACGCTCGACGAGGAGCCGATGCGGTTCAATGCGCTGAAGCGAAGGATCGGCGGGGTGTCGCAGAAGATGCTTAGCCAGACCTTGCGCCAGATGGAGCGGGACGGGCTGGCGACCCGCCATGTCGAGCCGACTGTTCCGGTCAGCGTGACTTATGAGATCACGCCATTGGGGCGTACACTGGTCACGGCTCTGTCGCCGATGATCGATTGGGCGGAGACCCGCATGTCGGATGTGGACGCAGCGCGCAGGGCCTACGACGCGCGGACCCTGTGAAATGGCCACAAATGGCCGAAAACGCCCTGTGAAGAACGATTCCATTTGCGGTCACCGAACCTCCGGGTGAACATTGGTCGATTTTCCGGGGGATACGTCATGCGGTTTCTGGCTCTTCTGATCACGGTTCTGTCGCTGTGCGCGGGACCGGTGCTGGCGCAGGATGCGCCTGACGCCGCGCGCCAACATCAGCTGGATCTGGCGGGGCGTTACCTGCATCTGACGCAGGGCGCGGACTCCACCAAGTTGCTGCGCGAGTATATCGAGGCAGGCTACGGCGAAATGGACCTGCCGGATGATCAGCGGACCTGGCTGGCGGACCAGTTCACAGCAATCTTCGATGAGGCCCTGACCATGGCCATCACCGAGGTCCGGGCCGAGGTGGCGGACACCTTCACAGCGGCTGAACTGGAGGCGGTGGTGGCCTTCTACGAGACGCCCATGGGACGCTCGATCGCTCGCAAGAACCTGGAAGCGGGGATGGCCCTGCAGCAGGCGATGATGCCTCATCTCCTGACCAGCGCGACCGCGATGGGCGAGAAATTCTGTCTTCGGTTCGACTGCGAGGCCATGGGCGATGCGGCGGCCAAATCCCGCCGCTGACGTATGACAAATTATCCGCAGGCTGACGGATTGACGTGATCAGCCCTCCGGGGGACTAGGGGGCTTCTTGGCCGACGAGCCGGGATAGGTGTTTGTTCGGCGGGTTTCCAACCTGATGGCCAGCGATGTGATCCGCACTGAACGCGCCGAGCGTCGTCAGGTGGCGGCCCTGCCGTGGCGGCGAGGGGCTGACGGGATCGAGATTCTGCTGGTCACATCGCGCGAGACCCGGCGCTGGGTCACGCCCAAGGGCGGCCGCATGCCGGGCCTGACCGACGCCGAAGCCGCCGCCGTCGAGGCTCTGGAGGAGGCCGGGGTTGAGGGCGCGCTGGGCCATGAGCCGCTGGGCACCTTCCGCTACCTGAAAATGCTGAAGCGCCGGGCGCCACGCTGGTGCGTGGTCTCGGTCTATGCGCTGGAGGTCACGACGGTTCACGACACCTGGCAGGAACAGGGACAGCGGGAACGCGTGTGGATGTCGACGGAGCAGGCCGCGGCCTGTGTCTCCGAAGTCGATCTGGCGGATATCATTCGAAAATTTCGCAAATAGACGATTGCGTCCAGCGGGGGCTTCGCGAAACAATGGCGCGAACCGGGGGACACCATCATGCGTTTCATTTCCGCTGGCGCCGCAGGCCTGCTGGCCGCGACCTGCCTGATCGCCACGCCGGCGTTGGCCCAGCAGGGCGAGCGCCTGATTCAGGTTCGCCCGCCTACGGCGGAGCGGGCGGTGTCCCCGCGTCAACTGGAGTTGAGCCGTCGCTACCTCGAACTGATGCTGACCGACCAGTTCGAAGGCGTGATCCACGAGATGCTGGGCGAGGAGATGGCCAACGACCAGAGTATGCAGGGCCTGCCCGACGCTGATCGTCGCTTCATCGTCAGTCTGACGGCCGAGCTTACGGCCGACATGGTCCCGGCGATGATCAATGAGATGGTTCCGGTTTTCGCGACGGTTTTCACCGAGCCGGAGCTCGAAGCCATGGTCGGCTTCTTCGACACGCCCATGGGCCGGGAGATCGCGCGCAAGAGCATGGCGGTGATGCCGGAAGCGAACCGCGCGGTGATGGCTGTCTTGCCCCAGATGCTCGAGAAAATGGCGACCCGAATGTGCCAGCACTACGGGTGCACCCCCGCTGAATTGCAGGCGCTGCGCCGCGACATGCGGGCGGGCGCAGGCTTGACGGACGATGCGGTCCCGTCGCCGGCTCCGTCGCGCAGCAAGTAGGGCGCCTCGCGGTCGTTCGTCGCGCGACGGCCCGACTGTTGCGCCGGAGCGTTCGCGTCCCCACAACGGAAGGCATGAACGCCCCCTTCAAGACCCCCGTCGATTCGCTGGACGCCCCCGTCTGGGATTTGTCCGACCTGTACGCCTCTCGCGAGGACGCCCGCATAGAAACCGATCTGGAGCGCGCGCGGGCGCTGGTCGCCGAGTTGAACAGACTGCAAGGGCAGTTGGCGGCGGCGCAGACCGATCCGGCGCTGCTGGGACAGCGGCTGGACCGGGTCATCACCCTGTATGAGCAGGCGTCGGATATTCTGGGCGCGCTGGGGGCCTATGCCTTCCTGGCCGCCTCGACCAACCGCAACGACGCGGGCGCGCAGGGCTTCGAAGCCACGGTGCGCGAGAAGCTGACGGCCATCGCCACCCCGACCGTCTGGGTCACGCTGGAGATCAACCAACTGGACGAGGATGCGGTGGAGGCCGCGCTGAAGGCCCATCCGGCCGCCGCCCGCTGGACCCCTTGGCTGCGCCGCACGCGGGCGATGAAGCCGCACGAGCTGTCGCAGGAACTGGAGACCTTCCTGGCCGAGCGTGGGCCGATCAGCGCCCAGTGGCCGCGCCTGTTCGATGAGACGTTGGCGGCCATGAAGGTTAAGGCGGGCAAGGATGATCTGACTCTCGCCGAAGCGCTGAACCGGCTGTCTGACCCGAAGGAAGCGAGGCGCAAGGCCGCCGCGCAGGGGCTGGATGAGGCGCTGGCCGCTCGCGCCTCGACCATGGCGCTGGTGCTGAACACCGTGGCCGCCGACAAGGCGCTGGAAGACAAATGGCGCGGCTTCAAACGCCCCGCGGACGGCCGCCATCTTTCCAACGAGGTGCATGGCGAATCCGTCGACGCGATGGGCGAGGCCGTGACCGCCGCCTATCCGGTGCTGTCGCATCGCTACTACGCCCTGAAGGCGAAGGTGCTGGGCAAGGCGAAGCTGGACCAGTGGGATCGTAACGCCCCGCTGGAGACCACGGCGCCGCGTGGATACGACTGGTCGGCGGGCAAGGCGCTGGTGCTGGACAGCTTTGGTGATCTGGGCGGCGATTTCGCCGGTCGGGCGCAGGGCTTCTTCGACAGGCCGTGGATCGACGGCAAGGCGCGTCCGGGCAAGCAGTCGGGCGCCTACGCCCATCCGGTGACCTCGGACCGGCACCCCTATGTGTTTCTGAACTGGATGGGCGAGCGGCGGGACGTGCTGACGCTGGCGCATGAGCTGGGTCATGGCGTGCACCAGACGCTGGCGGCGGGGCAGGGCAGCCTGCTGGCCGATACGCCCCTGACGCTGGCCGAGACCGCCTCGATTTTCACCGAGGGCCTGACCTTCGACCGCTTGCTGAAGACGGCTCCTGAGGCGGAGAAGCGCGGCCTGTTGGCCGGGCGGATCGAGGACGGGTTGAACACCGTGGTGCGCCAGATCGCCTTCCACCGCTTCGAGACCCGCTTCCACGACGAGCGGGCGAAGGGCGAAGTCCCGGTCGAGCGGATCGGCGAGATCTGGCTGGAGGAGATGGGCGCCAGTCTGGGCCCGGCGGTGACGCTGAACCCGGGGTACGAGCACTGGTGGAGCTATGTCAGCCACTTCGTCCACTCGCCGTTCTACGTCTATGCCTACGCCTTCGGCGACCTGCTGGTGGCGGCGTTGATGGAGACGCGGGCGAAGGACCCGCAGGCCTTCACGCCCCTGTACCGTGAGCTTCTCGCGGGCGGCGGGTCCAAGGGCTATGTCGAGGCGCTGGCCCCGTTCGGCCTCAACCCGCGCGATCCGGCCTTCTGGGCCATCGGGACCAAGCGGCTGGAGCGGCTGATCGACCAGTTCGAGGCGCTGGTCTGAGTTGACGGTCGGGCGGGGGCGGGCGACCGTCCCGGCCATGCGCTTCCTGATCTTCGCGGCGGCCGCCGCCCTCGCCCTGCCCGCCGCCGCCCAGACCCCGGCGCCCGCGACGTCCCCGGCCACCCGCGCCATGGCGGCGGGGTACAAGGCGTTGACGGTGTGCAGCGCCCTGAAGAATGCCGAGGCGGCGGGTACGACGCGGACGTTGGAGAGCGTCGAGGCCAACGAGCTCGTCGGGATCTATCCGGAGCTGGACGCGCTGGTGCGCGAGATGCCGGTCGAGATCACCGAGGACGGGGTCTCCGTCGTGTGGGATGACGCGATGCCTCCACGGTTTGCGGCCTATATGCGTCTTTCCGGGTGTCGCATTCTGCCTGTGGGGTCGAAGGGGCCGCGCTGGCATATCGATCACGAGGGTTTTCGGACGTCGGGCCTCCCGTTGGAACTGGCCGATCCCAGCGGAAATGCGGTGGGTTTGGATGACGCTGTCAGTGGCGCCTTCGACGGTGAGTTCGGAGAAGGCGCCAACACCACGGCGGTGATTGTTCTTCAGAACGGCCGGATCGTTGCGGAACGGTATGCCGAAGGCTTTGGCGTGGACACGCCCCAACGGACTTGGTCAGTGGCGAAGAGTCTGGCCGGAACGATCGTTGGAGCGGCGGTGCAACGCGGCGAGGTCAACGTATACGCCCGCGCCGACATCGCCGACTGGCTCTCTCCAGCGGATATGGACCCCCGGGATTACGGGGATGGTGATCCGCGCGCCACGATTACGCTCGACCAATTGCTGCGAATGGCCTCGGGCCTGACCAGCGACACGGCGGGGAACCGCACGGACGCCATCTATTTTGGCGGGGTCGGGGTAGACGAGCAGGTGACGGGCTGGCCACTGATCGCCCCGCCGGGGACGCGGTTCCGCTATGCCAACAACGATATTTTGCTGGCGGTGATGGCGATCAAGCCAACGTTCCGGGCTCATCCGCCGCTGGAACTGTTCGAACGTCTGGGGATGACTGACACGGTCGCCGAGACCGATTGGCGCGGGAACTATGTTCTCTCCAGCCAGGTCTGGAGCACAGCCCGCGACCTCGCCCGTTTCGGTCAGCTGTACGCCAATAACGGCGTCTGGGAGGGCGAGCGCATCCTGCCGGAGAACTGGCTGGAGTATGTCTCTACGCCCTCCGGGCCGCAGCCGGACGGCCTGCAGGGCTATGGCGCGACCTTCTGGCTGATGAACCGGTCGGAGGGCATTCCGCCGGACACCATCTCGGCCAACGGCAACCGGGGCCAGTATGTCATCATCGTGCCCAGCCGGAACATCGTCATCGTTCGCCGGGGCGAGGACCCGACCGGAAAGCGGTTCGATCCCATCGCCTTCACCCGCGACGTTCTGGCGGCGCTCGACCAAGGCGAAATCGCGCCGCCCGCTTGAGCCTGAGCGCCGCAACGCTATAAGGGCGGCGAACTCTTCCTTTCCGAATCCGGACCCGACCTATGGCTGATCCTCACGCACACGACGACTACGTTCGCGGCAGCATGGAAATCCAGGAGCAGAAGTCGACCTACGACCTGTTCATGGTCCTGTCGAAGTATGGCTCGCTCGGCATTGCCGTCCTGCTGACCTTCCTGACGATCGGCTTCATGTACGACGGCAGCCTGCTGGTCGGCGCCGGCGCGGCGATCGTCCTGCTGGCCGTGGGCATCTTCTTCCTGCGTTCGCCGAAGAAGCACTGACGACCGGGCCGCGCTTCGGCCGCGGCGGTCTGATCCGGGTGATTGAAGAGCCGGGCTGTTCGCGCAGCCCGGCTTTTTCATGCCCGCGATTCCGGGCCGGGGGCGTTGTGGAGGCCGGATACGACAACGCCCCTGCGCCGGAGAGACGAGGGGCGTTGGGAAGGCGTGGCCGCGGCGTGCAGGCCTCCGGTCAGACCCCGGCGACGGCGCGCAGGGCGGAAGCCTGCGGGGCGCTGGGGATGGTGCTGACGCTGACGCCCGCCTCGTCCGGGACAGCCAGATAGCCGGCCTTGGCGGCGGCGTCGCCCAGACGGCGACGCGAGGTCAGGACCACCAGCGGAGCCGAGAACAGCAGAGGCAGGACCACCGGGGTGAACCAGGTGACGAGATCCGGGCGGAAGCACAGACCGACGCAGAACAGCAGGCCCGTGGCCATCTGCCAGCGCATGGCGCGGAAGGCGTCGCGCCAGCTGACGCCGTCGGCGTCGCGGTCCTGGGCCTTCCAGCCGGCGTCGTGGCCGGAGGCGATCTGGATGATGGCCTTGGTGTTGGCGACCATCATGATCGGAGCGATCAGGGCCGACAGGAAGATTTCCATGGCCATGCCCTTGGCGATGCGTTTGCCGCCGCCGAAGGCGCGGCGCTCGCGCGGACGGCTGAGAACCAGCAGGCCGCCCATGACCTTGGGTCCGATCAGCAGCACGCCCGACAGCAGGGTGGCCAGCATGAAGGGCGAGAACTCGGGATTCAGCAGGTAGGCGAACGACGACCAGTCGGTCGGGTACTGCAGCTGGATCACCATGCCGGCGACCAGCGACGCCAGCCACAGGGGAGAGGAGAAGTAGGCCATGAAGCCCATGGCCATCTGAACGCGGTTCATGACGGTCATGCTGCGGGTCTTCAGCAGACCCAGGTGCTGCATGTTGCCCTGGCACCAGCGGTGGTCGCGCTGGATGAAGTCCAGCATGGTGGCCGGGGTTTCTTCACAGCTGCCGTCCAGGGCGGCGGTGACGTGCACGGCCCAGCCGGCGCGGCGCAGCAGGGCGGCCTCGACGGTGTCGTGGCTCAGGATGGCGCCGCCGAACGGCTCGCGACCCGGCAGGATCGGCAGGTGGGCGGTCGAGGCGAAAGCCTCGGTGCGCAGGATGGCGTTGTGGCCCCAGTAGCTGCCTTCCGAACCGGCCCACCAGGCCAGACCGGCGGCGGCGACGCGACCGTACAGGCGCACGCTGAACTGCGACACGCGAGCGAACAGGGTCTGGCCCTTGATGATGGTCGGCGTGGTCTGCAGCAGGCCGATGCCCGGATTGCGCTCCATGGCGTCGACCATGCGCATGATGGTTTCACCGGCCATGGTCGAGTCGGCGTCCAGCACCAGCATGAACGGATAGGCGGCGCCGAAGCGGTGGGTCCATTCGGCCAGGTTGCCGCACTTGCGCTCGATATTCTTCTCACGGCGACGATAGAAGACGCGGCTGTGGGCGTGGGCGCGGAAGCCCAGATAGGCCTGACGTTCCTGATCGGCGGCCTCGGCCTTGGTCGAGTCGCTCAGCACGAAGATGTCGAAGGCGTCCGAGACGCCGAGGCGGGCGAGTGAGTTGTCGATCACGGCCAGACGCGCGAAGGCCGCGCGGGCGTCCTCGTTATACAGCGGCATCAGCAGGGCGGTGCGCTGGGTCGGCTCGGGCGGATGCGGGGCGAAGCTCAGGTCGTCCTGTTCGCGGCCGGTCAGCAGCACCCAGAAACCGATGGCGGCGCTGGAGAACCAGCAACCGATGGCGGTGATGAGAATCGCGAAGACGCTCAGCGACACCAGTTCCAGCGCGTCGAAGCCATGGCGCGCGAACAGGGCCACCGGCGCGATCAGGGCCAGGGCTGTAACAAAAGCGGTCAGGGCGGTGAGCAGCAGGCGACGGCCGCCGACGTTGACGGGCGAGGTCACGGGCGTGGGGACGTCAGGGGTGGCGTCCCAGCTGTTCAGGGACTGACGCGGCATGGCCAGAGGGGCTTCCTCGGGCAGCCAGGTCCAGGCCGGACGCTCGTCAAGGCCTTCAGGGGCGTTGGCGGCGTCGATCCGGATCGCTTGATGGGTCATGCGTTGTTCCAGGCCTCTGTTCCAACTGCCGGCCGGACGCCGGAGGGGACTTGTTGCATTGCAACACGGCTCACAATGTCGATCACTTCCGCGCGATTTTCAATCACGCAATGGTGAAGAGTCGAAGAAAAATGTGAGCAGGCAGACGGTGCGGGGGTTTGCGGAGCGTGACCGTCAGGGCCTGAAGGCTCACTTGGCCTCCGTGGCAGCCCCGGCATGCGCCTTGAGTCGGCGATCCAGCACCCAGGCGGCGACTCCCACCCATCCGACGAGGATGATCGCGTAGGCGCGCTCCCACCAGCCGACATTGGCGTCATTGACCGTGCCGGGCAAGACCAGATGCTTGGTCAGCACCGTCAGAACCGCCATGGCGACGAAGACGACCAGCAGGAAAATCTTCAGGCGGCGCAGGTCCATGTGCTTCCACAGACCCCACAGCAGCAGCAGGGGCGCAAGCTGGATGCCCAGGCCGAGGTTGATCGCCATGTGCCGTGGGTCGGGCCACGGATAGAGGCTGGAGGCCGACAGGCCGATCCCCGCCAGAATGAAGACCACGGCGGTCAGGGCCGCCACGACGCGGCCGCCGGTCAGGGCGTGGATCGCCAGGCCGAAGCCCACGCCGGCCGCGATGCACATACCTCCGGCGATGAAGACCCCGCCGTTGAAGATCAGCGGCAGCGGGGCCGAGGCGCCGCCCAGTTCGCTGAGGTACTGGGTCGCGTGATTGAAGCCCGGCCAGGTCGCGACCCCGATCAGCACGGCGGCCAGCGCCAGCACCGGCGCCGCCATGCCGATCCACAGCAGGCGACGGCGGCGGTGGTATTTCGCGCGACCCTCCGGGACCGGAAAGGGCTTCAGCCCCCAGATCGGGCGGATCAACGGGATACGGCGCACGATCTCGTAGATCAGCAGGCTGACGCCGAAGGTGACGCCGACCAGACAGGCCGCCTCGATCGGGGCCGGCAGGTCGGCGGGGCGGATGAACCACATCGCCACGACCAGCACGGTCTGGTGCGCCAGATAGAGGGGGAAGGTCGCATCCACGAGGTAGGGCAGCGCCGGCCCTTTGGTGTTACGCAGATAGCGGCTGGCGTAGCCCAGGAGGGCGGCGATCATCGCCCACTGGTCGATGGCGAAGACGAGCGCGCGCGGAATGCCGAACCACGTCGCGCCGCCCGGGTGCCACGCCTGCAGCATCATGATCGGCAGGGCGATCAGGGCGATCACGGCGAACAGGCGCCGTTTGCGTTCAAGCTCGGCCCAGAACGCATCCTGCCGCACGATCAGGAAGCCGAACAGGAAGGCCCCCAGCGACAGGAAGTGGTTGTAGAAATCCCACGTCAGCTTGTTGGTGATGCCGAAGGTCGGGAACAGCACGATCCGGATCACAACCAGATAGGCCAGAGGTATCACGACCAGCCGCCACCCGGTCATGTTCCGCGCCAGCCAGGACTCGGTCCTCGCCATCAGGGTCGGGCGGGTCATCAGGCCGATGGTGATCAGGCTGTAGACCGCGATGTAGACGATGAACCACAGGTGATTGACCGGCACCCCGTTGGCGAGGCCTGACGGGCTGAACTCATGCCACAGCCAGTCGGCGAAATTGCCGGTGAAGCCGCCCTTGTCGATGGCCTCCACAAAGGACTGGATCGGCACCAGCACCAGTGCGCCGAAGATCAGCGGGGGAATCAGTCGCTCCGCTCGGGCGCGCAGGGTCTGGGCCGGAGAGCGGCGGCCGGTCATGAAGCGCAGGGCCGCGCCCGAGACGAGGAACAGCAGGGTCAGCCGCCAGGGATTGGTCAGCAGCAGCGCTTCATGCAGCCAGCCAAATGTGTGGGCGCTGTGGATGTGCCAGTCGTATGGCGCATAGACCAGGGCCACATGATACAGGATCAGCAGGCCGAAGGCCGCGACCCGGATCCAGTCCAGATCATTGCGACGCATACTTTGGGCGGGGGCGGTGGACACGCGGCGTCTATGGTCGAGCGCGGGCCGCCTGTCCATGAGGGCGCGGTTTTGACGCGCCGCCGAAGAACGGCCTAACGTCGCTCAACGAGAGAACAGAGGGAGGGATTCGCTTGGCCGTCGCCATCGCCGTGACCCGCGAGCGCCGTGAAGGCGAGACGCGCTGCGCCGTCACTCCCGAGACCGTGAAGAAACTCATCGCGCTGGGCGCGACCGTGACGGTCGAGGCGGGGACGGGCGCGGGCTCATCCATTCCCGACGCTGACTATGAGGCCGCCGGGGCGACGGTGGCCAAGGACACCAAGGCGGTTCTGACCGGGGCGGACATCCTGCTGAAGGTGCGTGGTCCCACCGCGCAGGAAATCAGCGCCCTGAAGCCCGGCGCGATCGTCGCGGCCATGCTCGACGCCTATCGCGAGAAGGATACCGTGCAGGCGCTGGCCGGGGCCGGGACGACCGCTTTCGCCATGGAGTTCGTGCCGCGCATCACCCGGGCGCAGGTGATGGATGTGCTGTCGTCGCAGGCGAACCTCGCCGGCTATCGCGCCGTGATCGAGGCCGCCTACGCCTATGGCAAGGGTTTCCCGATGATGATGACGGCGGCGGGCACGGTCGCGGCGGCCAAGGTCTTCGTCATGGGCGCGGGCGTCGCGGGGCTGCAGGCCATCGCCACCGCCAGGCGTCTGGGCGCGGTGGTGACCGCCACCGACGTGCGCCCGGCCTCCAAGGAGCAGGTCGAGTCGCTCGGCGCCAAGTTCGTCGCCGTCGAGGACGAGGAGTTCAAGGCCGCCGAAACCGCCGCCGGCTACGCCAAGCCGATGTCGGCCGAGTATCAGGCCAAGCAGGCCGAGCTGACGGCCTCGCACATCGTCAAGCAGGACATCGTCATCACCACGGCACTGATCCCCGGCCGTCCGGCCCCGCGTCTGGTCACAGCGGCGCATGTGGCCTCGATGAAGCCCGGCTCGGTGCTGGTTGATCTGGCCATCGATAACGGCGGCAACGTCGAGGGCGCGAAGCCGGGCGAGGTGGTCACCACCCCGAACGGCGTCCAGATCGTCGGCTGGTCCAACCTGCCGGGCCGGATCGCCGCGGACGCCAGCGCCCTCTACGCCCGTAACCTCGTCGCCTTCGTCGGGCTGTTCGTGAAGGACGGCGCGCTGGCGGTCGATCTGGAGGATGAAATCCTCAAGGCGTCCGTGGTCACCAACGGCGGCGCCGTGGTGCATGAAGGAGTGAAGGGCTGATGGAACACGTCGATCCCACCATCTTCCGGCTGGCCATTTTCGTGCTGGCGATCTTCGTCGGCTATTACGTCGTCTGGAGTGTGACACCGGCCCTGCACACGCCGCTGATGGCCGTGACCAACGCCATTTCCAGCGTCATCGTCGTCGGCGGCCTGATCGCCGCCGCCGCGACAGCCTCGGGCGGAGACGGCTGGATCGCCAAGGGGGCGGGCGTGGCGGCTGTTACGCTCGCCAGCGTCAACATCTTCGGCGGCTTCATGGTCACGCGACGTATGCTGGCCATGTACCGCAAGAAGGAAAAGCCGAAGCCGGGGCCCGCCGCGTCGTGAATTCCCTCGGCGCCGGCATCGTCTTCTGGATCTCGATCGTCGGTCTGGTGATCGGCGTGGCCCTGTGGGCGTGGTCGTTCATCGAAAAGCATCCGATCCGTCGCCTGCGGCAGATGGATTGCGGGACCGTGCTGGTCTTCTCGTCGATCCTGTTGCGCTTTCTGGGACAGGGAAAGCCGATGAGCGTGGTCGACTGGGCGCTGGCCCTGCTGGCGCCCCTGTTCGTGTGCGCGGCCCTGTGGCGGCTGACGCGCACCGCCTGCCCGGCCAAGGGGCCGATGAAACATAACAAGGGGGGAATGGCGTGAACGCATCCATCGCGGCGCTGGCCTATCTGGTCGCGGGCGTCCTGTTCATCCTGTCGCTGCGCGGGCTGTCCAGCCCGGAGACCAGCCGTCGGGGCAACACCTTCGGCATGATCGGCATGGCGCTGGCCGTGGGCGTGACGGTGCTGACGCTCTGGAGCTCGGGCGCGCTGGACCTGTTGACGGCCGGTCTGATCGTCGGCGGCGTGGTGGTCGGCGGCGGCGCGGGCGCGGTGATCGCGGGGCGGGTGCAGATGACCCAGATGCCCCAGCTGGTCGCGGCCTTCCACAGCCTCGTCGGCATGGCCGCCTGTCTGGTGGCGGTGGGTGCGGTCTATGCCCCTGACAGCTTCGGCATCGCCACCGCTGAGGGCGGGATCAAGACCCTTTCGATCATCGAACTGAGCCTCGGCGTCGCCATCGGCGCCATCACCTTCACCGGCTCGGTCATCGCCTTCGCCAAGCTGAACGGCAATATGTCGGGCGCGCCGATCCTCCTGCCCGCGCGGCACCTGATCAACATTGCTCTGGCTCTGGCTCTGGTCCTGCTGATCGGCGTCATGATCGGCTCGGGCGGGACGGCGACCTGGGCCTTCTGGGGCGTGTTCGTCCTGGCCCTGATCCTGGGCGCGACCCTGATCATCCCCATCGGCGGGGCGGACATGCCGGTGGTCGTCTCGATGCTCAATTCCTACTCGGGCTGGGCTGCGGCGGCGCTGGGCTTCACGCTGGAGAACATCGCCCTGATCATCACCGGCGCATTGGTCGGCAGCTCGGGTGCAATCCTGAGCTACATCATGTGCAAGGGCATGAACCGCAGCTTCTTCTCTGTAATTCTTGGCGGTTTCGGTGGTGATGCAGCGGCTGCGGGCGCGGGCGGCCACGTCGAGACCCGCCCGGTCAAACAGGGCTCGGCCGACGACGCGGCCTTCATCATGAAGAACGCCTCGAAGGTCATCATCGTGCCCGGCTACGGCATGGCGGTGGCACAGGCCCAGCACGCCCTGCGCGAGATGGCCGACAAGCTGAAGGAGGAGGGGGTCGATGTGAAATACGCCATCCACCCCGTCGCGGGCCGGATGCCGGGTCACATGAACGTCCTGCTGGCCGAGGCCAATGTCCCCTATGACGAGGTGTTCGAGCTGGAGGACATCAACAGCGAGTTCGGCAGCTGTGACGTCGCCTTCGTCATCGGCGCCAATGACGTCACCAACCCGGCGGCCAAGACCGATCCGACCAGCGCCATCTACGGCATGCCGATCCTCGACGTGGAGAAGGCGGGCACCGTCCTGTTCATCAAGCGCGGCATGGCGGCGGGCTATGCGGGCGTCGAGAACGAGCTGTTCTTCCGCGACAACACCATGATGCTGTTCGCCGACGCCAAGAAGATGGTCGAAGGGATCGTGAAGGCGCTGTGAGTTGGTCGCCTGAGCCCCCGCGAGGGCCGACCCCGATGCTGGACGCCATGGAGCGGCTCGGGAAGCGGCTGCGGGCGGTGCTGCTGGTTATCGGTCCCACCGTCATACTGCCTATGATCCTTCCGCTATTGTGGGAGATGGCGCGTTCCGCGATGGGGCCGCGTGAGCCCGCGGTGGTCCTCTGGTGGCCGGAGACAGAACAGGCCGGGATGGGGCTGGCGTTTCTCGCCGGCTGTCTGACCGCCGTGATCCTCGGGGTGCTGATGTTGTTCCGGGAACCGGCGCGGTGGTGGCGGCTGGTGCGGTGGCCGTGGCTGGTGCTGGGCCTCATCAGCCTGGGCGTTACGGGGCTGTCGCTGCGTTCCGAGGTGTTGATCTTTCCCGACCGACTGGTCGCCTCCGGGCTCGACCGGCAGGGGTACTGGGAGGAGCTGTATCCGTTCCGGACGGCCGAGCGGGTCGAGGTCGGATGCCGGTTGGCCAGCGGACGCGGGAAGGGGACGCGGGCGAGCCTCACCTACCGGGTGCATTTCCCCTATGGCGACTCGTTCGAATTTCGCCGCGCGACGACCGCGGAAGAACCCCGGACCCTGACCAACTGGATCAAGGCGGTCAGCCGGATCGACCGGGGCGCGTTGCGAAATGCGTCCCGTGTTTCGTCTTACGAGGGTCCGTCGGTGGACTGCATCCGCACCCTGCGTCGCCAGTTGGATGAGCCGAAATTCCGTGACGCCCTTTCGATGCTTGGCATCAGCGATGAGGCTTTCATGCGCAAATACGCCGAGCCGCATGAGACCTGGCGACGACCGGCGTCAGGAAATGTCACTTGGGACAATCCCGATGGGCCTGCAGGCTGAGCGGATGGAACGGCTTTTTGCGCTCGCGGCGCTCCTTCTGTTGTCCGGCTGCAGTCCGGCGCCCTTCGATCTCGAGATATCGGGTCCGCTCGAGCGCCCGGTCCTCGAGATCCGGCGGAACGACGGGTTGATCCGTGGTGGCGGCCTCTGTTTGCAGCAGTTCCACATGGCGATGGAGGCTCCCGGGAGCTGGGCGCGCGCCGTGCCGGATGAACAGGCGACCTGGAGGCTGACCAACCCGGACGGCGGGTGCGAAAACCTGCGGCGTCTCGCCTATGGCCAGCCGGTTCAGGGGCTGGTCACGGCGGCGCCGCCACGGCCGCTTTCCACCGGCGTGCGCTACGAGATCTGGGGCGAGGGGGCGGGTGGCCTTCGCGGGTCGGCGGTCATCCTGTTTGAAAACGGCGCTTGGCGGCTGGTCCCGGAGCGGTAGTCTTCGGAACGACCGGATGCGGAGTAGGGAAGACGATGCCCGCTGAACCCAGGACCAAACCGACCGATGCTTCCGTTTCTGATTTCATCGCAGCGGTGGAGAATCCGCGACGGCGGGTGGACGCCGAGGCGGTCAACGCCCTGATGACCCAGGCATCAGGCGAACCCGCCGTGCTGTGGGGCCCGTCCATCATCGGCTACGGCTGCTATCGCGGGCCGACCGGCGACTGGCCGATCATCGGCTTCTCGCCGCGCAAGGCCAATCTGGTCCTCTATGTCTTCCGCGACTTCGACGGTGCTGACGATCTTCTGACCCGGCTGGGCAAGCACAAGGCCAGCGTGGGCTGTTTGTATGTGAACCGGCTGGGCGATCTGGACCCGGCGGTCCTGCGCGAACTGGTGGTGCGCTCGGTGGCGTCGATGCGGCGGAAACACCGGCCCGAGGGTCCGCTGTAACCAAGGCTCTATCGCGCGTCATCGGGCGGCGCTATCACGCCGTCGTGAACCCGACATCGACCCCCGCGAATCCCGCTCACCGTCGCTTCGAGGCGCTGGATTCCCTGCGCGGGGTGTGCGCCATTCTGGTGGTCATGTTCCACATGCCGGTGGCGAGCCACTGGCGGGACTGGGGCCTGATCCAGCACAGCTATCTCTTCGTCGACTACTTCTTCGTCCTGTCCGGCTTCGTCATCGCCCACGCCTATGCGCAGCGGTTGAAGACGCCGACGGACGGGGGGCGGTTCATGGTGCGTCGTCTGGGCCGGGTCTGGCCGCTGCACGTGCTGATGCTGGGGGCCTACATCGGGCTGGAGCTCTGCCGTCTGTGGTTCCACTTCGACAGTGTGACGCCGTTCACGCGGGACCGCTCGGTGGAGGCGATCTTCTCCAACCTGTTCCTCATTCAGGCCTTCAATATCCATCCGTCCCTGACCTGGAACGGGCCGTCGTGGACCCTGAGCGTCGAGGTCGGCTGCTATGTCGTCTTCGCCCTGCTGGTGCTGGCGACCCCCAGGGCCTGGCGCTGGATCGGCGCGGTTCTGGCCGTGATCGGGGCGGTGATCGTCCTGACGCAGGCGAAGCGGTACATGAACACCACCTATGACTTCGCCTTCCCGCGCGCTGTCTACGGCTTCTTCCTGGGCAGCCTGTTGCAAGGCTTCTGGATGTCGATCCCGCGGCTCAAGGGGCATGCGGCGACGGCGCTGGAGGTCGCGACCGTGGTCGGCGTCTGCGCCTTCATCGGCTATGCGACCGGCCCCGCCACCGTGCTGGTGACCCTGCTGTTCGTCGCCTCGGTCTGGGTGTTCGCCGGCGAGGACGGAGCGCTGTCCCGTCTGCTGGACAGGAAGCCCATCGTCACCCTCGGTCGGTGGTCGTTCGCCATCTACATGGTGCACATGTTCGTGCTGGTGGTGACCATCATCGTCGCACGCAAGCTGGACTGGATGCCCGCGCGTCGGATCGACTTCGGCTCGGTCTGGCTGAATGATCTGTTCGGCATCGGCCTGTTCGGCCTGATCGTGGCGCTGGCCGTAGTGGCCCACAAATTCGTGGAACAGCCGGCCCAACGCCTGATTGATCGCTGGACCAAGCCGAAGGCAGCCTGAGCTCAGGCCGCGATCCGGAAGTCGCCGGCCGGATCGAACAGCGGGCGGGCTTCGTCCCACAACGCGTCCTCCTCGGCGTAGCGGGCCGACTGGCGGGCGTCGATGACGTCGATCACCTGTTCTTCCAGACGATCCCAGATGACGGCCAAGCCGGCTTCGGCCTCGCAGGGAACGATCAGATAGCGGCTGGCGGCGATGCGGGCGGCGGGAATGAAGCGGGCCATGTGTGAACTCCGTGAAGCGATGTCGCTGTCGATGGATGGAGTTCTAAAACAGCGTTGCGTCATTTTTGGTCGTATGCTCTGGTCCGGGCATGAGATTTGACAGAGCAGCCCTGGTTCTGGAGCTGGCGCGGCGCATGGCGGCCAGCGCGGAAGGCCTGACCATGGAAGACATGATGCGCGAGACGGGGACCGCCCGCAGGACCGCCGAGCGCATCCGCGATGCGGTGGTGGCGTTGTTCCCGCAGGCGGAGGAGGTGTCCGACCCGCCGTACAAACGCTGGCGCATCCGGGGCGGGCTGTCGGCCTTTGAGCAGGCCCCGACGGCCGAGGAGCTGATCGAGCTGACCCGGGCGGCGCAGGGGCTACGCGCGACCGGCGAACCGGCGCGGGCCGAGGCGCTGGAAAGCCTGGAGCGCAAGCTGAAGTCCGCGGTCCGCTCGACCACCCTGAACCGGTTGGCGCCGGACCTCGAAGCGCTGGTGCGCGCCGAGACCCTGGCGGTGCAGGCCGGTCCCCGCGCCACGGCCGACGAAGTCGTGCTGGCCGAGATTCGGCAGGCGGTGCTGGCCGGACAGCCGCTGGGCTTTATCTACAGCCGTCCGGGCGCCGAGGCGCGGCGGCGGGTGATGACGCCCTGCGGCCTGATGTTCGGCCGCGCCAACTATCTGGTCGCCGCCGAGCGCGAGACCGGAGCCATCAAGACTTTCCGCCTGGATCGGATGAGCGCGGTGAAGGCCGAGCCGGGCGTAGCCGTTCCGCCCGCCGACTTCGATCTTCAGGTCTTCGCCGGCCAGTCGTTCGGCATCTATCAGGACGCCATCGAGGATGTGGTTCTGCGCATCACGTCCGAAGGAGCTGCTGAAGCGAAGGGCTGGCGTTGGCACCCGACCCAGTCGGTCGAGGATCAGGCTGATGGGAGTGTGGAGGTAAAGTTTCGCGCCTCGGGCATGCGTGAACTGGCCTGGCACCTGTTCAGCTGGGGCGAGCAGGTGGAGATCGTCGCGCCCGAGCGCCTGAAGATGGTGATGGCGGAAGAACTGGCCGCCGCGACCCGCGCCCTGGCACGGTCCCAAGCGTGACGAAAGCGTAAGCTGACGGTTCTTGCGCCCCATGGCTACGCTTCGAACATACAGGGAGTTTTCAGATGCGTTCAGCCGTTCTCGCCGCCTGCGCGGCAGCCGCGCTGCTAACCGGGTGCGCCACCACGTCCGTCAAGGTTGAGGCTGAAAGGCCGGTCCCGCTGGTGACCGTCAGCCGTGACGGCGAGCGATGGACGGCGGACTTCACCCTGCCGTCGGATTCTCCGACCTGGGTCTTCCTGCGCTCGGCGCTGGCGCGGGAAAGCGGCAAGCCCTGGCGCGAAGGTCAGTGGGCGGTCGAAACACCGGGTGTCGTTCTGGAGCGCCGGGGGCATTTCGATATCCTTCGCACCACGGATGGAGGTCCGGTCCCCCGCAACATTCGCATCCGGATGACGCCCAAGGCGGAGGATCTCAACGCCGACTATGACCCGGCCCTGATCTTCACGGACGGTTCTGCGGCCCTGTACGCCGGGCATTTCACCCTGTTCCCCATCGCCTCGCCCGAGGCGGCTGAAGCGCTGCCGATGGATCTGAATGACGTCGAGATCGAGAGCGATAACTCCCGGATCACATGGCGCGACGCCGCCGGGCCTGTTCTGTTCGAAGGCGAACGTCAGGCCGCTCCGGTCTCCGAGCGCAGCAACGTCTATGTCCTGTTCGGGCGGGCCGATCTGGTCGACAGCCCACGTCTGGCGACAGTTATCGACCCCGGTTTGCCGGTCTGGCTGGGGGACGAGATCAAGACCTTTTCGCCGCGCATCGCCGCCTACTATGCCGAACGGCTGGGACCGGGGCAGACCGACAAGCCCACCATTATGGTCAGTTGGAACGGCCCGACGCCGCAGCTGCGCAGCATGGGCGGCAGCGTCCTGCCGGGCCTGATCATCATGGCCTTCGAGGGCGACAACGTCGTCACGGAATCGACGGAGATGCGCGACCACGCCCGCTGGTTCATCGGTCACGAAAGCGCGCACTTCTGGCTGGGCCAGACCATCCGGTACGAGTTCAGCCGTGAGGCCTGGATCACCGAGGGCGGCGCCGACCTGATGGCAATGCGCGCACAGGCGGTGCTGAGCCCGACCTATGATGTCATGACCGCCTTGCAGGAAGAGGTCGATGACTGCACCAAGCTGGCGGTCAAGCCGGTGGCCTCGGCCAACCAGCGCAGCGAACACCGCGCCTACTACGCCTGTGGCGCCGTCTTCGGTCTGGCGGCGGAGGCGGCGCAACGACGCGCGACCGGCGGCGACTGGTTCGACTTCTTGAAGGGCCTGATCGAGCGCAATCGGGAGGACGGCAAGGTCAACCGCGAGGAATGGCTGGCGGCCTTGCTCCAGCTGACCGGCGATCCGGATGTGCGGCGCGAGATCGACACCCTTCTGGATGAGGGTGCGCCTGATCCCGCCGTCCTGATCGCCCGCCTGTTCGACCGCACGGGCGTCGCTTACCGGATGGAAGGCGGCAAGGTGAAGCTGGTCTGAGGCTCAGCCCGCCTCCTGGACGAACGGCCACGGGCTGACCGACTTGGACCAGTCATCGACTGCCGGGGCGCGGTCGACTGGCGGGGCGGCGCGTTCGGCGCAGGGGTGGCGGTGGCACAGGCGGCAGGCGGGGCCGATGGGCGTCACCTCCGGCGCGGCGAGATCGAGGCCGCGGGCATGGATCAGCTTGCGGGCGTGCTTCAGCTCGCAGCCCAGCCCGATGGCGAGGTCGTGCCCCTCGGTGAAGGCGTCGCGGCCCTGACGCTCGACGGTGCGGGCCAGGGTGAACCAGCGCTGTCCGTCCGGCGTCTCGATGATCTGGGTGACGATCCGGCCCGGCGTGCGGAAGGCGCTGTGCAGCCGCCAGCGCGGGCAGGCCCCGCCGAAGCGCGAGAAGGGGAAGGCGCCCGAGGCGAAACGCTTGGAGATGTTCCCCGCCTGATCGACCCGCATCAGGAAGAAGGGCACGCCGCGCGCGCTCGGTCGTGACAGGGTGGTCAGCCGGTGCGCGGCCTGCTCGAAACTGACCCCGAAACGCGCTTCAAGACGGCCCAAGTCGTAGCCGTTGGCCTCCGCCGCCGCGTGAAAGGCGCTGTAGGGCATCAGGATCGCGGCGGCGAGGGTGTTGGTCAGGGCCACCTTCAACACGCGGCGCGTTGCGTCATCCGGCATGTCGACCGAGGCCGTCAGGGCGGTCAGCTCGGCGTCATGCTCGGCCAGCGCCAGCTGGAAGGCGACGGCGAAGGCCCGGGAGGAGGTGCCGAGCGTCTCCGACAGGTGCAAACGCTTGCGGTGCGGGTCATAGCGGCGCGTCCACTCGACCATCACGTCGTCGGGCAGGGTGCGGACGGTCAGGCCGTGACGGGCCTGCAGCCGCGCGCGCGCGCGGGTTTCGAAGCTTTCGCCCGGCGTTTCGGTCTCCAGTTCGGCGGCGAGTCGTTCGCCCATGGCGTCCAGTTCCGGAAAGTGGTTCTGGCGGGCCTGAACGAAGTCGCGGACGCGGTCGGCGGGGGTTTCGTCACCGCCGCCGTCGATGCCAGCCACGGCGCGTTCGCGGGCGCGTCTGTCACTGAACGCACGATAGAGGCGCAGGACGGCGTCGGCGACGGCGGGCTGGTCCTCGGCCAACTGCACGATCTCATGCCGGGGGACGGCGAGGCCCTGAAAGACCGGATCGGCGAAGGCCTCGGACAAAGTCGCTTCCGATGCCGGGCCGCCCGACTGCCCCAGAGCACGCAGGTCCACGTCATAGGTTTCGGCCAGACGCAGCAGGAGTTGGGCTGAGACGGGGCGCTGATTGCGCTCGATATGGTTCAGATAGCTGGGGGACACGCCCAGATCGCCGGCCATCGCCGTCTGGGTCAGGCCCAGATCCCGTCGCAGCCGCTTCAGGCGGCCGCCGAGGAACAGCTTGCGGTCAGCGGTGTCCATGTCTGCATGGTGTCACAAAGTGACTTAACAGCAAGTGTCATGTTATGACTCAATGACGCGATATGTCAGTTCATGTCTGTGTTGTTTGTGACCTTCGCGTGTTTCCCTCCTGCGACCCGCCGCGCATCGACGGCTCCACAGGACAGAGACCCGCCATGACCACCTTCGCCGATCTGGTTCCTTCGCCCGCCGGCCGTTTCGACGGCATCGAGCGTCCGTACACCCCGGAGGACGTTCTGCGCCTGCGCGGATCGGTGCCGATCACTCACACCTTGGCCGAGCGCGGCGCCAATCGCTTGTGGGAACTGCTGCACAGCGAGCCCTTCATCAACGCCTTGGGCGCCGTCACCGGCAATCAGGCCATGCAGATGGTCCGCGCGGGCCTGAAGGCCATCTATCTGTCCGGCTGGCAGGTCGCCGCCGACGCCAACACCGCCGGCGCCATGTATCCGGATCAGTCGCTGTACCCGGCCAACGCCGCGCCCGAGCTGTGCCGCCGGATCAACCGCACCCTGCAACGCGCCGACCAGATCGAACACGCCGAGGGTGGGGCGAAGCGCGATTGGTTCGTGCCGATCGTCGCCGACGCCGAGGCCGGTTTCGGTGGGCCGCTGAACAGCTTCGAGATCATGAAGGCCTTCATCGAGGCGGGCGCCTCTGGCGTCCACTTCGAGGACCAGCTGGCGTCCGAGAAGAAGTGCGGCCATCTGGGCGGCAAGGTGCTGATCCCGACGCAGGCCCATGAGCGCAACCTGATCGCGGCCCGTCTGGCCGCCGACGTCATGGGCACGCCGACCATCACGGTCGCCCGCACCGACGCCGAGAGCGCGCAACTGATCACCTCGGACATCGATGAGCGGGACCAGCCTTTCATCGACCGCGACAACCGCACGCCCGAAGGCTTTTTCCGTCTGAAGGAGGGCACGGGCCTGGAGCACTGCATCGCGCGGGGCCTGAGCTATGCGAAGATCGCCGATGTGCTGTGGTGGGAGACCTCGCACCCTGATCTGGATGACGCCCGCAAGTTCGCCGAGGCGGTCCAGAAGGAGCACCCCGGCAAGCTGATGGCCTACAACTGCTCGCCGTCCTTCAACTGGAAGGCCAAGCTGGACGACGCCACCATCGCCAAGTTCCAGCGCGAGCTGGGCGCCATGGGCTACAAATTCCAGTTCGTGACGCTGGCGGGCTTCCACAGCCTGAACAACGGCATGTTCGAGCTGGCCGACGGCTACCGCGATCGCGGCATGGCGGCCTATTCCGAGCTGCAGCAGCGCGAGTTCGCCAACGAGGCCCGCGGCTACACCGCGACCCGGCACCAGCGCGAGGTGGGCACCGGCTACTTCGACCAGGTCGCGACGGTCATTTCGAACGGCCAGTCGTCGACCACCGCGCTGAAGGACTCGACCGAAACCGCCCAGTTCGTCGCGGCCGAGTAACAGGACCCAACCCCCGAAGGGAGAATGACCATGGAACCGCTGAACAACCCGACGGCCATCATCGACTTCTGCCTGGCTCCTCTGAACCTGGCCAGCCAGACCGATGCGGAGCGCGAGGTGCGGCGTCGCCTTGAGCATGTGCTCAAGACCTACCGGGCCAAGATCGCCCAGCCGGTCAGCGTGGACTTCTCGTCGATGCCTTCGCAGGTCATCAACGAGGCGGCTCACGGGTACGAGTAAGACGTAACGGAGTTGCGCGCGTCGCCTGTGATCAGGCGGCGAGCGCGGCCTGTGCGGCGCGCGGCAGGGAGATCACCAGCTCCAGCAGTTCCGCAGCATCGAAGGGCTTGGCCAGGTGGCGATCCGCTCCCGCGGCTTCCGCCGAGGCGATATGCTCGGGCAGGGCGTTCGCGGTCAGCATGACGACTGGCGTGCGCGGCAGCCCCATAGCCGCCTCATGCAGGCGGATTTCACGGGTCGCGGTCAGCCCGTCCATGACCGGCATCTGCATGTCCATCAGAACCAGATCGTAGTCTCCGTCGCGCATGGCGTTCAGCGCCTGAGAGCCGTCTTCAACGGTCGTCAGATCGATCTCGGCTTGCGACAGGATCATTTCGACGACCTTGCGGTTGACGGGGTGATCGTCAGCGATGAGGACGCGAAGACGGCGGTCGTCGCCGGCGGCCAGGGCCGAGTCTTCCACGGTCGCCGCGACCGGCGCTTCGGCGAGGCGCAGGGGCACCGTCAGGATGAAGCATGAGCCGCCGCCGGGCTCGCTCTCACAGTCGAGTTCCCCGCCCATCATGTCGGCCAGTTGGCGCGAGATGGACAGCCCGAGGCCCGAGCCGCCGAACTTGCGGGTGATGCCGCCATCGGCCTGCTCGAAGCGGCTGAACAGGCGGGCGCGGGTCTCGCTGTCGAAGCCGATGCCGGTGTCGTCGATGGCGAACTGCAGCGTCGGCTTGCCCTCGCGCATCGGACCGGGCAGGGCGGTCAGGGAGACGAAGCCCTGTTCGGTGAATTTGACCGAGTTGGAAACCAGATTGGTCAGGATCTGCTTCAGGCGCACAACGTCGCCTTCGATCCAGCGATCAACCTCCGGGGCGATCTCGACGAAGAACTGCAGCCCCTTGTCGCGCGCCGAGGCCTCGTAAAGCTGGGCGGCCTCGCGGACAGCTCGACCCAGGTCGAAGGCTTCGTCGTTCAGCTCAAGGCGGCCGGACTCGACGCGGGCCAGATCCAGAATGTCGCTCAGCAGGACCTGCAGGGTGCGGCTGGACGACTGGATCAGGTCCAGCATTTCCTTCTGACGGGCCGACAGGTCGGTGTTGGCCAGCGCCTGCGCAATGCCGATCACCCCGTTCAGGGGGGTGCGGATCTCATGACTCATATTGGCCAGGAACTGGCTCTTGGCGCCGTTGGCGGCCTGTGCGGCGTCGCGGGCGTCAGCCAGGGCGCGGGCGTCGCGTTTCAGCTCGGTGATGTCGGTGCAGATGGTGACGGTGCCGCCCGCGACGGTGCGGCGGTCCGAGACGCGCAGCCAGCGGTCGCCCGCGATCTGTTGCTCCAGGCTGGTCAGGCGCGCGGCGCGGGTGCTCATCCGCTCCTCGATCCACTCGGCCTCACGACCGACGGCCTCCGCGTAGAGGCCCTCATCAATGCCGATCTGGAGAATCTCGCGGAAGGTCATGCCGCGCTTGAGCGTGGTTGATAGCTCTGGGTTCACCTCGGCGTAGCGGGTGTTCCACAGGACCAGCCGGTCTTCGCCGTCATAGAAGGCCAGACCGTCAGGCATGGCTTCGATGGCCTGCCTCAGTTGGCCCAGGGCGCTGGCGCGGGACATCCACCACATCCAGATCGCGACGCCGGCGACGGCCGCGATGCCCAGCATCATGCCTGCCAGTACGAGGGTCATCAGGCCGGGCGTCAGGGTCCAGGGAGCGATCTCGGTCCCCGTTCGGGGCTCGAAGCTCATGGCGCTCATGGCGCCGAAGTGCAGGACCACCACGGCGACAGCCCCGCAGCCGCCCGCGGCGAAGCGACGCCACGGCGCACTGCCATACAGGAAGGCGGCGCTGGTCGAGGCCAGAACGATGCCCGCCAGCACCGACAAGGCGGCCAGATCAGCGCGCCAGACGATCAGGCCCGGCAGCTCCAGCGCCGCGACGCCGAGGAAATGCATGGCCGCCACGCCGGACATCGCCAGGGCGGCGCCGAGGGCGCGCGTGACCGGACCGCTACGGGCGAGGTTCGCCAGACAGGCCAGACCGATGCTGGCGAAGGCCATGAAGAAGGAGCTGATGGTGGGCCAGACATCGTAGCGAACGTCGCCGCCCGCGTCATAGCCCTGCATGGCCATGTAGTGGGTCGTGAAGACCGCCAGACCGCCCGTCAGAGCCGCCAGCATCGCCAGATTGCGCCTACGAATCCCGATGGACGCGCGGGCGCGGCCCAGTAACTGGTATGCGGTCCCCACGCCGAACACGCACACGAGACCGGCGGCAAGAGTCCACCGCCAGTCGTGCTGGAACGTGATGCAGTAGAGAATACGGTCCAAGAGGGCCCCCTTCGGCGGGAACTATCCCGGAAAGGGGTGAAGAAAGCGTGGGCGTATGTACGGAAAGCGACGTTGTCAGGTGTCGGCGACAACGACCGGGAAGGCTTCTCCCATCACCCGCACCGGATTGATCTGGCGGTCGCCGCGGCGAACCTCGAAATGCAGGTGGGGGCCGGTGGAACGACCGGTGGAGCCGACCAGGCCGATACGTTGGCCGGAGGCGACAGTGTCCCCGCTGGCGACGTCGATACGGCTGAGATGGCCGTAGAGGGTGCTCATCCCGTTGGGGTGGCGGACCTCGATGAAGCGGCCATATCCGCCGGCGTCGTAGCCGGTGCGCAGGATGCGGCCTTCCGCGGCGACCAGTACGCCGGTGCCCGTCGGGGCGGCGATGTCGACGCCGTCGTGGTGGCGGGCGGCCTGACCCGGCAGGCGGCGCAGGCCGAAGGCGGAGTTGACGGCATAGCCGCGCACCGGCTCGGCGAAGGTGATCAGGCGGGTGACCGGCCCGGCGGGCGCCGCGATGGCGGTCACCGGCGGGGCTTCCGGCACGGCGAAGGTCTCGGCGTCGGCCGGGCGCGGCGTCAACGGCGCGGCGGCCATGGCCAGAACGGCCACGGCGCCCAGAACGGCGGCCTGACCGGAGTGCAGAAGGAACGACCGGGCGGTCGGCAACAGGCGTCGCATGGGCGGCGTCAGCTCCGTCTTCGGCTCGGGGTGAGCGGGGAACAGGCGGCGCGGCGGCGCGCCACATCCGCGGCGCGGCCGGGGCTCCGCGCCTCGGTGAGCCGGGGATATAGGCGGGCGAGGGGGCGACTTTGGGGCGCCGGGGGTGGCAGGAGGTCGCAGGCAGGCAACGAAAAGGGGCGCGGAACCTTGCCCCGCGCCCCTGATCGCCTGTTGCGGCGGGTCTTACTGGAGCGACATGCTCCAGGTCAGGGCGCCGACGTGGCTGTCGGCGTGATCGCCGAACCGGCCGCGATAGCCGAGGCTCAGCTTGCCGGGCCCGACATCGGCCTCGACGCCGGCCGAGGCCAGCAGGGAGCCGCCGAAGGGATCCTCGACCTCACGCTCCAGCACCTGGGCGGGGTTGCCCAGGATGCCGACGGCGACGGGGTCCGAGCTGTCGCCGAACGAGTCGCGGTAGCCGCCCTCGACGAAGAAGCTCATGCCGTCGCCACCGCCTTCGGCGCGCAGGGAGATTTCGGCGGCGGCGGCCTGAACGGTGCGGTCGTGGTAGTCGTACTGGGCCGCGAAGCCGTACTCGGAGTAGCCGTTCACATCGGTCGAACCCCAGGTGACCGCAGCGCGTGGCGACAGGGCGATGCCGCCCATGTCGAACCACATCCCGCCCTGCACCCGGACGCCGACGCTGCCGCCGTTGGTCTCGCCGGTGTGGACGATGGGGGCCAGCGAGGTCTGGCGGGTGATGTCGTCGTAGTTGTCGATCGACCCGCCGACGGCGGCGCCCATGAACATGTTGCCCGAGCGCCAGCCGGCCCAGGCGTCGATGGCGTAGGTCTCCAGATCGAAGGCCATCGGCCCGGCCTCGACGTCGGCCGTGCGGAAGGCGGCCGCCAGACCGAAGCGCAGGCTGTCGGACATGACGTGATCGAGGCCGACGCGACCGCCCCAGCCGGTGGCCTTGGTCTCGGCCACTACGCCGCGCGCATCGCCGTCGACGCTGTCGGCCAGAACGCCGAAGGTCATGTGGGTGCCGGGCTCCCACGGACCGCGACCGGCGAAGGTCTCGGTGGACAGGTCCAGCAGGTCCTCACGCTGGCGGAAGGCGGTCTCGGCCTGAATCGTCGATTGGGCGCCGATGTCGCCGTAGTAGAGGTAGTCGACCGCCAACTGCGAGATCAGGCGGTGGCCCGCCGCCGTCGGGTGGACGCCGTCCCAGTACAGGTAGGTGTCCGGCGTGGCGCAGACCGTCACGCCGTTGAAGCAGGACTGGGTGGCGTTCGTCAGGCCGAAGCGCCCCGGGTTGGCCGCCAGCGGGTCGCTGATCTTGTACAGGTCCATCAGGATGATGTTGGTGTTCGGCTGGGCCGCGGCGGTGGTCATCAGCCGGGACAGCAGGGCGCTGTTGAAGGTCTGGCCCGCGTAGTCGGCCAGAGCCGCGCCGTTGACGCCGGTGGCCGCGAACTGGGGCGTGATGCCGAGGCGGGGCAGGTTGGTGACCAGAATGGTCCCGGCGCCGGCGGTGGCCACGCTGTTGACGATCAGGTTGATGTCGGTGGCGGCGGCGTTGGCCGTGGACTGCATGGCGCCGGTCGGGTTGCTGGACACGGCGGCGGCCGGGAAGGCCTGGAAGATGTTGTTGGCCCCGCCAAGGATGCTGACGAGGTCGTTGCGGCCGAAGGTGCCGCCGGCCCCGGTGTAGGCGGCGAGCTGGGCGCGCATGCCCGGAGGGCTGACGGACAGGTCGGTGCGGGCGCCGCCGAAGGCGTAGTTGACGCTGCCGGTCACCGGAGCCCCGGCGGTATATCGGCCGGCGTTGAAGCCCAGCAGTTCGGTGAAGACCGGTCCGTTGGAGAAGCGGCCCTGATAGTAGGGCGGCGAGGTGGGCTGGCCGGAGACGGCGTACAGGTTGCCGTTGTCACTGAGGCTGTCGCCGAAGACGACGAGGCGGTTGTAGGTCTGGGCGCTGGCCGTCGAGGCGACAGCACCCACAGCGGCGACCGCCAACGCGGCGGCGGCCGCGTTACGCAGAAAACGAGACATCGATGTTCCTCCCTCGGTCGTCATGATGCGACCGTTAACCGCACTCTGCGCCCGTTCTCCGGGTATGCAAGATGCCGCGAGGTAAGCTTTTCGTCCGTACTCAGTACAACATGCGGAAGCGCAGCGTTCCGGACACACCCCGCAGGGTTTGCACCGCCTCCGGATCATAGTTCCGGTCGACGTCGGTGATGACGTAGCCGGTGCGTTCGTCCGTCTTCAGATGCTGACCGAGGATGTTCAGTCCCGCCCCGGCGATCGCGCGGTTGAGGTCGGCCAGAACCCCGGGCTGGTTGCGGTGGATGTGCAGGATGCGGTGGGCGCCCGAGACCTCGGCCAGCTGTACGTTCGGCAGGTTGACGCAGAAGGTGGTGTCGCCCCGGTTCAGATAGGCCAGCAGACGGTCGGCGGCGAACGCGCCGATGGCCTCCTGGGCCTCCTCGGTGGAGCCGCCGATGTGAGGGGTCAGGATGACGTTCTTCAGGCCGCGGAGGGGGCTGTCGAACGGGTCGGCGTTGGTGGCGGGCTCATCCGGGAAGACGTCCACCGCCGCGCCGCCGATGCGGCCGGAGCCCAGCGCCTGGGCGAGGGCGCCGACATCGACAATGTGGCCGCGCGACAGGTTCAGCAGCAGGGCGCCCGGCTTCATCTTCGCGAACTGGGCGGCGCCCATGACATTGGCGTTGTCGGAGCGGCCGTCGACGTGAAGGGTGACGACGTCGCTTTCCGCAAGCAGGGCGTCGAGCGAGGGCATGCGGCGGGCGTTGCCCAACGCCAAGCGCTCGGTCAGGTCATGGAAGATGACCCGCATGCCGAGGTTTTCGGCCAGCACGGACAGCTGGCTGCCGATGGCGCCGTAGCCGACGATGCCGAGGGTCTTGCCGCGCAGCTCGCGCGAGCCGGTGGCCGACTTGTTCCATTCGCCCCGGTGCATGGCGGCGGACTTGTCCGGCACATCACGCATGAGGTTGATCATCACGCCTATAGCCAGCTCCACCACCGAGCGGGTGTTGGAGTAGGGGGCGTTGAAGACGGCGACTCCGTGGTCCGAGGCGGCGGGCAGGTCGATCTGGTTGGTGCCGATGCAGAAGGCGGCGACAGCCATGAGGCGGTCGGCGGCCTGTAGCACCCGCTCGGTGACCATGGTCTTGGAGCGGATGCCCAGAACGTGGACGCCCCTGATCCGCTCGATCAGCTCGTCCTCGCCCAGCGCGCCGCTGGCGGTCTCGACGGCATAGCCGGCGTCCTCCAGCCGCTCGACGGCGGCGGGGTGGATGTTCTCCAGCAGCATGATGCGCATGCGGCTGCGCGGATAGGACCAGCGGCCGGTCTCGTGCTCGGCATGGAGCAGTTCGTCGATGGAGGCGGCCTCGGCGTCGGCGGCCTGAACCACGGCGGGGCGGCGGACGATCTCGGTGAAGGCGTAGAAGCGGTCCGCCGCGCCCGCCAGCTTGACCTCGGCGTCATTCCAGCCGTCACCGACCATGACGACGGGCGAGGGCAGGTTCAGGGCCTTGATGACCGTGGGCTTGCCGCCCGCCTCGGACAGGGGATTGGCGCTGTCCACGCCGGTGACGCGGCCATCGGCGTCATAGGTCAAGTCGTTGCACAGCACCCGGTCAGGCGCGACGCCGAGACGCTCGGCGACGGGGGCGATGACCTCGCGGAAACCGCCGGACAGGATGACGATGCGGTGGGCGTTGGCCTTGAAGAAGGCGAGGTTCTTGCGGACCGAGGGCGTGCCCTCGTCGAGGATGCGGTCGGCGAGGACCTGGACATGGGCGCGGGTCAGGGGCAGCAGGGCCAGACGGCGACGCAGCGCCTCGCCGAAGCCGAGCTCCCCGGCCATGGCCTGATCCGTCAGACGCGCGATCTCGGCGCGCACGGACGCCGCCTCTGGCGAACCTTCGAGCGCAATGTCGGCCAGCGCCTCAAGCGTCTCGACCCGCACGAGGGTCGAATCGAAGTCGAAAACATAGGTCGCGTCAGCCATTCGAAGACCTTGGCCCACCTTCGCAGTTGCAGCAACGGACGCGGCGGCGTGGGCGCGAAAAACCGGGTGCGAAGAGTGTAATTGGTGTGACGTAGGGTGTGGAGCCGACCCCCGCATTCGTCATCCCCCGGTCTGCGCCGCTGCGCGGCTTGCCGGAGGATAACGAAAGCAAAGGGGGAGCGTGCATCGCCTCGAAGGGACGATGGGGAGGTGAACTGGTGGGGGAATTCGGGGTTTCGGAGCCGCTTCATCGTCGTCGGCGGTGTTCGCGCAAGGTGCGGCGGCGGTTTAAATCCGGGTTGATGACAGGCGCGGGCGGCGGGTGACTTTTTGCCGGTGAGTCAGAAAAAAGCGGGTGCGAACAGGACGGATCGTCCTGCGCCCGACCGGCCTCGATCCGGGCGATATAGCGCAGGGCGCGCAGGCATTTGATGATGAGGCGGCGCCATCGGCGCAGGCGACGGGCGTTGCGTTCACGGCGGGCCATGGCCTGCTGCGTCAGGGCATGGCGGTGTATCGCCCGCAGGTCGGCGCGTTCGTCACAAAGGCGGGCGGCGAGGTCCATGTCGGACAGGATCGCATGCCGATGCGTCAGTATTGGACGTATGGAGGCAGTGACCGTTCACCTCTCCATTCGCCCTCAAGCGAATGGAGAGGACAGATCGGCGCGCCAGCGTCGATCAGGATAGGGCGGCTCGGTATCGGAAGAAGACGCCTCAAAATCGGTATAGGCGGGCCATTTTCGAACGCCTGCGTCGCCCCCTCCTGATCGGCGAAGACGCCGATCTGTCCTCCCCATCGCCTTGAAGAGGGCGATGGGGAGGTGAGAGTTCGGTCGTAGGCTCGTGCGTAGCGCCCCTAGAACCGCCCGATGTTGCGCAAGCGGCTGTCGGGACGGCGGGCGTCGAGGGCGGCGGCGCCGACGGCGGCGGCGATCGTGGCCAGCGCCAGCAGGGCGCCGCCTTCCTTCGCATGGGTCCTGGCGTAGTCCCCCACGTCCTCGGCATAGCGGCGCGCGGCCTTGCCTTGCTTTTTCAGGGCCTTGCGCGAGGATTTTTGAGTCTTGTCCCACCAGCGGCCGCCCTTGTCGCGGGCGTCATCGGTGAAGTGCTGGGCGCGGGCGCCGGCGTCGCTGAGGCTGTGACGGACGGTTTCGGCGATGTCGTCGAAGCGACCGCGCAGGCCGTCGAAGTCCGCGCCGCCGCGCGACTTGAAGCGCCCGCGGAAGGCCTCGAGGCGGGTGGGTCCGGTGCGCTGGTTCAGCAGCAGGGTGGCGAGACCGACGCCGGCCAGAACCGCCACGACACCGGCGGCGATGCCGGGATGTTTGCGGACTTCGGCGAGGGCGGAGAACTGGCGAACCATCGGATAATGAACCTCTTCATCGAGGCCGTCTTCGGTCGGGTCGTAGAGCCCGTCGTCGTCCGGCGCATAGGCGGAACCCCTGTCCCGCATCAGGGAAGGAGCGAACCGCGCGAGAAGAGGTTCCGCCACGCCGGGCAGGAGGCTGTACAGGCCAGCGATGAGACGGCCTCCGCCGCCGAAAGTGATCTCGCGGATCGGGTGGGTGGCGCAGTACAGGATGGTGTCGGCCGCCACCCGGGTCGCATAGACCGGCTGGGGGTTATGGACCGCATAGCCGGTCAGGTTGCGGGCGTGCTTGCTGTAGGGCGTGTCCAGCGCGGCGGGCTTGACCAGCGTCAGGCTGACCGGGGCGTCATCACGGATCAGCTCCATCCGCAGGGCGTTGGTGAAGCCCTTCACGGCATGTTTGGACGCCGAATAGACGCCCTGGACGGGCAGGGGGGCGTCGGACAGGATGGAACCAACGTTGATGATCGCCCCGCCCCACGGCCGGTCGCGCAGGCGCTCGGCGGCGAGGATGGAGCCGTTCACCACGCCCCAGTAGTTGGTCTCGAACAGGCGGCGCTGGTCGGCCAGGGTCGTCTCGCGGATCGGGCCGAAGATGGAGACGCCCGCATTGTTGATCCAGGTGTCGAAACCGCCGAACAGGCGGCGGCATTTGTCGGCGGCCTCGGCCAGGGCGTCGGGGTCGGCGACATCGGCGACGGCGAAGGCGGCGCGGGCGCCGGTGGCCTGAAGCTCCTCGCACAGGGCGGCCAGATCCTTTTCGCCGCGCGCGATCAGAAAGACGCAGGCCCCGGCCCGGGCCGCCCGACGGGACACCGCCAGACCGATTCCCGAGGTCGCCCCCGTGATCACAATCGTCTGCTTGTTCAACGGTTTGAGGTGGGCTCTGGACATCAAATCACCGCCTGGAGTTTGTCATCGACTATACCCGCAGACGCCGGGCGCGGGAGGGGGCCTTATCATCGCCCCTTCGGCCCCCTATCTAGCCGCCTTCGTATTCATGACCGAGGACCGCCGTGACCGATCACGCGCATACCCATTCCGTGCCTTCTGACGATCTGGCGGCCGCCTTCCAGATCGAGGGCTGGCCCGTGCGCGGTCGTCTGGTGCGTCTGGGCGAGACCATCGACACCATCCTGTCGGCCCACGCCTATCCGGAGCCCGTGGCGGCCCTGCTGGGCGAGGCCTGCGCGCTGGCGGCCCTGATCGGGTCGAGCCTGAAGTTCGAGGGGCGACTGCTGGTGCAGGCGCAGGGCAACGGCCCGGTGCGCTACGTCGTGGCCGATTACGGCACCGACGGGCATCTGCGCGGCTATTGCCGGTTCGATCCGGAGGAGGTCGCGGCGGCGTCGCAGGGCTTCGCGCGTCCGGGCGCCAAAACCCTGCTGGGCGAAGGCGTGTTCGTGATGACGCTGGATCGCGGTCCGGACTTCGAGCGCACCCAGGGCATCACCCCGATCGAGGGTGAAAGCCTGTCGCTGGCCGCCGAACACTATTTCCAGCAGTCGGAGCAGATCCCGACCAAGGTGCGTCTGGCCGTCGGCTCGGTGGAGACCGAGGCCGGGTCGCAATGGCGCGCGGGCGGGGCGCTGATCCAGCTGATCGCGGGTGACGAGACGCGCGGCTCGACCGAGGAGGTCTGGGACCGCACGCGGGCGCTGTTCCAGACGCTGGCGGACGATGAACTGATCGACCCGACCATCACGCCGGACATCCTTCTGTTCCGCCTGTTCCACGAGGATGGGGTGCGGCTGGAGGGCGCCAAGGCGCTTCAGGCCCAGTGCCGGTGCTCAAAGGACCGGATCAGCTCGGTGCTGGCCTCGTTCGGACCGGACGAGCGGGCGGACATGATCGAGCCTGACGGCAAGATCCGCGTGACCTGCGAATACTGCGCGACGGTCTATGAGCTGGAGCCGGACGAGGTGACGGCGGGCTGATCCTGCAGCGCGGCGGGCGGTGAGGCCGTGGTCGGCCCCACCGCCAGCAAGCCGTCATAGGCGCCGTCCTCGACCGGGCCGAGGATGATGCCGCGCGCCTCGGGGTCGTAGCGGCCCCGGCGGCTTTGAGGACCGCAGCCGTTCGGGTCGCAGCCCCAGGTCTCGCCGCCCTGATTGGCGATGGTCAGGGTGAAGGTGTCCGAGGCGTACAGGTGGCCCGCGGCGGGCGTGCCGATGTCCGGGAAGCGCTCATAGCCCGTCTTGCGCGCGTGCAGGTCGCCGACGAAGACCAGAACCCGGGCCTCCGGGCGGTTCGCGAGGGCGCGGCTGATGCCGTAGGCCATCTCCAGCTCCCACCAGGCCTGATCCCGGCCCCGGATGACCGACTCGACGGGCATGAAGGGATGGATGGCCACGTCATGCCCGGCCGCCTTCAGCCGCCAGAAGCCGACCATCATGTCCAGCATGGCCACGCTGTTGCGGCCGTCGGTGCTGCGCGAATTGCCGAAATCGCCGTAGAGGAAGGTGTTCCGCGCGGCCTCCTCGGTCGGGGCCGACAGGGCGTTGCGGAACAGGACACGCTCGGTCTCCGGCATTTCCAGCGCGATGGTCACGGGCCCCTGTTTCGCCGCCTCGCAGACGATGCCGAGGAAGGCGGCGGGGATTTCGACCGCGCCGTGCCAGTCGGGGATGACGAGGATGCGCTCGGGCCGGGCCAGCAGGGCGTCGGTCCCGGTTGGGGCGGCGCAGTCGGGTTGGGTGTTCGGCTGGTCGGTGGGCTGGGCTGTGAACAGGGCGGCGGCGGCGAGCAGTTCGAGCATGGTTCAGCCTTGCATCAGGGACGGGAGACAGGCGGGGAGGCGGTGGCCGGGCCGACGGCGAGATAGCCGTCGAAGGCCCCGTCCGCCTCGGGCGCGATGACGACGCCGCGGCGGTCGCCGAGACCGAGCGAGGTGATGGCGTGCGGACCGCACTCGTCCCGGCAGTTCCACGCCTCGCCGCCGTCTGAGGCGACGTAGAGGGACAGAACCTCCTCCGGGCGAAAATGGGCGGCGGCGGGCAGGCCGATGGCCGATCCGACGCGGCGGGCCTTTCCGGCATGGATCGAGCCGACGAAGATCATCATCCGGCGCTCGGGCGTCGCGCGGGCGGCGGCGGACCAGAGCTGGGCGCGGTCCAGTTCGGCGTGGGACTGGGTGAAGCCCTCGACGCGGGGGCTGTCGGGGACGGAGGCCAACAGCTTCAGGTCGGCGCCTGCCTGATGCAGGGCCCGGAAGCGCTGGAACATGGCCATCATCGCCTCGCTGCCGCGCCCGTCGTGATAGCGGAAGGGGCCGTGCGGGTAGGCCAGCAGGATGGCGCGGGCGGCGTCGGCGTCCGGCTCGGCCATGAAGGCGTCGAAGGTGGGCTGCATCGCCGCCGGATACTCCAGCGCCACCGTGACCGGGCCCTTCTCCAGCGCCAGACAGACCAGATCGGCGAAGGCGGCGGGCGCTTCGGCCGTGCCGTGCATCTCGCCGACTGCGACGAAACGGAGGTCCTCGCGCCACAGGGCCTCGACGCCGTCGACCGGGGCGCAGGCCGGGGGTGTCGCCAGCAAGCCGGCGGCGGCGAGAAGCGCGATCATGGAACCTCCGGTCATCGCGCCGCCCTACCGGCGCGTGTGTACGCTCGGGGGCCAATATGGCGACGCTGTGGCCGGTCAGACCAGCAGGGAGATAGCGTTGGCGAAATTGTGCATGACCACAGGGAGCAGCAGGCTGCCGGTCTTTTCGCGCACCCAGACCAGAAGCAGGGCCGGACCGCCGGTGAAGAGCATCGTCATGGCGTCGAATGTGAAGGCGCCGTCGCTGTAGCCGAGCGCGTGGGCCAGGCCGAAGGCGACGGAGCTGATCAGGGCGCCCCAGCCCATGGGCGCGCCGAGGATGCACAGGGGGCGGGCGAAGGCCTCGTTCAGCATCAGCAGCAGGACGCCGCGATAGAACAACTCCTCGTCCAGCCCCGGCATGGTCAGCTGGAAGGCGAGTGTGTCGGGGTCGGTCCCCTGACCGGGGAAGTACAGGGCCAGGCCGAGGAAGAGGGCGACCAGCGCGCCGCTCAGGATCAGGGCGCCCTTCAGCCCCTTGCGGTCCTGTTTCAGCGTCAGGCCGCAGCGGCGGGCGCCCAAGGCCACGGCGACGACCAGTGACAGGATCAGGGCCATGGCCTTGCCCTCCCAGTTCCAGTCCGAGGGCCAGAAATGGATCGGGATATGGCCGTAGCCCCGGGTCAGCAGGGCGTCGTAGGCGGCCATCAGCGCGAGGGCGCCGAGGAACCAGCCCCACTTCACCTTGCCGCGCAGGGCCACAGCCGCGATCAGCCCCAGGACCGCCGTCGCGCCGAGCCACCCGACCAAAGCCATGATCGCATCCGGCATCATCCGCCCTCCGAGAGTTGTTCGGGGGAGAGGCGGCGAAGCGTCGCCGTGGATGCGCGGCGGAAGATGAAATCGCGGTAAGGCGATCAGCCCCCAGCCTGCGCCCCCATGATGTCGGCCACGGCTTCGGAGACCGAACGGCGTTGCATGCGGAAGTCGCCCGACCAACTTCCGGGGATGGTCCAGCGGCCGGATATGCTCTGGCCGTCGGCGGAGATTTCCCCGTCGTAGAGGATGACGTGATCCCGATCACGGCCGTCAGGGGTCTTGGTGAAGGTCAGGCGGATTCCGTCATGGCGTCCCTCCAGCACGGCCCGGACATCGACCCCGTCCGAGAACAGCAGGTCGGGCTCCATCGTCGTGCCGATGACCACGCCCGCCGTGTCCGTCAGTTCGGCGGTGAAGGGCGTGGCGGGCATGTTGTCGTTGGCGTTCCAGTCCGGATCGTGAGGGTAGAAGTAAACCCCCGTCCAGCGGCCGCTGAGATCGACAGCGTTGCTCATCAGTAGGCCAGCGCGATGCCGTCCTTGCGCATCTCCGTGGCCGCGCCGTAGGTCCAGCGGCCCGCTGAAGGTCCATTGGGGTTCTGCTGCATGACCACGTTCTGGTAGCCGCCGAAGCCGCCGTCGGGCGGGCCGAGGGTCCAGCCCATGGCCTCCAGTTGCGCCTTGGTGGCGGCGGGGACGCCGCTTTCCAGATGCAGGCGCCCGACGCCCTCGGCCAGTTCGCCGGTGGGCTCGGATGAGCCGTAGTGCTGCCAGCGGGGGGCGTCGCCGGCCTCCTGCGGGTCGAGGCCGTAGTCGACCATGTTGATGATGATCTGGGCCTGTCCCTGAGGCTGCATTCCGCCGCCCATGACGCCCATGGCCATCCACGGCTTTCCGTCCTTGCAGGCGAAGCCGGGGATGATGGTGTGGAAGGGCCGCTTGCCGGGCGCATAGACGTTCGGGTGGCCGTCGGTCAGGGCGAACAGCTCGCCCCGATCCTGGAACATGAAGCCCAGCGTATGGCCCGCGCCGTCGTCGGCCACCAGACCCGAGCCCATGCCGCGGTAGTTGGACTGGATCCAGCTGACCATCATGCCGTACTTGTCGGCGACGCTGAAATAGGTGGTGTCGCCCTGGGTCGGCGCATCGCCGGGGAAGACGCGGTCCATGACCCGGTCCGGCCGGATCAGGGCGGCGCGCCGGCGGGCGTATTCCTTGGAGTTCAGCCACTCGACCGGGGTGCGGCTGAAGCGGTCGTCAGCGAACCATCTGGCCCGGTCCTCGAACGCCAGACGCTTGGCCTCGGCCTGATGGTGGATCGAGGCGGCGGACTGGAAACCCATGCCCTTGAGGTCGAACTGTTCGCAGATGTTGAGGATCTGGTTGGTCGACAGGCCCTGTGTGTTGGGCCCCAGGCCATAGACGTCGACGCCGCGATAGTTGGTCTGGATCGGCTCGACCCATTCCGTGCGGTGCGCGGCGAGATCGACGCGGGTCATCCAGCCGCCGATGCGGCGGAAATAGCCCTGGATCGCATCGGCGATGGGGCCGTCATAGAAGGCGTCGCGGCCGTGCTCGGCGATCAGGCGATAGGTCCGGCCAAGATCCGGGTTGGCGAACATCTGGCCGACCTTGGGGGTCTCGCCGCCGGGGGCATAGACCTTCTTGCGGTTGTCGTTCTCCTCGATCAACGCCGCCGACCTGTCGAACGAGGCCATGTTGCGCTCAAGGTAATAGGCGATGACCTGCGGGACCGGCACGCCCTCCTCGCACAGCTCGGCCACCGGCAGCAGGACGTCTTTCCAGGGCAGCTTGCCGTAGCGTTGGTGGGCGCTCCACCAGGCGTCGACCGTGCCGGGGACGTTGACGGTGACCGCGCCGTAGGAGGGCAGGTGGCCATTTTGGCGAGCCTTCGACCGCGCGGTCTCCAGTGACAGACCGCGCGGGCTGTTGCCCGAGCCGTTGAAACCGACGACCTTCCGCTGGGCCGGGTCCCACAGCATGCAGAAGGCGTCGCCGCCGATGCCGTTGGCCACGGGCTCGAGGAAGCCCAGCGCGGCGTTGATGGCGATGGCGGCGTCGATGGCCGAACCGCCGCGCCGCAGGGTGTCGATACCGATCAGGGTCGCGCGGGGATGGGCTGTGGCGGCGGCGCCGTTGGCGCCCCAGACGGTCGAGCGGCCCACGAATTTCGGTCCGGTGATCCGGTCGCCGGGGCCAATGCCGGCGTAAGGATCAGGGCGCGGGGCGGGGCGGGGCGGGGAGCCGGCTGGAGCCTGCGGCGTCGCCTGCGGGGTCCGGGCGTTGGCGATTCCGCTCCCGGCCAACAGCGCCCCGGCGGGCAGGGACGACAGGAAGGTGCGACGACGCATGGGCGAACTCCACGAAATCTGCGGGGGACCGTAGCGGGTCTAGCGCGGCTGTGAAGGGCGTTCGTCGGGGGTAGATGTGCTCGCGGACTGGATCACGCCTTCCTCCTTCCTGAGGGGGAGAAGGAAGCTTGCGTGCGACGCGCCGTCGCTTGGCGGGCTTCGCGGGACGTGACACGCTGATCCCCGAAGAGGCGCGGGACAGCGTCGTGGGGGATCAGGATCATGGGTTCAGCCATCACCGTCATCGGTCTGCCGATCGCGCTGGGGATCATCATGTTCGGGCTGGGGCTCAGCCTGACGCCCGGGGATTTCGTGCGGATCGGGCGGCGGCCGAAGGCCGTGGCCGTGGCGTTGGTCTGTCAGCTGATCCTGTTGCCGCTGGTGTGTTTCGGGCTGGTGCTGCTGTTCCGGCTGCCGCCGGTGCTGGCGGTCGGGATGATGTTGCTGGCGGCCTCGCCGGGCGGCACCACGGCCAATCTCTACAGCCATCTGTTCCGGGGCGACGTGGCTCTGAACATCAGCCTGACGGCGATCAATTCGGTGATCGCTGTGGTGACCCTGCCGATCGTGGTGAACCTGTCGCTGGCGGTTCTGCACCCGGACGGGGGGCAGGTCGGACTGCAACTGGCCAAGACCGTCGAGGTCTTCATGATCGTGCTGGCGCCGGTCGGGCTGGGGATGCTGGTGCGGGGGCTGAAGCCCGGCTTCGCGGCCGCGATGGACAAGCCGGTGCGGCTGGCCTCGGTGGTGATCCTGACGCTGGTGATCATCGGCGCGGCGGTCGCCCAGTTCGATGTGCTGATGGCCAATATCGGCGCGGTGGCCGGGATCGTGGTGACCTTCTGCGTGCTGAGCCTGGGGATCGGGTTCGTGGTCCCGAGCCTGCTGAAGATCGAGCGGCCGCAGGCGGTCGCCAGCGCCTTCGAGGTCGGGCTGCACAATGCGACGCTGGCCATCGTGATCGCCCGCTCGGTGTTGCAGAACCCGGAGATGTCGCTGCCGGCCGCGGTTTATGGCGTGCTGATGTTCCCGCTGGCGGCGGCGTTCGGGGTGCTGATTACACGCGGTAAGAAGGCGGCAGCGCCGGGCTGACGGCCGTTCGCGCCTTTCTTTCGCCCCTTCCAGCGTGCAGGATGCGCCGGTCAATCTCACCGCGTAACGCTGGTTTCCCGCGTAGCGCCCGAGACCCCAGCCGATCAGGAGCAGACTGACCAGCCGCGCGCGATACCGCCGCGGGTATCCGTCTATGGAAGGTCTCGTCATGTCGATCGGAACAGTTGAACGCCACATCTTGAGCAGAGCCCCCGGCCGACAACGAGGTGCGGCCTGAGGACGCGCAGGCCATTGTCTTCGCCGCGCATGTAACAAAGGCGTTTCCGAACGGAGGTCGTTCGGTGATCCTGGCCAACGGCCATCGGATGATGGTGTTGCCCGCAGAAGGCTGTGCGGCGAGATCGGAGCCCGGTGATCTGGTGCGCATCGAGCTGACCCCTCACGAGCGGGTCGGCTGGCGTCTGGCTCCTCGTGTCAGTTTGGAGCGCGGCGTGTGAGCCGCTTTGAACAGCCGACCCAGGAGCCTTTTGTGCGAAGGCCGCTGATCTCCTGGATCATACTGATGTCGCTCTTGGTGCTGGTCGTCGGCCTCGTCGCCGCGACTGTGATCCGGGACCAGACGGGTCGGGCGGCGCTCGCCGAACAGTCCAACAGCTACGCGGCTCAAGCGGAGGCCATCGACCAGGCCCGGCAGAGATCCGTTGACCAGGAACAGGCGCGGCGCTCCGCGTCGATGGAATAGGGTGGGTGAGGTCATGGTGATCGAGGAAAGCTTCGTAAGACTGTACGCGCACGATTTCGTCCAGATGGCCTGGCGCAGCGAGATCGGCCAACTGGTTCAGGAGCCGCTGCGACGGCGGATGGACGATCTGCGCCGACACGCCGACCTGATGCAGGTGCGCAAGGGCGCCGACCATCTGGCCGCCGTCATCACCCGACTTCGCGATGAGGCCGAGCGGTTCAATCCCCGTATGCTTCAGAAGTACGCCGATCCGGCGGGCGCCCAGAAGCGCCACCGGACATTCCTGCTGGATGTGGCCGAACAGCTTTCGGCGCCGCCGACGGCCGAGGCGAGCCCTATGTCCCTGCCGGTGACCCGGCGCGGACACCAGGGGGCTTAGCCCCCCAGATCCAGCGAGTAGCCGGCCGAGCGGACGGTGCGGATCGGGTTGACGGTGCCTTCGACGTTGAGGGCCTTGCGCAGGCGGCCGACGTGGACGTCGACGGTGCGGGCCTCGACGTAGACGTCCGAGCCCCAGACGGCGTCCAGCAGCTGTTCGCGGCTGAACACCCGTCCCGGGTGCTGCATGAAGTGGTCGAGCAGGCGGAACTCGGTCGGCCCCAGGTGGATCTCCAGACCGGCGCGGCGGACACGGTGGGCGACGCGGTCGATGACGATGTCGCCGTGGTTGATGCGGTCGTCAGCCAGACCCGGACGGATGCGGCGCAGGACGGCGCGGATGCGGGCCGTCAGCTCGGTCATCGAGAAGGGCTTGGTCAGATAGTCGTCGGCGCCGGTATCGAGGCCGCGGATGCGATCGGATTCCTCGCCGCGCGCCGTCAGCATGATGATCGGCAGGTTGCGGGTCTCCGAGCGGCCGCGGATGCGGCGGCAGACCTCGATGCCCGACAGCTTGGGCAGCATCCAGTCGAGCAGGACCAGGTCAGGGAGGCGCTCGTCGATCTGGAGCATGCCTTCCTCCCCGTCCGAGGCGACGACGACCTTGTAGCCCTCTTTTTCGAGGTTGTAGGACAGCAGCGTCGCCAGCGCGTCCTCGTCTTCCATCACCAGAACATAGGGCTGCACGTCAGACTCTCCGGTCAGTCTCAGGCGGGGGTCGGCTGGTCGCCGTCGGTCTCGGGGTTCCAGCGCGGGCGTTCGCCCGTGAACTCCAGACCGGTGATTTCGTAGTGGATGGTTTCGGCGATGTTGGTCGCGTGGTCGCCGATCCGCTCAAGGTTCTTGGCCATGAACAGCAGATGGGTGCAGGCGCTGATCGTGCGCGGGTCGCCCATCATGTAGGTCAGCAGTTCGCGGAACAGGGCGTTGTAGTGCTCATCGACCTCGTCGTCGGTGTTCCAGACGGCGATGGCGCGATCCACTTCACCGACCGCATAGGCGTCGAGCACGTCGCGCAGGCGCATGGAGACCAGCTTGCCCATCCGCTCGATGGAGCGGGTGAGGGGCTGCATCGGCTCGCCCTCGGCGAGGATCAGGGCCCGCTTGGCGATGTTCTTGGCCAGGTCGCCGGTGCGCTCCAGATCGACCGCCAGCTTCATCGCCGACAGGGTCTTGCGCAGGTCGGAGGCGACCGGCTGGCGCAGGGCCATCAGGCGGATGGCCTTCTTCTCGATGTCGCGGTGCATGGCGTCGAGGCGCGCGTCGCGTTCGACCACGGCCTTGGCGAGGGCCACGTCGCGGCGGGCGACGGATTCGACGGCGTCGGCGACCTGGGCCTCCGCGAGGCCGCCCATGCGGGCGACTTCGGCGGTCAGCTGGTTCAGTTCGTCGCCATAGGCCTTGACGGTGTGCTGGTTCATCAGCCGAAGCGCCCCGTGATGTAGTCGAGGGTGCGCCGCTCACGCGGATTCGTGAAGATTTCCTCGGTCGGGCCGGTCTCGACCAGACGGCCCATGTGGAAGAAGGCGGTGCGTTGCGAGACGCGGGCGGCCTGGGCCATCGAGTGGGTGACGATGACGATGCAGTAGCGCTCGCGCAGTTCGTCGATCAGTTCCTCGATCTTGGCGGTGGCGATCGGGTCCAGGGCCGAGCAGGGCTCGTCCATCAGGATGACTTCAGGCTCGACCGCGATGGCGCGGGCGATGACCAGACGCTGCTGCTGGCCGCCCGACAGGCCGGTGCCCGGCGAGTGCAGGCGGTCGGCCACCTCGGTCCACAGGCCGGCGCGCTTCAGCGAGGCCTCGACGATGACGTCCAGATCGGCCTTCGACGACGCCAGGCCGTGGATACGCGGGCCGTAGGCCACGTTCTCGTAGATCGACTTGGGGAAGGGGTTGGGCTTCTGGAAGACCATGCCGACGCGGGCGCGCAGCAGGACGGGATCGACGGCCTTCGCGTTGATGTCCTCGCCGTCCATCTCGATCCGGCCGGTGACCTTGGCGTGCGAGATGGTGTCGTTCATGCGGTTCATGGTCCGCAGGAAGGTCGACTTGCCGCAACCCGACGGGCCGATCAGGGCGGTGACGGTCTTGTCGGGGATATCCAGCGAGACGTCGTACAGGGCCTGTTTGCCGCCGTAGAAGACCGACACGTCGCGCGCGGCGATCTTGGTCGGGCCGACGGGGGCGTCGCCGTGGGTCACGGTCGGGGCGGCGATGACGGTGTCTTGGGAGGCCGCGGGGCCTTCGGCGCCGTCGGCGGCGCGGAAAATCTTCGAGAACATGGGGACTACCACCGGCGTTCGAAGCGCCGGCGCAGCAGGATGGCGGCGGCGTTCATGACGATCATGAAGACGAGCAGGACCAGGATCGCGGCGGCGGTCCGCTCGTGGAAGGCGCGTTCGGACGCGTTCTCCCAGATATAGACGAGGGAGGGCAGGGCGCCCGACGGCTCGACGATGCTGTGCGGCAGGCCCGGCACGAAGCTGACCATGCCGATCAGCAGCAGGGGGGCGGTCTCGCCGAGCGCGTGGGCCATCGAGATGATGGCGCCGGTCATCACGCCGGGCATGGCCAGCGGCAGGGTGTGCTGGAAGACTGTCTGGGTCTTCGACGCCCCCATGGCCAGGGCCGCCTCGCGGATCGAGGGCGGGACGGCCTTCAGCGACGACCGGGTGGCGATGATGATGGTCGGCAGGGCCATCAGGGCCAGCACCAGACCGCCGACCAGCGGGCTGGCGCGGGGCAGGTGCATCCAGTTGATGAACAGAGCCAGACCCAGGAGGCCGTAGATGATCGACGGCACGGCGGCGAGGTTGTTGATGTTGACCTCGATGATGTCCGTGATCCGGTTCTTCGGCGCGAACTCTTCAAGGTACAGGGCCGCGCCGACGCCCAGCGGGATGGCGATGACGGCGGTGACCAGCAGCATCAGGGCCGAGCCGATGACGGCGCCCAGCACGCCCGCCAGTTCGGGCTCGGTCGAGTCGCCCTTGCTGAAGATCGCCGTGTTGAAGTGCGCCGAGACGTGGCCCTCGGCCTTCATCCGGTCCAGCCAGACGAGCTGCTGATCCGTCAGCCGGCGCTGGTCCGACGGGATGTCCTTTGAAATCTCGCCCTTGAAATAGAGGTCGGCGTCGTCAGAGGCCGGGGCGGCGATCATCACCGTCTGACCGATGAGGTTCGGCTGCTTCTGGACGCGCTCGGCGGCGACGAACTTCAGCTCCGACGAGAACAGGCCGCGCATGGCCCGGGCCTTGGTCCCCGCCGGATCGTCGGTCTCGCCGAAACGCGCCAGCTGTTGTTCGGCCACCAGCAGTTCGAAGTTCGTGCCCTGCGGATAGCCGCGATCCACGCGGGCCGGGTCCATGTAGACCGGCACGGTCACGGTGTGGGCGTAGAAGGCCGTGTGGCCCTGATCAATGATCCGGCCGAGCAGGAGCAGCAGGAAGCCCACGGCGACGCCGATGGCCAGCAGGCCGTACAGCCGGAACCGGGTCTCGCGCGCATAGCGCTTCTTCAACCCGGCGCGCAGGCGGTCGACGCGGGCGTCGGCGGGCGGGGCGGTCGGGGTCACGGGGGCGTGGTCGGCTGCGTCAGTCATATTGCTGCCGGTAGGTCTGGACGATGCGCTGAGCGACGATGTTCAGCAGCAGGGTCACGAGGAACAGGGTCAGGCCGAGACCGAAGGCCGACAGCGTCTTGGGGCTGTTGAACTCCTGGTCGCCGGTCAGAAGGGTGACGATCTGGACGGTGACGGTTGTCACGGTCTCCAGCGGGTTGAGCGTCAGCTTGGCGGCCAGACCGGCGGCCATGGTCACGATCATGGTCTCGCCGATGGCGCGCGACATGGCCAGCAGCATGGCGCCGGCGACGCCGGGCAGGGCGGCGGGCAGAAGCACGCGCTTCACCGTCTCGGATTTGGTCGCGCCCATGGCGTAGGAGCCGTCGCGCAGCGACTGGGGCACGGCGTTGATGATGTCGTCGGACAGCGAGCTGACGAAGGGGATCAGCATGATGCCCATGACGCCCCCGGCGACGAGGGCCATCTGGTTCTGGACCAGCATCAGATACTGGCCCAGGCCGTCCAGCGGACCGCCGACCATCCAGCTGCCGATGGTGTTGAAGAAGACCCGCATGGCCGGGCCGACGGTCAGGGCGGCGAAGAAGCCGTAAACGACGGTCGGAACGCCCGCGAGGATTTCAAGGACCGGTTTCACCGTCGCCCGGAAGGTCGGGCCGGCGTACTCCGACAGGTAGATGGCCGAGAACAGGCCGACCGGCCCGGCGACGATCATGGCGATGATCATGATCAGGAAGGTGCCGGCGAACAGCGGCAGGGCGCCGAAGGCGCCCGACGAGCCGACCTGATCGGCGCGGATCGCGGTCTGCGGGCTCCACTGGGCGCCGAACAGGAACTCGGTGATCGGCACCGAGCTGAAGAAGCGGAAGGAGTCGTAGACCAGCGAGGCGACGATGCCGACCGTGGTCAGGACCGCGACGGCCGAACAGGCGAACAGGGCGCCGACGATCCACCCCTCGACCCGGTTGCGGGCGCGCATCTCGGGGCGGATCTGGCTGAAGACGAACAGGGCGCCCAGCAGGGCGGCGAGGGCGGCGGCCACGACGCCCGACAGGCCCAGCATCAGGTGGATGCGGGCGGCGCGCTGGCCCTCGGACGGCAGAAGTTCGGAATAGGGGGCGGGCCAGATCTGCATCGCCTCGCGCCCGGCGCCGACGGCCTGGGCGTCGGCGTAGAAGGCCTGACGACGGAAGGGTTCGAGCTGCTGCACGGCCTCGGGCGCGCCGGAGGCCATCAGCTGATGCTCAACCGGGCCGGAGAAGACCGAGGCGGCGAGCAGCACGATCAGGGCCGGGACGGCCGTCCAGATCAGCGCATAGGCGCCGTGCTGGGCCGGGCGCGAATGGGCGCGACCGGTCTTCGCGCGGCGCGCCGCGAGCGCCCGCGCGCCGAAATAGGCGGCGACGGCTGCGGCGATCAGGATCGGCAGAAAGAGCCAGGTCATGGTGATCCGGGAGGGAGAATCGGAAGGGTCCGGTCGCCCGGTTCGCCCCGCGGCGGAAACTGCCCGGGAATGGTCAGCGGATTAAGACGGCTGCATGACAGTTCTGTTACGCTGTCGGGCCCCTTGTCGCAGGGCCGTCACGCGGCGGTCGCGTCGATCCGCCCGGCGGCCTTGTGGGCCACGGGGAAGTAGGCGGTGAAGACCGCGCCCTGACCCGGCGCGCTTTCGACCGTCAGGCCGCCGCGATGGCGATTGACGATGTGTTTGACGATGGCGAGGCCGAGGCCCGTGCCGGAGCGTTCGCCGCTTTTCTGGCCCTCGACCCGGTAGAAGCGCTCGGTCAGGCGGGGCAGGTGTTCGCGGGCCATGCCGGGGCCATGGTCGCGCACGGTGATGGCGGCGTAGCGCTTGCCCGCCTCACGGTCCGGGGTGACCAGCGGCAGACGGGTGATCCCGCCTTCGCGATTGCCGCCCGACCAGGGGGCGGAGGCTTCATCCAGCGTGACGTCAGGGCGAATGATGATCTCCACCGTGTCGCCGGAGGGCGAATATTTGATTGCGTTGTCGACGAGGTTCTGGACGACCTGAACGATCTCGTCGCGGTCGCCGTGGACGGGGGCCGAGACCTCGCGGTCGTCCAGCCGCACGGTGACGGCGCGTTCAGCCGACAGGATGCTGACGGCGTCCATGACATCGACGGTGGCGCGGGCCAGATCGACGCGGCCCGCGGGCGGGACGTGCTCGTTCAGCTCGATCCGGCTGAGCGACAGCAGATCGGCCACGAGGCGGCTCATGCGGTCGGCCTGAACCGCCATGATGTCGAGGAAGCGGTCGCGGGCCTTTGGGTCGTCCTTGGCGTGGCCCTTGAGCGTTTCGATAAAGCCCGACAGCGAGGCCAGCGGGGTCTTCAGTTCGTGCGAGGCGTTGGCCAGGAAGTCGACCCGCATCAGCTCCATGCGCCGCACGTCGGTCTCGTCGCGCAGGACCAGCAGGGCCAGCCGTCCATCGCCGGTCGCGGTGGTCAGGGGACGGGTGAGAGCGCGCCAGTGGCGCGTCTGGGCGCCGACGCCGGAGTAGTCGGTGGTGCGGTCCAGTCCGCCGAACAGGGCTTCGTCCACCGCTTCGAGCACCGAGGGTTCGCGCACCGCCGAGACCAGCAGGGCGCCTTCGCGCTGGATGCGGAAAAGCTCGCGCGCGGCGGCGTTGGCCAGCATCACCCGCCGGCCCGCGATATCGTCCGCCTCGCCGCCCGAGATGACCAGAACCGGGTCGCCCAAGGCCTCGAAGGCGCTGTCCAGAAGGCGAGGGTCGGCCACGTCGGTGAGATCCGGCGCGGCTTCCGCCTCGGCGTCCGCGACGGCGGCGGAGCGCGGTCGACGGTTGATCGCCCAGGTCGACACGGACACCAGAAGCGCCGCGCCGATCAGCCATGGCGCGAGCGTGGGCTGGAAGATCGCGAGCAAAAGCAGCACGACGACCGACACCCCGGCGCTGGCCCCCACGGTCCATAGGCGCGAGGCCGAGGACGGGGCGACGGGGGACTGTGCGGCTTCGTAGGGCATTGCCATCCGGGATGGAGCGAGGCGGGGCAGGGCGACGGTGAGTCGTATGCACCGAACATGACACGGAATTCATGACAATCGACCCGCGAACCATCCTGAGGCGGGTTGTCAAACTTCCTTTACACTCATAGGCTTCGCTCAAGTTGTAATGGAGGGGCCCGAATGACGGCGGCATTGACGCTGGAGAATGTGAGCAAGCGGTACGGCGAGTTTCAGGCCGTGCGCGACCTCAGCTTTGAGGTGCCCAAGGGCTCCATCTGCGGGTTCCTGGGACCGAACGGGGCGGGCAAGACCTCGACCTTGCGGATGATCCTTGGACTTCAGCCCGCGACGTCGGGCCGGATCAGCATTCTGGGCGCCGACGACGGCCGCCGGGTGCGCGACCGGATCGGCTTCCTCCCGGAAGAACGCGGACTCTACAAGAAGATGACGCCGGTGGACGCCATCGCCTTCTTCGGCTCGCTGAAGGGCCTGCCGCTGGGCGAGGGGCGCAAGCGGGCCAAGGAGATGCTGGACGCGCAGGGGCTGGGCGCCTCCAAGCGCAAGAAGATGAAGGAGCTGTCCAAAGGGATGGCCCAGAAGGTTCAGCTGATCTCGTCGGTGGTGCACCGGCCCGAGTTCGTGATCCTGGACGAGCCCTTCTCGGGGCTGGACCCGGTGAACCAGCAGGGACTGGAGCAGATGATCCGGGGGCTGGCCGCCGATGGGGCGACTGTCCTGTTCTCGACCCATGTGATGCAGCACGCCGAGCGGCTGTGCGACAAGGTCGTGCTGCTGGCGCGGGGCCGAAAGGCCTTCGAAGGCACGGTCGCGGAGGCGCGGGCGACCTCGCGGCGCTTCCTCGAGCTGGAGGGCGCGATTGACCCGGATCAGGCCGCCCGCCTGCCGGGGGTGACCGGTATCGAGGTGCTGTCCGACGCGGATGGCGTGCGGGTGCTGAAAGCCGCGATGGCGCAGGGTGCGCACGGGCAGGATGCGCTGAAGGCCGCCTTCATCGGCGGGCTGGACGTGCGCCGCTTCGAACTGCGCGAACCGACCCTGCATGACGCCTTTATCGATCTGACGGGCGTTCGGCCCGATGTCGATCAGTCCGTGAAGTCGACCGGCGCGGAGGCCGCCCGATGAACCGCATGTTCCTGATCGCGCGGCGCGAATACGCCGCCTACGCCATGACGGTGGGCTTCTGGGTGTCGCTGCTGGCCTTCCCGGCGTTCGCCGTGCTGGTCGGCGCGGTGCCCGCCCTGATCCGATCGTCCGAGCCGGTGCGCGAGGTCGTCATCGTCGAGGAAGGCCCGCAGGCCGCCGGTCTGGCGGCCTCGATCCAGGACGCCCTGCGTCGGGACGCGGACCGTCAGCGCGAACGCGCCGACGAAGCCGTGAAGAAGGCGACCGCCGCCAGCGGCGGGGTCAGCAATCCGGCGGCGACGCAAGGCGCGATGGCCGCCCTGTCGCGTCCGCCGCTGAAGATCGTCGACACCCCGGCCGATATCGCCTCGGCCGCGCCGGGCCAGATGCAGGATGCGGCTGTGCGTCGTCACCTGTCGGACGAGACGCCGAAGGACGAACGGCTGGACGCCGTGGTCTTCCTGACCCGGGACGCGCAGGGCAAGCCCGCCGCCCGGGTATGGAGCGCCCGCGCCACCGACGACACGGTCGAGGACTTCGTCCGCGACGCCCTGCGCTCGGCCAACCGCAAGACGGTGTTCGAGGGCGCGGGCATCGACGCCGGCGTCGTTGAAGCCGCCGAGCAGTTCCGCCCGGACGTGAAGGCCTTCTCGCCCCGCTCCGCCGGAGACGGCGAGGTGTCGTTCCGCGACCGTCTGCCGATGCTGATGGGTCTGGCCGGGGGCTTCCTGCTGTGGTCGCTGATCATCACCGGGGCCTCGATCCTGCTGAACAGCGTGATGGAGGAGAAGTCGAACAAGATCCTTGAGGTCCTGCTGTCCTCGGCGTCCGCGACGGAGATCCTGGCGGGCAAGGTGCTGGGCGTGGCGATGCTGACCCTGACCATGATGCTGGCCTGGGGCGGGCTGGGCGCGGGGGTTCTGATCGCCTTCCAGCCCCAGTATGCGGTCATGGCGGGCGACGTCCTGTGGCAGGGTGGAATGCTGGCCTGGTTCATCGCCTTCATGGTCGGCGGCTATCTGATGTACGCGGTGCTGTTCGCGGCCATCGGCGCCTTCTGCGAGACGCCGCGTGACGCCCAGACCCTGATGGGCCCGATCATGATGGTGCTGGTCGTGCCGATCATGATCATGACCATGACCCTGCGTTCTCCGGATGCGCCGCTGATCCAGTACCTGTCATGGGTGCCCTTCTTCACGCCCTTCCTGATGATGGCGCGGCTGCATTCGGACGTGCCGCTGGTCGAACTGATCGGCGCACTGGCCGGGATGTTCGCCTTCGCCCTGCTGATGGTGTGGGTCTCGGGCCGGGCCTTCCGCGCCGGCGCCCTGTCGGATGTGAAGCTGAGCTGGAAGAGCTTCGTCGGCGCGGTCCGAGGGGGAGGCAACTGAGGGCCGCTTCCCTCTCCGTAGAGAAGCGCAATTGAAAAGGGCCGCTCCATCGGGGCGGCCCTTTGATTTTTCGGTCTGTGGCTGGTGTCCCTGCTGGGGTGCGCCGGCGGCTCAGACTCCCTGGAAGGAACCGGTCAGCAGCTTCACCAGCAGGGGCGCGGTCAGGATGCCGACGGCCGATATGACCACGACAAGCCCGCCGATCACGAACAGCGCCTTCAGCATGCGATCCTGCATCGTCCAATTCCTTGTTTGCGTCCCAAGGTTGAGGCGGTCAGGGGCGGGGACGCAACAAGACGAAACAGCGCATGAAAAAGGGCCGCCCCGGTGATCCGGAGCGGCCCTTTGATCTTTCAGCCTTGCGGCCCGGTGTTACCGGGGAGCGCGGGGCTTCGGAGCCGGCAGCAGGCCTTCGCGCTGGGCGCGCTTGCGGGCCAGCTTGCGGGCGCGACGGACGGCTTCAGCCTTCTGGCGAGCGCGCTTTTCCGACGGCTTTTCGTAATGCACGTGACGCTTCATTTCGCGGAAGCTGCCTTCGCGCTGCATCTTCTTCTTCAGGGCCTTGAGGGCCTGATCGACGTTGTTGTCGCGGACGAAAATCTGAACCAGGTGAAACTCTCCTTTGGCCGCCCGCCGCGTCCTGTGAGGGAGACGGGCAGACAAATAAAATTCTTGCTCCCGAACCGAGGGGCTCGCGAGGGAAGGCGGGCAGATACACGAGCCCACCCGGTCTGTCCAGATCGTCGCGGCACATTGTGAAGGCTCGAAACCCCTGCCGGACAGGCCTATGCTGCGTCCATGACACAGACGCCAGAACCGGATTGGGCCGACCGAATGGAGCAGGCCGTGCTGGACGCGGCCATCGCCCGAGCGCCCGTCTTGGGCTGGAACGCGCGGCTGGTGCGGGCGGCCTGCGAGGACAACGGCCTGTCGCTCGGGGATGAGGAACTGCTGCTGCCCAACGGCGCGCGCGATCTGGCCGCCCTGTTCTCGCGCCGCCATGACGACCGGGCGCTGGAGGCCCTGTCGGCGGTGGAGCCTGCGTCGCTGAAGATTCGCGAACGAATCGCCCGCGCGGTGTCGGAACGGCTGGAGGCGGCGGCGGCTGATCTGGAGGCGGCGAAGAAGTGCGCGGCCTTCCTGGCCCTGCCGGTCAACGCCGATCTGGGGCTGAAGCTGACATGGGAAAGCGCCGATCAGATCTGGCAGTGGTCCGGGGACACGGCCACGGACTGGAACCACTATTCCAAGCGCACGATCGTGTCGGGCATCCTGATCCCGGCCCTGACGATGCGTCTCTTCGACGGCAAGGCGCGCGCCGACGCCTTCGTCGCCGCCCGCATCGAGAACGTCATGACCTTCGAGAAGTGGAAGGCCGGCAAGGATTTCGACGCGCCGCTGCGGAAGCTGACCGAGGCGCTGAGCCGGGTGAGGTACGGGGCGAAGGCGGGGTAGGCTCCCTCTCCCATCGGGAGAGGGAGGTCGTCACAGCTTCGAGACCCGGTTCACGTGGGCCATCTTGCGGCCCGGGCGGGCTTCCGCCTTGCCGTAGAGGTGCAGGCGGGCGTCGGGTTCGGCGGCGAGCGCCTGCCACTGATCGACTTCGTCGCCCAGCAGATTGGTCATCTCGACGCGGGCGTGCGGCTCGGTGGGGCCCAGAGGCCAGCCGGCGACGGCGCGGATGTGCTGTTCGAACTGGTCGCAGACGCAGCCGTCCTGGGTCCAGTGGCCGGTGTTGTGGACGCGCGGCGCGATCTCGTTGACCAGCAGGACGCCCTTGCCGAGGTCGAACAGCTCGACCCCCAGCACGCCGACATAGTCGAGGCCGTTCAGGATGGCGGCGGCGATCTCGCGGGCGCGGGCGTCGGTCTTCGTATCGACCTCGGCCGGTGCGAGGGTGGTGCGCAGGACACCGCCCTCGTGAATGTTCTCGCCCAGCGGATAGACGGCGAGCTGACCCTCACGGCCGCGCGCGGCGATGACCGACAGTTCGCGGGTGAAGGCGGCTTTCGCCTCGAGGATGGCGGGCTTGCCGTCGATGGCGTTCCAGGCGTCGGCGGCCTCGGAGAGGGCGCGGACCCAGACCTGGCCCTTTCCGTCATAGCCCTCGCGGCGGGTCTTCAGCAGGGCGGGGACGCCGAGGCGCTCCAGACCGGCGACCAGATCATCGACGCTGTCCACGGCGGCGAAATCGACGGTGGTGGCGCCGACGCTGTTGAGGAAGGTCTTTTCGTCCACCCGGTCCTGGGCGACGGCGAGGGCGCGGGCGCCCGGCGCGACCCGGGCGCCGCTGTCCATCAGGGTCTGGACCGAGGCGGCGGGGACGTTCTCGAACTCGAAGGTCACGGCCTGCGCCACGCGGCCCAGCACCTGAAGGGCGGTAGGATCGTCATAGGCGGCGATGACCTGCCTCTGTGAGACCCGGCCCGCGGGGCTGTTCTCTTCGGGATCGAGGATGACGACATTGAAGCCAAGGCGCGAGGCGGCCTGGCTGAGCATGCGGCCCAGCTGTCCGCCGCCGAGGATGCCGAGGGTCGAACCGGGGGGGAGGGGCAGTCCGGTCACTCAGTCCTCGACCGTTTCAAGCACGGAGGCGGTCTGGGCGTCGCGGTAGGCGGTCAGCCGCTCCATCAGCGCCGGATCGTTCAGCGCCAGAATCTGACCGGCCAGCAGGCCCGCGTTCTTCGCCCCCGCCTCCCCGATGGCGAGCGTGGCGACGGGCACGCCGCCGGGCATCTGGACGATGGAGAGCAGGCTATCGAGGCCCTTGAGCGCCCTGGACTGAACCGGCACGCCGAGAACCGGCAACTCGGTCATGGAGGCCGCCATGCCGGGCAGGTGGGCCGCGCCGCCGGCGCCGGCGATGATGACCTTGAAGCCCGCGGCGCGGGCGCCGGTCGAGAACTCGACGAGGCGTTGGGGCGTGCGGTGGGCGCTGACGACCTTCGCTTCCCAGGCCACGCCGAGTGCGTCGAGGGCGTCGGCGGCGTGTTTCATGGTCGGCCAGTCCGAACGACTGCCCATGATGATCGCCACCGGCGGGGTTTGGGTCGCCATGGACGCACCTTTCTCGCGGAAAGCGGCGCGATACAGGACTCGCGTTGCGCCCGCAACCGACCGCGTTAGGCTCGTGACGGGCCGGACGTGTTGAGTCGCCGGTCGTAGAGCGCCTTTCCCCAGTGACCGACGCGGCCGTCATCGACCCCTATGCCGAGATCGAGCGGCTGCGCGCCGAGCTCGAAAGCCTGCGCGCGCGCGCCGAGGCGGCCGAGGCGGCGGCGGATCACGACGTCCTGACGCCCGCCCTGAACCGGCGCGGGTTCGTCGCGGCGATGAAGAGCGCCATGGCCTACTGCCAGCGTCACGAGACCCCGGCGGTGCTGCTGTATCTCGATCTGGACGGCTTCAAGGGCGTCAATGACCGGCTGGGCCACGCGGCGGGCGACGCGGCGCTGGTGCATGTCGCCACGATGATGAAGGCCAATCTGCGCGAGTCGGACGCCCTGGGCCGTCTGGGCGGGGATGAGTTCGGCCTGCTGATGCTGAACGCCGGGCTGGACGAGGGGCGCGAGAAGGCGCGGCGTCTGGCGGAGACGCTGCGGTCAGAGCCGTTCGAATTCGAAGGGCAGGCCACCGGACTGGGCGGCTCGTTCGGCGTGCGCGCCTGGGCCGGGCAGGCCGATCCGGAAATCTGGCTGGCCGAAGCCGACGCCGCCATGTGGGTCAGGAAGAAGGGCCGGTAGTTCTCAACTGCGGAGATTCCGTATATATGGGAGGTATGCGTGGAGTTCGAATGGGACCCGGACAAGGCTGCGGCGAACCTCAGAAAGCATGGGGTGTCGTTCGAAATCGCCACGCAGGTGTTCTTCGACGAGAATGCGGTCTTCGAAGACGATCCCTACGCCCAAGGCGAGTACCGGCAGACCGTGACTGGCTACTCGGATCTGGGAATTTTGCTGGTCGTTTTTACGGAACGCCATCTCGACGTCATCCGCATCATCTCAGCCCGGGAAGCCTCGCGTCATGAGCGAAGACAATATGGTGCGCTATAGGCCTCCCCCGGGGGGCTACAGGATCACCGAAGAAGATCGACGTCGCTTTGAGGCGATGACCGAGGAAGAGCGGTACGCCGCCGCCCTGTCCGATCCGGATTGCCCGCCGCTGACCGAAGAGCAACTGGCGCGGATGAAGCGGATCACCATCGCGCGGTCGGCGCGCTGGCGTTCGGGGATGACGCAGCAGGCCTTTGCGGACGCCTTCGGGTTCACGCTCGGGCGACTGCGCGATCTCGAGCAGGGGCGGACACAGCCCGACAAGGCAACGGAATCCTATCTGCGCCTGATCCGTGAAGACGCGAAGGCGGTCATCGAAATGCTGGCCAAGGCGGCCTGAGCCGTTTCGGCTCGCTCATTTTGGCGACAGCTCTCTTTTACTGTACTGCTCCCATGCAATCGGGAGGGGTCCATGTCTGCAATCAAAAATCGAACGTTGCCTTCTATCGGCGGCATCCTGCTGCTTAGCTTGGTCGGTGCGTGTGCAACGCCGAGATATGGCTACGTGCCGAGCGTTCAGGAGATTAGTCGGCCTCCCCTTGATATCGTGTCCCGGGCGGGCGTCGGTGAGCAGATGCTCGTACAAGGGCGATTCGAAGAAAGAGACGCATTCCGCCTGCCGGAAGAGGTCCGCGTTGGCTCTTTGGGGGCGTATACTTTCACTCCCGGACACTATGTGAAGGTCGGCGGTGAAGGCTCCGTGGGCTTTTATACGCAGAGCGCGGTCCCCGGGAGCGGCATCGTTCGGGTGGCGCCGCTAGCTGACCCGTTCCAGGTCATCGAATTCAATTCCGAGACCAAACAGATCTGCGGTGTGACGGTCCTGAATCTCAAAGTGTGCCGCCCCGTTCCGAGCGCGACTTTGGAGCGCATTCCGATCCAGAGTGATAATTCGTTTCAGCAAACGTTGCTTTATAGCGGTCGTGTGGGCACAAAAATCAACATCGGATACCGCGAATTTTCAGCGAACATGGCGCGGCCCGCGTTCAATAACGATGTTGAGTATGATCTGAGCGAATCCCGGATCATCGGGTACCGGGGGGCTCAAATCGAAATCATCAATGCCACCAACGAGTACATTGAGTACCGGGTGTTGAGGAATTTCAACTTGGCGGCTCGCTGAGCCGTTTCGTCTAGGCGATGATGTCCGGCAGGATGCGGGCCTCGATCTTCACGATCTCGTCCTTGAGAGTCAGCTTCTTGCGCTTCAGGCGGGCGATCATGAGCTGGTCCGGAATCGGCATATGGCCGAGCGCCTCGATGGAGGCGTCGAGATCGGCATGCTCGAGCTGGAGGTCCTTGAGGCGGGCGTGCAGCGCCAGTTCTTCCTCGGACAGGAAAGGTTCGTCGTCGTTCATACTCAGTCCCCGGACCCGGCGATCATAACGTGCCGCCGGTCAGGCCGGAAGGCGTTCTGCGAAGAGTTCAAGCGATCGGCGCGGGGTGATCGGCGACCACTCGCGGGCCACGGCGATCAGGGCGGGCAGAACCGGTTTCGCGGCTCCGGCGGGCGCGGGCGCAAGGGCTTCCAGCGTGGCCAGCAGGCGTTTTTCGGCGTCCAGCTCTATGGCCTTCACCTGGGCGCGGATGGCTTCGCGGTCGGCATCCTCGAAGTCAGGCATGCGGCTCTTGAGAGCGCGACGGACGGCGCGAAGGGGGGCGACGGCGGTTTCCTGCCAGACACGGGCGGTATCGCAGGCCGCCTCGATGTCATCGGCGTCGGGGACGCGGCCGGTGCGGGCGCACCACGCGGCCCACAGGATGAGGGGCAGGTTCTGGCCCTGGGCGTCCTGAAGATCGAGGGCGGCGGTATGGACAGCGGCGACCGCCCAGGCCCGCAGCGACCAGTCCCAGAGGCCGAAGGTTTCGGTATCGCTCATTTCAGGCCGTCCCAGCGCTTCACCGCCGTCCAGTCGAGGCCGAAGACGTCCAGCGCCCGTCCGACGGACTGATCGACCATCTCGGCGATGGTGGTCGGCTTCGCATAGAAGGCGGGCAGGGGCGGGGCGATGGTGGCGCCCATCTCGGCCAAGGCGGTCATGGTGCGCAGGTGGCCGAGGTGGAAGGGCGTCTCGCGCACCATCAGCACCAGCGGACGACGCTCCTTCAGCGCTACGTCGGCGGCGCGGGTCAACAGGGTGGAGGTCACCCCGGTTGCGATCTCGCCCATCGTCCGCACGGAGCAGGGGGCGATCAGCATGCCCATGGTCCGGAAGGAGCCCGACGCGATGGTGGCGCCGACGTCATTCAGCTTGTGCACCACGTCCGCGCGGCCGGTCAGGTCGTCAGGAGACAGGTCTGTCTCCTGCGACAAAGTGAGCAGGGCGGCGCGGCTGACCACCAGATGGCTTTCGACCTCAAGTTCCCGCAGGGCCTCGAGGGCGCGGATCCCGTAAGTTATTCCGGATGCGCCGGAAATTCCGACGATGAGCCGTCGGGGCGGGTTCCGTACAGCTCCGTTCACATCTTCGGCCAAATCGGGCTCCAGGGTCGGGATGTCCGGCAGGCCGCCAGCCTCACCGGAATGTGATTCTACAGGCGGTCAAGCCGGGCGCTCACTCTAGTGGTCCCTTAGACATGGAGGCGCAAGCCATGACCATCGAAGCTCGTATCCGCGAACTGGGAAACCGTCATCGCAACCTGGATGAGACCATCCAGCGCGAGATCCGGAACCCGGCAACGGACTCGCTTCGCGTAAGGGAGCTCAAGCAGCAGAAGCTTCGGCTCAAGGAAGAGATCACCAGTCTGGAGGCGCGTAGCCACTAGGTTCACGCCTCCCGAAATGACGACGGCCCCGGAGAGAAATCTCCGGGGCCGTTTTTACTCCTTCCACCTGGGGGAAGTGGATCGTCGGCGAAGCCGGCGAGACGGAGGGGTGTCGACCGAGCGCGCGGATGCGCGCCCCTCCACCGCTTCGCGGTCCGCCTCCCCGATGGGGAAGAAACGGAGGTTAGTCGCGCGAGCCGAAGACCGACTCGGCGGTCGGTTCGGCGCCGCGGCGCTCGCGCTCCTCGGGGACGAACTCCGGTTCGGCATCCTCGACCGGGGCATCGACGGCCTGCAGGGTGGCGCCGCCACGCTTGGCGTCGTCCTTGGCCTTCTTCTCGGCGGCCTTTTTGACCAGCTCGTCCAGCGCCAGCTGGCCGACGAGGCCCAGGGTCACCGGGTCGACCGGCTTGATGTTGGCCGAGTTCCAGTGCGTGCGGTTCCGCACGGTCTCGATGGTGGCCTTGGTGGTGCCGAGCAGCTTCGAGATCTGGGCGTCGGTCACTTCCGGGTGGTTGCGGACGAACCATGCGATGGCGTCCGGGCGATCCTGACGACGCGAGACCGGGGTGTATTTCGGGGCCGGCTTGGCCGACTTGAGCAGTTCGGCGTGGCGGCTGACCACGGCCTTCATGCGGTAGTTCGAATCGTCCTGGGCCTTGTCCAGCTCTTCGCGGGTCAGCTGTCCGCCGGTGATCGGATCGACGCCGCGGATGTCGCGCGCCACGTCACCGTCGGCGATGCCGCGCACTTCCAGCGGATGCAGGCCGCAGAAGTCGGCGATCTGCTCGAACGTCAGCGAGGTGTTGTCGACCATCCAGACCGCGGTGGCCTTGGGCATCAGAATGTCGGTCATAAGCGTATTCGCTTCCTGCTTTGGACCCGTCACGGCGGGTTCCGGATACGACGGCGCCCGACCTTTCGGCCGGGCGCTGATGGTACGGATATAGGCCTATTCGCGGGAAAAAGAAACGATCTCGAACAAAGACGTACAGCAACGGTTCACCTTGGCTGTTGAACACTGGCTTCATCGACGCGTTACTGCGTCACCTTGGCACTGGGAGGGACCCCATGTTTATCGAGACACTTGCCGCAGTGGCGTTGATGTCGGCCGCAAACGGCCAGGAGCGGGCGCCCGCCTTGGGCGGCGGTCAGGAGCGCGTCGCCCCCCGTGGTGACTACCGCGACTCCTGCAGCGGGGAGTATGTGAACCGCGGTCGCCTGTACGCCGACTGCCGCACCCGTCGTGGCGACATTCGCGGCACCTCGATCGAGCTCAATCGCTGCGGAAACTATGAAATTCGCAACAACGACGGCCTGCTGGTCTGTGGTCCGGTGCGTGGCGAGTATGAAGATCGTCCGGGGGGCGGCGGCGGCTGGGGTGGTGGCGGTGGTGGCTGGGGCGGTCGCGCCTCGATCACCGTCTATCGGGACGCCAACTTCCGCGGAGCCTCCTACAATTTCTCGGACGCGATCCCGAACCTGGCCAACTCCGGCCTGAACGACGCCATCAGCTCAATGCAGCTGCGCGGCGAGTGGGAGGTCTGCACGGACGCCTACTATCGCGGCAACTGCCGGACGTTCCGTGACGACGTTCGCAACCTGCAACAGTGGGGCATCAACGATCGCATCTCGTCGCTGCGCCCCGTGCGGCGCGGCGGTCGCTGAGGAACTCCTGACGGTCGGGAGGCTTCCTTTCCGAAAGGAGAGAGGCCTCCCGCCCTGCCGGAGCCTCAGGCGGTCAGGACGATCTTGCCGATGTGATCACCGCGTTCCAGGCGCTGATGGGCCCGCGCGGCCTGTTCCAGCGGGAAAACGGCGTCGATGGGCGGCTTGAGCGCGCCCGAGACCAGCCAGGGCCAGGCAGCGGCTTGCACGGCCGCGATCAGGCGAGCCTTCTCGTCCGCCGGACGGGCGCGCAGGGTCGAGCCGGTCAGCACGATCCGCTTCATCATCAGCTTGAGCAGATCGATCTGCGCCAACGCGCCGGTCAGGGTGGCGATGATGACCCAGCGGCCGAACGGCTTGAGCACCGCCTGATTGAGTTCGGCGTAGTCGGCGCCCAGCATGTCCAGCACCACATCGACGCCGCCGAAGTCGCGGATGGCGGTGGTCACGTCGCCCGCCGTGCTGTCCAAGCTGAGATCGGCGCCGAGCGCGCGCGCCGCCTCGCTCTTGGCCGCGCCTCTGGAGGTGGCTATGACCTTCGCGCCCGCCGCCTTCGCCATCTGGATGGCGGTCACGCCGATGCCGCTGGTGGCCCCATGGATCAGCAGGGTTTCGCCGGCCTTCAGGGCTCCGGCCTCGAAGACATTGGCGAAGACGGTGCAGACCGTCTCGGGCAGGGCGGCCGCCTGGATGAAATCCACATCGGTGGGCAGGGGCAGGGCGTGGCGGGCGTCGACCACGACCTGATCCGCATAGCCGCCACCGCCCAGCAGGGCGCAGACGCGGTCATCGACAGCCCAGCGGGTGACGCCTTCGCCGACCTGTTCGACTTCGCCCGCCACTTCCAGCCCCAGAACGTCGGAGGCGCCGGGAGGGGGAGCGTAGAAGCCGTTGCGCTGGAGCAAATCGGGACGGTTTACGCCCGAGGCGTGCACGCGGATGCGGATCTGTCCCGCTTCGGGGACCGGATCGGGACGTTCGGCGAGAACGAGGGCTTCCGCAGGGCCCGCGCCGCCCGTGATCTCGATCACCCGCATTCCGTCATCCTTGCAATCGTCCGTGTCCGGGCGTGAGATAGGGGCTTGCGTCCCCGATGACCACGAAGGAGGCGGTGATGTTTGAAGATCTTGAGCCTCGGCCCGCGCGCGGCGCGCCCCTGATCGCCCTGACGCGCGAGGATCTGGACGGCTACTCGGTCGAGGACCTGAAGGAGCGGATCGAGACCCTCGAGGCCGAGATCGCCCGGTCGCGGGCCGCGATCGACGGCAAGTCCTCGCAGCGTAACGCCGCGGATGCGCTGTTCAATTTCCGTAGCTGAACGGTTTTCCCCCACGACGTGCATGGCACGGGCGTTGCAGTTCGATGTCCAGCCGCGCGCATTCGCGCGGGTCGTGATACGGATACGCGCATTCCATGAGTTTGGTTGAGTTCATGCCCACCGACGACACCGTCATTCTGGCGCCCCCGGGCCGCAGCCGCGAAGCGGTGGTGGACGACTTCGCGCGTTCGGAACTGTTTGACCGCACCTTCCGTGAAGGGATGGAATTGGTCGAGGAGACCGCCGCCTATCTGGACGGCGATGGACGTCGGGAATCCAAGCTGCTGTCGCGCGCCGCCGCCCTGGCCTATGCGGGCGAGAGCATGAAGCTGACGACGCGTCTGATGCAGATCGCGTCGTGGCTGCTGGTGCAGCGGGCCGTGCGGGAGGGGGACATGACCGCGCTGGCCGCCTGCGAAACCCGTTACCGTCTGGCCGAGCGCAAGCTGGAGACCGAGCCGGGCCATGGCGACCTGCCGATCGCTCTGGTCGAGTATCTGGTCCGGTCCGAGCGGCTGTATGACCGCGTCCTGCATCTGGATCGCAAGATGTATCTCGATGCGCCCGAGGAAGAGGCGGTCAATCCGGTGCAGAGCCAGCTGGATCGACTGGCGGCGGCGTTCCGCCAGTGAAGGCGAAGCTGAGCGGTGGCTGGCGTCTGCTGATCGCCATCACCGGGGCGGTGGTGCTTCTGGGCCTGCTGTCGGCGGGCGTGGTTCTGAGCGGCCGGTCGCTGGTGATCATCGACAATCGGGGCGAGACGGCCCTGACGCTGGAGGTCGTGTCGACCGTTCCGGGCGACTTCAGCTGGCAGGGCGACCTGTCTGCGGGGCAGCGGGTCTTCCGGCTGGCCAAGTTCAACGCCAGCGGCGCGGTGCGCGCCGTTTGCGAGGATGACGGCGGCATTCACCGCACCACGGGCGGCTATGTGACGCCCGGCTGGCCACATCGCGTGGATGTGGTCGCCGCCGGATGTGACGCGGTGCGGATCAGCGCCGAGCAGCTTCCCTAGCTAAACGGCTTACGGGCCGACGTCGTTGGCGTCGCGGCCGCGGCCGTCATCGACCGGGCGGGGCAGGCTGACGCCGATGCCCAGGGCCTCGGCCAGCTTGGCGTCACGCTCATAGACATCCTCGCGGAAGGCGACGCGGCCCTGACCGTCGACGAAGGCGGTCCAGTAGAGCAGGCGCACGCCAATCTCGCGGCCGACCTGGATACGCTTGGTCTCACGGGTGTCCTGCGCCGTATCGAACTGGCCCAGCAGGGTCGGGTCGGGCGACAGCAGCAGGCGGGCGAACTCGACCGCGTTCTGAACCCGCACGCAGCCGTGGCTGCGCTGGCGCATGGCCAGGTTGAAGGCGGCCTTTGACGGGGTGTCGTGCAGGAAGATGGCGTAGCTGTCGCGCAGCTCGAACTTCACATAGCCGAGCGCGGCGGTCGGACCGGCACGCTGGATGACCGTGCCGTTCTGAATGTACATGTTCTGGCTGGCCAGATAGGCCGGGCCGCGCGGCAGGATCTCGCGACGGGCGATGCCGGCGGGGACGTACCAGGGCGGGTTGGCCACGACCGAAGCGAACGGCTTTTCGAGGCTGGGGGTCTGGTTTTCGGCCGAGCCGACGACGACCCGGTTCGAGTGCACCGGACGATTGTCCTTCCAGTACACCATGATGGCCGCGGCCGTGTTGACCTCGATCCGCTCGGGTTGCAGGTCGCGCTTGAGCCAGCGGCGGCGTTCCAGGTTCAGGGCGATCTGGCGGGCGCGGTCCTCGGCCGAGGCCGAGAGCGAGCGTTGGGTGCCGGTTCCGATGCGGCCGTCGGCGACCAGGCCATGACGGGTCTGGAAGCTGCGAATGCCGGTCTGGAGATCCGGGCCATAGACATTGCCCATGGCCGAGATACGCGCGCCGTCGGCGGCGGACAGATCGCCCTCGGCGACGAGACGCTGGACGATGGCGGGGATGCGGCTGTCGCTGCCGCCCGGTTCGATGTTGGCGCCGACGCGGAAGGCGGGCCAGCCTCCGCCGCTGCTGATCAGGCGGCGATAGCGGACATAGCCCGCCGACAGGTTGGAATAGCCGATGTCGGTCGGGGCCAGCCCCTCGAACCAGTCGAGCAGGCGATTGGTCGCCAGCGCGTCGTTCAGCCCGGCGGGCAGATCGACGCGGTTCTTCTGCATCTCCCACAGGTCCTCGACCGTCTCGGGACGGACGCGGCCCTCGGCGAGGACGCGGGCGTAGGTCAGGGCCGCGGCGGTGGTCTTCATCTCACCGCCGGCGCGATCAGCGGCCAGGGCGTTGAAATCGAAGAAGTCGGCCGGCGACAGACCGTGGCGTTCAGCGCGGGCGGCCGACGACTGAAGGGTGCGGACGCGGTCGGCGGTCCACACCGGGCGCCAGCCGTTCATCTCGTAGAAGGTGCGGACGTCCGGCTGGATGGTCGCGGGGAGACGGGCCAGCTGGTCGTTGAAGCTGTCGTAGAAGGCGACCGCGCCCGGGTCACGGGTCTGCGCCAGCGCACTCGCGCCGAACGAGGACGCCAGCGCCGAAACCGCCGCGCCCAGACCCAATTGCCGTCGATTCATCACGTCGCTCTTCGTCCGTTTCGCCGCACGGACACAACGTCCACGCCCCGAAAGCCAACGCGGTGACCTTATCGGCGTTCCGGAGAAACAGAAAGGCGCCGGTCCGGGGGACCGACGCCTTCTTTTCGTCTTGCCGAAGCGGTGTGGCTGGAAAGCCAGACTTACTTCTTGATGAAGCCGGCGAACTTGTTGTTGAAGCGCGAAACGCGGCCGCCGCGGTCCAGCATGTGCTGGTTGCCGCCGGTCCAGGCCGGGTGCGTGGTCGGATCGATATCCAGGTTCAGGGTCGCGCCCTCTTTCCCGTAGGTCGAACGGGTCTGATACGAGGTGCCATCGGTCATCACGACAGTGATGAAGTGGTAGTCGGGGTGCGTGTCCGCTTTCATGGTCGTCGTCCGGTCTCTGCGCGGTGACGATGCCGACCGTCCGTGCGCGTAAAATGAGAAACCCGCCACGGAAGCGGCGGGAGTGAGCGGCGGCGTTTACACCGGGGGGCGTTCCGGGGCAAGAGGCGCGGCCATGACCGATCTGAACGCCTCGACCAGCACCACCGCCGACCTGCGCGGACGCCCCGGCGCGGGCGCCCTGCTGGCCGAACAGATGAGCGAGGCGGGCGACCGGCGCGAGAAGCGGCGCGACGTCCGGCCGCTGGCCCGGCTGTTGCCCTACGCCCTGAAGCACAAGGGCCATATGGCGATGGCGGCCTTCTGGCTGATCCTGTCGACCGTGGCCTCGCTCAGCCTGACGGCGGCGGCGCGCGGCGCCATCGACCACGGGTTCGAGAATGGCGGGGCGCAGCTGAACCTGTGGTTCCTGCTGCTCGGCGGCAACGCCCTGTTCCTCGGCGTCGCGACGGCGGTGCGCTATTTCTATGTGACCAAGACGGGCGAGCGGGTCGTGGCCGACCTGCGCAAGGGGCTGTTCGACCGCATCCTGACGCTGGACCCGGCCTTCTATGCCCGCATCCGCACGGGGGAGGTGCTGAGCCGCCTGACCACGGACATCGCCCTGGTCGAGACGCTGATGACGACCTCGGTGTCGTTCGCCCTGCGCAACTTCCTGACCCTGATCGGCGGGATCATCCTGCTGTTCGTGGTCAGCCCCAAGCTGACCGGTCTGGTGCTGCTGGTGGTGCCGCTGCTGCTGGGGCCGATCTTCCTGTTCGGACGCCGGGTGAGGAAGCTGACCGTGGCGACGCAGGACCGGTTCGCCAACGCCGTCGGCTTCGCCGGCGAGAGCGTGGACGCCATAGAGACGGTGCAGGCCTTCGGCCGGGTCGGCGGCGCGGTCGCCCGCTTCGGCGCGGCGGTCGAGGATGCGTTCAACGCCTCGCTGATCCGCATGAAGGCGCGGGCGCTGATGACGGCCATGATCATCGTGGTGATGTTCGGCGGCGTGACGCTGGTGCTGTGGCTGGGCGCGCAGGACGTGATCAGCGGGCGGATGAGCCCCGGGGCCCTGCTGCAGTTCGTGCTGCTGTCGGTGTTCGCGGCAGGGGCGGTCGGCGCTCTGGGCGAGAGCTGGGGCGATGTGCAGAAGGCCGCGGGCGCCATGGAGCGGATCGACGAGCTGATGCGGGCGCAGGCGGCCATCGCCGCGCCGGAGACCCCCAAGGTTCTGCCGCAGCCGCCGGTCGGCGAGGTGTCGATGTCGGCGGTCGAGTTCGCCTATCCGGGGCGTCCGGACCTGCCGGCCCTCAAGGGCTTCAGCCTGACGGTGCGTCCGGGGGAGACGGTGGCTCTGGTCGGGCCGTCGGGCGCGGGCAAGTCGACGGTCTTCCGCCTGTTGCTGCGCTTCTATGACCCGCAGTCGGGCGTGGTGTCGGTGGACGGCGTGGACGTGCGCGACGCGGACCCGACCGAGGTGCGCAACCGCTTCGCCTGGGTCTCGCAGGAGGCTCCGCTGTTCTCGGGTTCCGCGAACGAAAACATCCGCTTCGGCCGCGAAGCCGCGACGGACGAAGAGGTCCGCACCGCCGCCGGAGAGGCGCAGGCGCTGGGCTTCATCGAGGCCCTGCCGGAGCAGTTCGACACCCCTCTGGGCGAGCGCGGCAAGAGCCTGTCGGGCGGCCAGCGGCAACGTCTGGCCATCGCGCGGGCGTTGGTCCGCGAGGCGCCGATCCTGCTGCTGGACGAGGCGACTTCGGCGCTGGACGCCGAGAGCGAGCGGCTGGTGCAGGCGGCGCTGGATCAGGCGATGGAGACGCGCACGACGCTGGTCATCGCCCACCGTCTGGCCACCGTCCTGCGCGCTGACCGCATCGTGGTGATGGAAGACGGCCGGGTGGTCGAGGAAGGCGCCCATGCCGCCCTGATCGCCAAGGGCGGGCTGTACGCGCATCTGGCGGAGCTGCAGTTCAAGGGCGGGTGAGGGCGTCCGCAAAGCGCACCAAATAAAAAGAAGTGCACAAAGGTGCACTTTTTCCCGTGAGGCGGGGGATGGGGCGCGGTGGCTCAACCCGTGCGGCGGCGTTTGATTGTCAAAGACCCGACAGTCTGAAGTCTAGCAGGGCGATGCGTCAAATTTGGACGTAGGGGGCTGACTCACCTCCCCATCGCCCGCTTCAAGGCGGCTGTTGGCCCGCCGATACCGGTGTTCAAGCCAGTTTCCGCTAACACCGAGCCGCCCTCTCCTGATCGACGCTGACGCGCCGATCTGTCCTCTCCATTCGCTTGAGAGCGAACGGAGAGGTGAAGTTGTGGACGCTCACCCCGTCAGCGCCGGGTCCAGGTATTGGAGGTTCTCCGCGCGGATCGCCGCCGCCGCCTCGTCGTAGAGGAAGGGCAGGAAGGCGAAGCGTTCGCCGCGGGTGACGGGGGTGGCCTCGTGCAGGACCGAGCAGGAGAAGACGCAGGCGCCGCCGGGGGGCGGGCGGTAGGTCCGGTCGCCGAACTCGGGGAAGCGCAGGTCGCCGCCGTCATAGTCGCTGTTCAGATTGATCGAGACGGCGAAGCGGCGGTGGGCGGTGCCCCTGGTGGTGTTGTCGCGGTGCGGGCGGAAGAAGCCGCCGGTCTCTGAATCGTAGCGGGCGACCAGATAGCGCTCGATGCGCGTCGGCTTGAAGTTGAACGCCTTTTCGATCTGGGGGACCAGTCGGCGGGTCAGGCGGGCGACGACCTGTTTCTGAAGCTGGTCGTCCTCGATGATGACGTCCGAGCGGCGCTTGTGCTGGTCGTTCATCATCAGCTTGGTGACGCCGTCGATCTCGCGCATGAAGCCAGAGGGCTCGCCGCCGGTGTTGCGATAGAGGTCGATCAGCCGCTCGCAGAAGCCCGGTTCGAAGATGCGGGGCGTGACCAGAACCGGGGCCATGGCCGTGAAACCTCCGTGCCGGGACGGCGGGGGCAGTTTGCCGATACGGTCGATGAGGGCGGGGGCGCCCTCGGCCCCGACGGCGCCCATGATGTGCAGGGCCGGGTCGATCAGGAACCAGCGCTCGGCTTCTACCGCGCCGTAGAGGGCGGCGGCGGAAGCATCCTCATCGAACAGGAAGCGCAGGCCCGGCAGGCGGTCCTGACGCGTCGCTCGGGCCTCGTCCTTGCCGACGACCATGACGAAGGCGCTGGCGTGCAGGTCGTTGAAGGGGGCGCGGGCGGCCTCGATGGTCGCGACGGCGCGCTCGACCGCAGGGCCTGCGGGCACGATGGCCAGCACCAGATAGCGCCCCGCCGCCGTGTCGAAGACGTAGCGGGGATTGGTCGCCCCCTGGACAGAGAAGGTGGGCGCGGGATCGCCGAAAAGCAGAGCCATGCCGCACGATGGACGGCATGGCCCCGGAATTTCAAGCGTGAAGGCTTATTCGAACACGCCGCAGGCGATGCGGGCGCCCGCGCCCCCGATGGGCTGGCTGACGTGGTCGTCGGCGTTGGCGTGGACCAGGAAGGACAGGCCGTCGGTCGAAGTGACCTCGGTCGAGCCCAGATAGACCTCGGCGTGGGCCGAGCCGTCGGCGGCGGCGTGGACGTTCTGCAGGTCGCCCAGATCCGGTCCGGCGCTGTTCAGCAGGCCGTGCGGCATGGCGTGGCCCGGATGGTTCACGTGGGCGCCGGCGGAGGTGAAGCCCGGCCCCTCGCACTTGCCGACCTGATGCAGGTGGACGCCGTGCCAGCCCGCCGGCCAGCCCTGGCCCTCGACCCGGAACAGCAGGCCGCGCGGGCCGCGGAAGGCGGTCACGGTCCCGGCGTCGGAGCCGTCGGCGGTCTTCAACACGGCGCGGCCGATGGGCTCGGGCGCGGGGGCCGGGGGCGGGGTGGGAGCGGGCGCGGCCGACTGGGCGAACGCGGCGGCGGCTCCCATCGTCAGCGGAGCGGCGAGGGCGGCGGCGAGGAGGAGCTGGCGCATGGTTGAAAATCCCTGTGTATCGAGCCTGGAACGGGCGCGTCGGTTTTGCCTAAGGGCGCCCTGGATGCTAGAAAACCGGATAGCGGATCACGTTCCGATTCCGGCCATTTAAAGCCCGATTTCCTTGACCGACGACACCTACGACAACGCCGCAGCCCCGGTTGGCGGCGACATCTCCACCATCACCATCGAAAACGAGCTGCGCCGCTCGTACCTCGACTACGCCATGAGCGTGATCGTGAGCCGGGCGCTGCCGGACGCGCGCGACGGCCTGAAGCCGGTGCACCGCCGCATCCTGTACTCGATGCACGACCTGAAGATGTCGCCCGAGAAGTCGTATTCGAAGTGCGCCCGCGTGGTCGGTGACGTGCTGGGTCGTTTCCACCCGCACGGCGACGCCTCCGTCTACATGGCGCTGGTCCGCATGGCCCAGCCGTTCTCGATGGGGCTGATGCTGGTCGACGGCCAGGGCAATTTCGGCTCGGTCGACGGCGATATGCCCGCCTCGATGCGTTACACCGAGGCCCGGATGGCCCCGGCCGCCGTGGCGCTGCTGGCCGACATCGACAAGGACACTGTCGATTTCCAGCCGAACTACGACGAGAAGGAGCTGGAGCCGGTCGTTCTGCCGAGCCGGATTCCGAACCTGCTGGTCAACGGCGCGGGCGGCATCGCCGTCGGCATGGCGACCAACATCCCGCCGCACAACCTCGGTGAGGTGATCGACGCGGCGGTGGCCCTGCTGGATGATCCGAACATCGGCGACGAGGCCCTGCTGGACATCGTGCCCGGCCCGGACTTCCCGACCGGCGGCGAGATCATGGGCCGCACCGCGCCCCGCAACGCCCTGCGCGACGGCCGTGGATCGGTGATCGTGCGCGGCAAGGCGACGATCGAGACGATCCGCAAGGACCGCGAGGCGATCGTCGTCACCGAACTGCCGTTCCAGGTGAACAAGCAGACCCTGATCGAGCGCATCGTGGAACTGGTTCGCGAGAAGCGCATCGAGGGCATCGCCGACGTCCGCGACGAATCGGACCGCGACGGCATGCGGATGGTGGTCGAGCTGAAGCGCGACGCCTCGGGCGATGTGATCCTGAACCAGCTGTGGCGCTACACCGCCATGCAGTCGTCGTTCGGCGTCAACATGCTGGCCCTGAACCACGGCCGCCCCGAGCAGATGGGCCTGCGCCAGCTGCTGGAAGCCTTCCTGGAGTTCCGGGAAGAGGTGGTCGTCCGCCGCATCAAGTATGAGCTGGGCAAGGCCCGTGACCGCGGCCACGTGCTGGTCGGTCTGGCCGTCGCCGTCGCCAACATCGACGAGGTGATCCACATCATCCGATCGTCGGCCGATCCGACCGAGGCGCGCGAGCGTCTGCAGGCCAAGGCCTGGCCGGTGGGCGACATGATGGCCCTGATCGAGCTGATCGCCGACCCGCGCTCGGCGCTGGTGGACGGCGACAAGCTGCGTCTGACGGATGAGCAGGCACGCGCCATCCTGGCCCTGACCCTGAGCCGCCTGACCGGCTTGGGCCGTGACGACATCTTCGGCGAGGCGCGTGAGCTGGCCGGGACCATCCAGGGGCACCTGACCCTGCTGTCGGACCGCGCCAACATCCTGGCGGTGATCCGCGAGGACCTGCTGGCGGTAAAGGAGGAGTTCGCCGTTCCGCGTCGCACCCTGATCGGGGAAGGCGACGGCGAGATGGAGGACGAGGACCTGATCCCGCGCGAGGACATGGTCGTGACCGTCACCCACGGCGGCTATGTGAAGCGCGTGGCGCTGAACGCCTATCGGACCCAGCATCGCGGCGGCAAGGGCCGCAGCGGCGTGGCGATGAAGGAGGACGACGCCGTCACGGGCGTGTTCTCGGCGTCGACCCACACGCCGGTGCTGTTCTTCGCCACCAACGGCAAGGCCTACAAGCTGAAGACCTGGCGTCTGCCGCTGGGCAATCCGCAGTCGCGCGGCAAGGCGTTCGTGAACCTGCTGCCGATCGAGCCGGGCGACAGCATCATGAACGTGCTGCCGCTGCCGGAGAACGAGGCGGAGTGGGGCGACTACGACATCATGTTCGCCACCAGCTCGGGCGACGTGCGTCGCAACAAGCTGTCGGACTTCGCCACGGTGAACCGCGCCGGCAAGATCGCGATGAAGCTGGAAGACGGCGACCGGATGGTCGGCGTGGCCCTGTGCACCGCCGAGGACGACGTCCTGCTGACCACGGCCCTGGGCCGGGCGATCCGCTTCAAGGCCGACGATGTGCGCGTGTTCAAGGGCCGGGATTCGACCGGCGTGCGCGGCGTGCGCCTTCAGGATGGCGACGAGGTCATCTCGATGGCCATTCTGGGCCGGGTGGACGCGACGCCGGAAGAGCGCGCCGCCTACGTCAAGCACGCCAACGCCATGCGCAAGGCGCTGGCGGGCGCGGACGGGGAAGAGGACGCGGCTCCGGCTGAAGCTGAAGACGATGTCGCCGACGCTGTCCTGTCGGTCGAGCGGATCGCCGAACTGGGCGCCGCCGAGCAGTTCATCCTGACCGTCACCGAGACGGGCTTCGGCAAGCGGTCATCGGCCTATGAATATCGTCGCACGGGTCGCGGCGGGCAGGGTCTGACGGCGCACGGTCTGGGCGGTCGCGCGGGCACGCGTCTGGCGGCGGCCTTCCCGGTCGAGGACAGCGACGATCTGCTGATGGTCACCTCGGGCGGACAGATGATCCGCACTCCGATGGATCAGGTCCGCATCGTCAGCCGCTCCAGCCAGGGCGTCACCATCTTCAAGACCGGCAAGGACGAAAAGGTCGTCTCGGTCGAGCGCCTGCCGGACAGCGGCGGCGATGAAGACGGCGGCGCCGATGAAGGCGAGGACGCGGGCGGGACCGGCGAAAGCTGATCAAGGCTGTCCGGGCTGGAAGCCGGGCAACAGCGCAACGAGTCTGGACAGGCCGGCGCCTTTTGCACGGTCAATGAGACGCTCATCGAGCGTCACCATCGTGCAGGAGAGGGCGTCAGCCAGCGCCAGATAGCTTGCGTCGTATGCCGAGAACCGATGGTCCCGAGCCAGTCGGAATGCTGTGAACGTCAGATCCGCACCGGGCTCGACAAGGGCGACGATCCGGCGCGTGTCGAGCACGGCGCGTTCGCATGTCTCTGCCGAGGCCAAGCCTTTCCAGCTTTTTTTGGCTGCGATGCTCGCGATTTCCAATGCCAGCAGGGAAGGCGCTGTCAGTTCCGCATCCTTGCTGAGGAACTGGCGCGCGGCCAAGGTGCCGGCTTCCTCGAAGAAGGCGGCTGCCAGCACCGAGGCGTCGATAACCCAGCGGTCAGCGGGCATCGCGGTCTTCGCGGATCAGATCGACGCTTGATGTCTCAGAGAAGGTCGATTTCCCCGCGAACCAGTCGAGGATCGCGGCGCGGCGGCGGCGGGCGACCTCGTTAAGGAGTTCCGCCGCGGCTTGCGCGATGCTGATGTTTTTCTCCTCGGAGAGGTCTTCAAGCATCCGCACTGCACTGGGAGACAGGCCGTCCATAGGCGGGGTCGGAACTGCTGTGGTCGCTGCAGGCGCATCTTCTGACTGAATAAATGTGACGTGCTGAGTGCGAACGTCCAGCTTGGCTTTGCGGTTGGCGCGAAGCCATGCGAGGGCCTGGCTGTGCGTTTCCGTGTTCGCCCACCATTGCCGCTTCTTGTCTCCGTAGGCCGTCGGAGGAAGCGGGCGGCCCAGGATTTTCTCGATCTGTTCATACGACATGACGACCGCGGGCTCGGAGCGATCCTTGAGATAGTTCTGAAGGGGTTGGTAGACGGTCATAGGTGTGCTCCACTTGATCACTGTTAAGTTATATAAAGTTATATAGCCGAATGTCAAGCTACGCGATCCACATCGACGGGGAGCCGGCGACCATCGAGGCGCTGGCGCCCGTCATCGTGTCCAACTACGGCGCCTTCACCTCGATGCAGGTCGAGGATGGGGCGGTGCGTGGGCTGGACCTGCATTTGGATCGTTTGCGGGACGAGGCGCTGGCGCTGTTCGGCGTGGCCGTGCCCGAGGCGCGGCTGCGCGAGCGGATGCGGGCGGCGCTGGAGGGGCTGAACGGGCGGCACAGCCTGCGGGTCCAGCTGTTTCTTGAAACCGTTACGATGCGGACGGCCTGGGCGAAGGGCGAGCCGGGCGTGCTGACGGTGGTGTCGGCTCCGGCGAATCCGGTGTGCGACCCCCTGCGTCTGCAGACGCAGGACTATGCGCGGGAAATGCCCGAGCTGAAGCACAACGCCACCTTCGGCCTGACCCTCGCACGCCGAAACGCGAAGGCGGCGGGGTTTGATGATGCCCTGTTCGTCGGCCCGGACGGCGTGGTGTCCGAGGGCTCGATCTGGAACATCGGCTTCGTCGAGGACGGCCGGATCATATGGCCCCGGGCGCCGATGTTGCGCGGCGTGGGCCAGAGGTTGCTGGAGAACGGGCTGGATCTGGTCGGACTGGACAGCGAGAGCCGGCTGATCGACCGGGCGGCGCTGGCCGGGTTCCGGTCGGCCTTCATCTGCAACAGCGCGACCCCGGCCTGTCCGGTGGCGCATATCGACGGGCAGGCGCTGGACGTCGATCCGGCCCTGATCGACCGCCTTCAGGCCGCCTGGGCGTCGAACGCGCCGCAGACGATCTAGGCCGCTCGTTTCGCACCTGCTAAACCGATGAAAAGTCGGGGAGGACTTCGATGCGTATTGGCCTGTATCCGGGCACCTTCGACCCGATCACCAACGGGCATCTGGACATCATCAAGCGCGCGGTGAAGCTGGTGGACCGGCTGGTCATCGGCGTGGCCCAGAATGATGACAAGGGTCCGCTGTTCACGACCGCCGAACGGGTCGAGATGGTGCGCGCCGAGGTGGCCGTCTTCGGCGATCAGGTCGAGGTTCGCCCCTTCTCCAGCCTGCTGATGCATTTCGCGGAAGAGCTGGACGCGACGGTGATCGTGCGCGGCCTGCGCGCCGTGGCCGATTTTGAGTACGAATTCCAGATGACGGCGATGAACCAGCGCCTCAATGCGGACATCGAGACCGTCTTCCTGATGGCGGACCCGCGGCATCAGGCGATCGCCTCGCGGCTGGTCAAGGAAATCGCCCGGCTGGGCGGGAATATAGGCAGTTTTGTCAGCCCGGCGGTCGCGGCCGCGGTGCTGGACAGGGTCAAGGGATAGAATGCGCTTCAACACGATCATCGCCGCGGCGGCCGCCGCCGTTCTCATGACCGCCGCCGCACCGGAGGCCCGGTCGCAGACGGCGCCCGCGCCCGCCGCCGGATGGCGGACGATCGCGCCCGAGAACCTGCTGGTCATCGACACGTCGAAGGGCCGGATCATCGCCGAGATGGACCCGCGCCTGGCGCCGCAGTCGGTCGAGCGTGTTCGCACTCTGGCGAACCGGGGCTTCTATGACGGCCTGAAGTGGCACCGGGTGATCGAGGGCTTCATGGCCCAGGGCGGCGATCCGCTGGGCACGGGCGAGGGCGGCAGCGAACTGCCTGATCTGCAGGGTGAGTTCAGCTTCCGTCGTGGACGCGCTGACGGTTTCGTCAGCACCGGTCCGGGCGCCACGGGGGCGAGCCAACTGGGCGTGATCGGGTCGATGGCTGTCGAGACCCAGCCGGACGCCCAGATGATGATCACCGCGGACTTCAAGACCGACGCCCTGGCCCTGTTCTGCACCGGGGTTCTGGGTATGGCGCGGGCGGGCGATCCGAACAGCGCCAATAGCCAGTTCTTCGTGATGACCGCCCCCAATGATGCGCTGAACAGCCTCTACACCCCCTTCGGCCGCGTGCTGTCGGGGCTGGACGCGGCGCGGGCGCTGAAGGCCGGTGATCAAAGCCAGGGTGGTCGGGTGACCGACCCGGACCTGATGACGCGTGTCCGCACGGCCTCGGCCCTGCCGGAAGGCGAACGGCCGACGGCGCGGGTGATGACAACCAACAGCCCGGCCTTCACCGAATTGCTCGCGTCGACCCGCACCCGGCTGGGCCGACGGTTCAATGTCTGTGAGATCCAGCCGACGGCCGAAGTCACCGGCGGCTGAGCCGGGACAAGGGGAGGGGATGATGAAGCTGACGTTCGCCCTGGTCGCCGCGGCGGCCCTGATGGCCGGCCCGGTGATGGCGCAGGAGGTCGGCGGTCCGCCGCCGCCGCCGCCCGCGCCGACGCCCCAAACCACGATCGGGTCCACCGACTGGCGCACGGTCGCGCCGGAGAACCTGCTGGTCATCGACACCACCAAGGGCCGGATCATCGTCGAACTGACGCCCGAGATCGCGCCGCTGCATGTGGCGCGGATGCGCCAACTGGCCCGCAACGGCTTCTTCGACAACCTGACCTGGCACCGGGTGATCGACTGGTTCATGGCCCAGACCGGCGATCCGCTGGGCAACGGCGAGGGCCAGAGCGCCTGGCCCGACCTGAAGGCCGAGTTCACCTTCCGACGTGATCCCGCGATGCCGTTCGCCCCGGTGGCCGAGCCGACCGGCGCGCGTGTGGGCTTCCTGGGATCATTGCCGGTCCAGACCCAGCCCGACGCCGCCTTCGCCCAGACCGGCGACGGCAAGGTGCACGGCTGGGGCGTCTACTGCCCCGGCGTGGTCGGCATGGCCCGCGACGAGGGCAATGACACCGCCAACAGCCAGTTCTTCATCATGCGACAGGCCTATCCGGCGCTGGACAAGCGCTACACCATCTGGGGCATGACGGTGTCGGGTCTCGATGTCGTGCGGGCGTTGCAGGTCGGGGACGGTGAGAACGGCATGATGGCCTCGGTCCAGCCGGATCGCATGACCCGGGTGCGGGTGGGTTCGGACATTCCGGAGGCCGAACGCCCGACGGTGCAGGTGCTGTCGCCTAACTCCGAGCGCTTCATGAGCATCGTCGGCGCGGCGCGGACCGCGCGGGGCGCGGACTTCTCGGTGTGCGACGTGACCCTGCCGGTTCAGGTGACGGGCTGACCAGCGCCTTTCGTGGAGCCGGCCCGCCGCCTCCGCCGTTTCCGGCGGGCGGGTTTGCGGTCTTCGCGCATGCGTTCCAGCAGCAGGCCCTCGCGCAGGCCGCGGTCGGCGACGCGGACGCGCTCTGACGGCCAGGCGCGCTGGACCGCCTCCATGATGGCGGCGCCGGCGAGGACCAGATCGGCGCGGTCGGGGCCGATGCAGCTTTCCGCGGCGCGACCGTCAGGGCCGAGGGCCTGAAGCCTTTCCGCCGCCGCCTCGCAATCGGCGCGGGTCATCCAGAGCCCGTCGACAAGATTGCGCTGATAGCGGCGCAGGCCCAGGTGGATGCCCGCCAGACTGGTGATGGCGCCGGAGGTGCCGACCATGTGGGCGCGACCGGCGACAAACAGCTCGCGCAGGGCCGGATCGACCGGAGAGTCGGCGATGGCGGCGCCCATGTCGGCGACCATGGCCTCGTACCAGGGATGGAGGTCTCCACTGAGGGGCTCGGGATGACGCTCGGCCAGGGTGACGACCCCGATGGGGGCGGACATCCAGCCCTCCAGGACAAAGGCCCCGTCCTTGCGACGCAGCCAGTTCAGCTCGGTCGAGCCGCCGCCGACGTCGACCACCAGAATGGCCTCGGCGGTCGGATCGAACAGGTTGAGGCAGCCTTCCACCGCCAGGCGGGCTTCCTCGGCCGGGTCGATGATCCGCAGCTTCAGGCCCGTGCCCTGACGGACGCGCTCGATGAAGGCGGCGCCGTTTTCGGCCTGACGGCAGGCCTGGGTCGCGACGGCCATCAGGCGGGACGGATCGACGCCGCGACGGACCAGACGCTCGCTGCACAGCATCAGGGCCTCGTAGGCGCGCTCCATGGCGGCGTCATCGAGGCGGCCGGTGCGGGACAGGCCCTCGCCCAGACGCACGATCCGACTGAAGGAGTCGACGACGCGAAAGCCGTCCTTCGCCGGTCGGGCGATGAGCAGGCGGCAATTGTTGGTCCCCAGATCAAGGGCCCCGTAAAGGACACCCTCGCGACCTGGCGCCCCCGCCGCGACGGGCGCGCCGCCGCGGGCGCGCTTGCCGTCAGGCCGCCGGGGCTGGGACCGTTGGCGCGAGGACGCGCCTGCGGTCTCCGGCATGGGCCGAATCTTTCAAGGTGGGCGGTCCGGAACGGCGCCCGTCCCCGATAGCGTAGACCGCGAAACTGATCCGCGCCAAGCGTGTCTGTCGCGAAAATGAACGGGAAGGCGGTGATGCGGCTCAGGTTGACAGGCGTAGCTGTGGAGCATGACCCGATCCACCTTCGCCCGCTTCGGCCTCGGCCAGATCGTTCGACACAGACATGCCGGCTTCCGCGGCGTGGTGATCGACGTCGACCCCGTGTTCGCCGGTCCCGTCGGCGCGACCGGAGACATTTCGCCCGACCAGCCCTTCTATCAGGTGCTGGCTATGGGGACCGACGGCGGCTTCATGGCCTATGCGCCCGAGGACATGCTGGAGCATGACCCGGAGCTGTCCACCCTGACCCGCGACGCCGAGCGCCGGTACTTCACCATGGACGGCGAGGGCCACCACGCCCCGCGCGCGCAGGCGATCCACTGAACGGTGCTGGCGTGGCCGGGCGGGCGGTTCTAGATTGACAGACAAGGGGCCGTCAGAGCCCGAAGTGCCAGGAGCGCCGCCATGTCTGATTTCGAGCACGTCTTTGACAAGCCGCCCGAAGGGGCCGCCGAGGACTGGACGATTCCGCAGGACTGGCGCGCCTATACCGAGACCGAGCACAAGACCTGGGACACCCTGTACGCCCGGCAGATGAAGATCCTGCCCGGCCGCGCCGCCGACGTCTTCTTCAAGGGTCTGGAGTCGCTGGACCTGAACACGGGCGGCATCCCGGACTTCTCGCTGATGAACCCCAAGCTGCAGGCCCTGACCGGCTGGACCGTGGTGTGTGTTCCCGGGCTGGTGCCGGACGAGGTGTTCTTCGATCATCTGGCCAACCGGCGCTTCCCCTCGGGCCAGTTCATCCGGAAGCCGGACCAGCTGGACTACCTGCAGGAGCCGGACATCTTCCACGATGTGTTCGGCCATGTGCCGATGCTGACCGACCCGGACTTCGCCGCCTATATGGAGGCCTACGGCAAGGGCGGGCAGCGGGCGGCGGCGCTGGGCATGCTGCCCAATCTGGCGCGGCTGTACTGGTACACGGTCGAGTTCGGCCTGATGAAGGAGGCCGACCAGCTGCGCATCTACGGCGCGGGGATCGTGTCCTCGGCGACCGAGAGCGTGTTCGCGCTGGAAGACCCGTCGCCGAACCGGATCGGCTTTGATCTGGAGCGGGTGATGAAGACCCTCTACCGGATCGACGACTTCCAGCAGGTCTATTTCGTGATCGACTCGATCGAGGCGCTGAAGGGCGAGACCCTGAAGGACTTCGGCCCGATCTATGAGCGGCTGAAGGGCGCGGACGCCATTCCGATCGAGACCATCCTGCCGACGGACGAGGTCTTCACCGAGGGCACGCAGGCCTATGCGGCCAAGGGCGGGCGGTTCGCGGCGTGATGATCCTTCTCCCCCGGAGGAGAGAAGGAAGATGGCTCAATCCTCGTGCGAGATCAGGCTGTGATGCCTGGTGTCGCGCATGAAGAGGTAGACCAGCAGGGACACGCCGATCATGGCGGTGACGTACCAGAAATAGACGCTTTCGATCCCGGCGCCCTTGAGCCACAGGGCGACGTATTCGGCCGTGCCGCCGAAGGCCGCGTTGGCGATGGCGTAGGGCAGGGCGACGCCCAGTGCGCGGATGTGGGCGGGGAACAGCTCGGCCTTCACCACGGCGTTGATGGCCGTATAGCCGCTGACGATCACCAGAGCCGCGAGGGCCAGGGCGAAGGCGACGAACGGATTATCGACCGAGGCCAGCAGGGTCATGATCGGCACGGTGAACAGCAGACCCAGAACGCCGAACGCGACCATCACCGGCTTGCGGCCGATGCGGTCCGACAGGGCGCCGACGGCGGGCTGGAGGCACATGAAGAGGAACAGGGCCGCGGCGCTGATCTCGGTGGCGGAGTCCTTGGAGAAGCCGCTGGTGTTGACCAGGAATTTCTGGAGGTAGGTCGTGTAGGTGTAGAAGGCCAGCGTGCCCCCGGCGGTCAGGCCCATGACCAGAAACGCCTCCTTCGGATGCTTCACGAACAGCAGCAGGGCGCTGGATTTCGGGGCTTCCTGCGTGTCCGAGGCGATGAAGGCGCGGGTCTCATCCAGACGGCGGCGCAGCCAGAAGACGATAACCGCCAGCGCCGCGCCGACGAAGAAGGGGATGCGCCAGCCCCAGGAGGCGAGGTCGCCCTCGCTGAGGGTGTTCTGCAGCACGATGAGCAGCAGCAGGGCCAGAAGCTGGCCCGAGATCAGGGTCACGTACTGGAAGCTGGACCAGAAGCCCCGATGGGCCTTGGCCGCCATCTCGGACAGGTAGGTGGCGGAGGAGCCGTATTCGCCGCCGACGCTGAGGCCCTGCATCAGGCGGGCGAGCAGCAGAAGCGCCGGGGCGGCGAGGCCGATGGTAGCGTAGCCGGGCGTGCAGGCGATGATCAGGCTGCCGCCGCACATCAGGCTGACGGACAGCGTCAGGCCCGCCTTGCGACCCTTGCGGTCGGCATAGACGCCCATGATCCACGCCCCGACCGGGCGCATGAGGAAGCCGACGGCGAATATGGCGGCGCTGGACAGCAGCTGGGCGGTGGTGTCGCCCTTGGGGAAGAAGACCGGGGCGAAATACAGGGTGAAGGCCGCATAGGCGTACCAGTCGAACCACTCGACCAGATTGCCCGCCGAGCCGCCGATGATGTTCCGCAGGCGGCGGGCGGGGGACATGCTCTCTGTCGACGGGATGGCGGTCATCGGGCGGTCTCCGGGAGGCGGCGAAGGCTGAGGGCGACGCCCACGGCCCAGACGGCGAAGGCGGTCTCGAGAATGCGCTGGGCCACGCCCAGCCAGTGGAACCACGGCTGGACGAACCAGACCACGGCGAGGGCCGGAACGCCACAGATCAGGCCGAGGGTGAACAGGCCGCGCAGGGCGGGATGCTTGCGGGCGGCCAGACCGATCAGGAAGACCCCGACCACCCCCGCCAGATAGCCGATGCCGCCCAGAATCTCGTGCAACAGGCCTGACAGGGTGACGCCGCCCGGCACGCACTCGAAATCGCAGGGGAAGACGCCGCCGAACATCAGGCCCAGCCCGTTCAGGGCGCTGAGCCCGAAGCCGATCAGGAACAGGGGCGTGCGGGGAAACAGGACCGCGCACAGCAGCCAGAAGACGGTCAGCAGGGCCCCGGAGACGATGAAGGCAAGGCTGACATTCGGGCCGGTCAGGGCGCCGTCGGCGCCCAGCTCGCTGATGAACTGGCGCAGGTGGTCGTAGCCGGGATAGGCGGCCCCGGCGCCCAGGGTGACGCCGGCGAGGATCAGCAGGCTGAGGATCGCGCAGGCGAGAGCGAGCGCGCGCATCTCAGTCCCGCTGGAACGGATAGAAGTCCGATCCCAGGCCGAGGATTGAAGTGAGTTCGTCCAGGGCGCCCCGGCTTTCGTCCAGCAGGGCCGGGTCGGCGAGGTCAGCGACCTTCAGCTCGTCCCGATACCAGGTCGCGCCCCAGACGCTGAGGGCGCCGTGGAGGTCGTCGGTCAGGCGCATGTCCGGATTGGTGGCGGCCAGCTCGGCCTCGTTCAGCACCACGCGCAGACGCAAGCAGGCGGGGCCGCCGCCGTTGCGCATCGACTGGCGCACGTCGACGTACTCGACCCGACCGATGGGACCGTTGGACGAGGCGACAGCCTCGGCGACCGCATGGGCGCGGGCGTTGTCCCGGGTCTCGGTCGGGCAGATCAGGGTCAGGCGATCCTCGCCCGGGATCTGCACCAGCATGGAGTTGAACAAATAGCTGGAGATGGCGTCAGCGAGGGGGAGGTCGGCCTCGGACACCTCAACGAAGATGGGCTCGAAGCCTTTCGCGGCCGCGCGGATGGCGGCGTGGGTTCCGGCGGTGTCCTCGAAGGCCAGTTGATGGTGGAACAGGGTGTCGAGCGCGCCGACGCAGACGACGTCATTGTGGAAGGTCCCGCCGGCGATGGCGGCCTTCGACTGGCGGGCCAGAACCGCGCCGGACGCCCCGTGGCGGCGGGCGAGAGCTTCGGAGGCCTCGCGCGTCTGGCGGGCGGGGAAGGGGCCGGTCCACGGTTCCCAAGCCTCGCGGCCCCAGACCAGCAGGTTGATGCCCTCCGCGCCATGCTCGGCGCACAGGCGGACATGGTTGGCGGCGCCCTCGTCGGCCAGATGGGCGACGGAGGGCAGGGCGTCGTGGACGGCGAAGCGCGCGGGATCGGGGAAGAGGGCGTCGAGCGCGCGCTTGGTCTGCTGATGCTCCAGCGAGCGGTGCAGGTTGGTGACGAGGTTGGCGGGGGTGAAGTGGACCCGGCCGTCGGCGCTGTCGGCGGACGGGGTCACCGTCGCGGCGTTGGCGGCCCACATGGGCGAGGCCGAGCAGGCAGCGGCGGCGAAGGTGGGGGCGTCCTTCCAGGCGCGCTCGAGCACTTGGGCGTCCGTGCCGGAGAAGCCCAGGCTGCGCAGGAAGGGCAGGTTGGGCCGCTCGTGCGGCGGCAGGACGAACTGGGGCAGGCCGAGGTCGGCCAGCCGCTTCATCTTGTCGAGGCCCTGCAGGACGGCGGCGCGCGGGTTGGACGCCTGCCCCTCGTTACGGCTGGAGGCGAGGTTGCCGGGGCTGAGCCCGGCGTAGGAATGGGTCGGCCCGATCAGACCGTCGGCGTTGGCTTCGATGGCGCTCATTAAAAGCCCTCCCCTCGAGGGGGAGGGTTGGGAGGGGTGGAGGCAGGCTGTTGGCCGGTGCGGCGCGAAGGGCCCGATCCCGCCTTTTGCGCCAGTCCGTCATACATTGAGCGCGCACCCCATCCCCCGGCCCCTTCCCCCTCGAGGGGAAGGGGAGAAGTCTGGCGGATCGCCATAACGATTTCAGCAACGACGGCGTCGAGGTCATCCGGGATGCGGCGGCTGTCGATCCTCAGGACGCGGTAGTCTTGGCCGCTTAGCCATTCATCCCGTTTGAGATCACGCAGGGCGACACCTGTCTGACCATGGATGCCGCCATCGACCTCAATGATCAGCTTTGCTGGAAGGCAAGCGAAGTCCACGACGTAGGGACCGATGGGCGCCTGTCGTCGGACGCGGATCGGCAGGAGCCGCAAGCGTTCCCAGAGTTTGGCTTCCGTCCAGGTTGGGTCGTTTCGCAGGCGACGGGCGCGTTCACGTCCCCCGGCCTTGATCCGTTCCGTTTTTGAGAAGCGATCAAACTCCATCAGCTCAACCCCTTGATCTCGCTTTCGATATTCTTCACCGCATCGGCCTCGAAGCTGGCGACCGGGTAGGCGCAGTAGTCGGCGGCGTACCAGGCGGAGGGTCGGTGGTTGCCGCTGGCGCCGAGGCCGCCGAAGGGCATGTCGCCGGCGGCGCCGGTGGTCGGGCGGTTGAAGTTGACCACGCCCGCGCGGATGCGGCGGATGAAGGTCTGCCAGTTCGCGGGATCATCGCTGACCAGACCGGCGCTGAGGCCGTAGCGGGTGGCGTTGGCTTCAGCGATGGCGGCGTCGAAGGACGAGACGCGGGTCACCGACAGGAAGGGGGCGAACATCTCCTCGTCGGGGACGCTGACGCCGGTGACGTCGATGATGGCGGGCTTGACGAAGGCGCCGGGAAGGTTGCCGACCGGACCGGAGGCGCGGATCACCCGAGCGCCCGCGTCGATGCGCTCCTGAAGGGCGGCAAGGGCGGCGGCGGCGGCCTTCTCGGAGATCAGCGGCCCGGCGTAGGGCTCGGTCGGGCTGTTCCAGGGGGCGAAGATCAGGCGGTCGCTGAGGGCGGCGATGGCGTCCACGATGGCATCGCCCTGCGGGCCTTCCGGCACGATCAGACGACGGGCGCAGGAGCAGCGCTGGCCGGTGGTGATGAAGGCGGACTGGACGGCGATGCCCGCGACGGCTTCGGCGTCAGCGGCGTCCCAGACGACCAGCGGATTGTTGCCGCCCAGCTCCAGCGCGAGAATGACGTGTGGATCGTCCGCGAACTTGCGCCGGAAGTGGGCGCCCGCCGCGCCCGAGCCGGTGAACATCAGGGCGTCGATGCCGTTGTTCAGCAGGTCCGCGCCGCTGTCGCGACCGCCCTGGATCATGTTAAAGACCCCGCGCGGCAGGTCGGCCGCTTCGAAGCACTCAGCCATCAGCCGGCCGGTCAGGGGCGTCTCTTCCGACGGCTTGAAGACCACGGTGTCGCCCGCCAGCAGGGCCGGGACGATATGGCCGTTGGGCAGGTGGCCGGGGAAGTTGAACGGCCCGAGAACCGCCGCGACGCCGTGCGGGCGGTGGCGCAGGGTGGCGGAGCCGAAGGCGGTGGCGGCGGTGCGCTCGCCGGTGCGCTCGTCATAGGCGCGGATCGAGATGTCGACCTTGCCCTGCATGGCCTGAAGTTCGGTGGTGGTCTCCCACAGGGCCTTGCCGGTTTCGCGGCTGATGGCCTCGGCGATCTGCGGCGCGCGGTCCTTGAGCACGGCCTGATAGCGCTTCACCGCGTCGATGCGGTCCTGACGCGGGCGGTCGGCCCAGTCGGGGAAGGCGTCACGGGCGGCATCGGTAGCGTCGCCGCAGACAAGTTGCGAGGCGTCCCAGCCTTCCCAGACGACCTCGCCCGTCGCCGGATCGGTAGAGTTGAACCGCGCGTGGCCTTCGTCAAACCATTCGCCGTTGATGAAATGCGTCATTCGGGTCTGCTTTCGTCAGGTCTTTACGCGAACAGTATCGCCAGCACGCACCTTCAGCGCGTCGGCGGTTTCGCGGGTGAGGGTGGCGGTGTCGCCTTCAAGGTGGGCGCGCTGGCGGACGGCGCGGAAGGCGCCGACGCTGTCGGTCGAGATCAGGGCGGGCAGTTCGGCCTCGACCTCGTCGGCGAGGGCGACGGTCAGGGCGCGGGCGTCGCGGACGGTGCGGATGTTATCGCGCTGGCAGGAGACGGTCGGACCGGCGTCGAAGATGTCGATCAGGCCGTTGGGGCGGAAGCCCTCGCTCTCCAGCAGGGCCATGGCGGGCACGCCCTGCGGGTGCACCTTGCCGATCACCGCACGAGCGGGCTCGGGCAGGAGTTCGACATAGATCGGATGGCGCGGGGCCAGATCGAGGATGAACTGCTTGTCGGTGGAGCCTGTCATCCGGTCCGCCTCATCGAAGTCCATCGGGAAGAATTTGTGGGCGACATGGTCCCAGAAGGGGCAGGCGCCGTCGGGGGTGAAGACACCGCGCAGCTCGGCCAGGACGTTCTCGTTGAACAGCTCCGGCTCGGTGCCGATCAGCATGTAGCGCGACTGGCTGAGCAGGCGGCCCGCGCCGCCCTTGCGCCGGTCGGCCTTGAGGAAGAGGGAGCCGACCTCGGTCCAGCCGGTGCATTCGTTGACCAGCACCAGCGTCTTCTGTTCCAGCTTGATGCCGAGCGACGGCGAGGACTGGGCGTTGCTGACGACCCGGAAGCTGAAGAAGGGGCGTTTGAGGCCCACCGAGGCCTTCACCGAGCCGATGCCGTCAACGTCGCCGGTTTCGGATTCCTCTAGCATCAGGGTGTACCAGCGCTCATGCGGCTCCATGCCGCCCGCGAAGCTGTCGCGGCTGAGGTCGAGGCGTTCGGCCAACTGGTCCGGGTCTTCCGGCAGGCTGGTGAAGCCGGGGCCGGACAGGATGGCCAGTTCGAGCAGGTGGTCGAGGTCGGCGGGGCCGGCGGGTCTGACGACGAGCATGGGGTTACATCGTCTCCAGACGCAGGGACTTCAGTTTCAGGGCGTCAATCTCGCCCGAGGCGATCTTGCACAGGATGAGCGCACTCAGTTGGGCGCGCTCGACGAAGCTGGCGGGCCAGGCGAACTCCTGATCCGAATGGATGTCCCCACCAAGGACGCCGAGGGTGTCGATGTTGGGCAGACCCGCGGCGTGCAGGTTGTTGCCTTCGCAGACGCCGCCCGAAGGCTTCCACGCGATGGTCTGGCCCAGCAGGGCGCCGGCTTCCTTCACCGCCTCGAACAGGGCGGTCTGGGAGGCGTCCATCGGCTTTGGCGCGCGGGTCATGCCGCCGTGCAGGTCAAGCGTCAGGCCGGGGAAGGGCGGCTCGGCGGTGATCTGTCGGACCGTCTCCGAAATCCAGGCCGAGGACTGTGCGTCCGGGACGCGGACGTTGAAGCGGACCACGGCGTTGTCGGCGACGACATTGAGCGGGCCGCCGCCGCTGATCTTCGCGACATTGACTGTGACGCCGTCGCGCTGGCCGTTCAGGGCGTGCAGTCGGGCGGCGATGATGGCGGCCCCGGCGACGGCGTTGGCCCCCTCATGGAAAGCCCGGCCCGCGTGGGCGGCTTTGCCGGTGACGATCAGATGGTAGTTGCCGCTGCCTTTGCGCTCGCCCGCCAGCGTGCCGTCCGACAGGGCGGGTTCATAGGTCATGCCGACGTGGCCGCGCGCGCCCAGTCCCGCCAGCAGGGGGGCGGATGCGGGCGAGCCGATCTCCTCGTCGGGCGACAGCAGGACGGTCCAGCCGACACGCTCCCGATCCGGATGGGTCTCGAAGGCTTCGAGGGCGGCCAGCAGGACCGAGATGCCACCCTTCATGTCGGCGATGCCGGGACCGTTCAGGGCCCCGTCGGCGCGGCTCACGACCGTCTGGAAGTCCGAGGTCTCGGGGAAGACGGTGTCGTAGTGGCCGGTCAGCACCACCTGGAGCGGCGCGTCGGGGCGACAGGTGATCTTCAGGGCGTCGGCGTGAGCCTCCTCGCGCACCGAGCCGTCGTCGGCGACGGTGGTCGAGCCTTGCGTGGGGATGCGCTCGACGGTCGCGGGCAGGGCGCGGGCCGTGGCCTCGAGCAGGGCCAGGACCGCGCTCAACCCGGCGGCATGACGGCTGCCGGAGTTGACGTTCGCCCACTCCACCGCCCGTCCGATGATCACGGCTTCGCGTGCCGCGACGTGGTCGAGCACGGACTGTTCAGGAGGCAGAATCCGCATCGGCCGGAACCTAGCCGGGCGCGAGGGAAAGGTGAAGCGAGGTCGGGCTACGACTCGTCGTCGGATCAGGCTAGGGTCGGGGTTCAACTCCGGGAGGAACTCCATGCAGAACTGGCTCAAGGCCATCAATCCGACGGCCCCCATCACCACCGAGGCCGAGGCCCTGCGGGCGGCGCGCGCCAGCGCCATCGGCGTCGCCATCGGCGCCGTCGTCGGCGCCGTCGCCGTCGTCCAGATGATCGTGCGCAAGGACGAGATCGCCGCCGCCGCCGCCGCGGCCGCCGCCAATGACCCCATGGCCGCCGGCATGGTGGGCACGATGACGCAGGTGATGCTCTACTTCGCTATCGGTCTGGTGGTGATCCAGGCCATTCTGGCCTTCGTGCAATGGGCCAAGCCCAACATCATCATTCCGATCCTGTTCGCCGTGCTGATCGTCGGCGGCCTGCTCCTGCAACTGCTGCCCAGCCCGGTCGAAAAGCCCCCGCTCGACGTCCTGAAGGTCGTGCTGACCTACGGTATCGCCGCGATCCAGTTGCTGCTGCATACGGCGGGCATTCGCGGCGCGTCGAAGCTGGACAAGATCCGCTTCGCCGAAGCCAACCGCGAAGACTACTGAGACTAACGGTTCGGGCGGCGGTCGTTTGATGCGCCGCCCGGCTGCCGGCTTTGCCGGCGCCAACGGATGGACAGGCTGGCGTCGCCCTGTCCGCCGAATTTCGAGCTGACCGTCAGATTGCGACGGACTTGCCATTCGACGTTCACTTCCGCCCCGTCCTCGCCGCCGCCGATGATCTCCAGATAGACGTCGTCGGTGATGTAGCGCCCGCCGGCCACAGTCAGGCTGGAGGCCTCGCCGCCGAAGGACAGGCGATCGAGACCCGCCAGCTCGCGCAGGTTCCCGATCACATCGAAGCCGCCGCCGCCCGCCAGCGCGGCCACGCCCGCCGCCAGCTGGGCCGCCTCGAAGGCCGACAGCTGAGAGGCCGAACGACCGAACAGCACCTGGGACAGGATTTCGTCCTGCGGCAGGGCGGGGGTGGAGGTCAGGGCGATCTCGGGCCGCGCCGCCGTGCCGGTCACGCGAATGGTCGCGGTCAGGGCCGGGTCTTCCCGGGTGGCTGACAGGTTCAGGCGAATCTGTTCGGGCCGGGTCGACAGGGTGACCGTGCCGGTCTGGTCGAACACGAACCGCTTGCCCGCGAAGTCATAGTCGCCCCGCACCACGCGCGCCGTGCCGGTCAGGACCGGCTGGGAGATGGTTCCGGTGACGCGAGCGTTGACGCCCATCTCGACGTTCAGGCCGCGACCGACCACCCGCACGTCGCCGCCGGGCGAGCGGATGGCGATGTCCATGCCGATCTGCGGGCCGCGAGAGCGGGTCTGTTCTTCTTCCGGCATGTCGCCGCCGGGGCGGTTGATCTCGACCACATCCATCCGGACGATGCCGTTGGAGCCTGGCGGGTTGGCCTCGATCCGGGCCTCGTCGACGGAGATTTCGCCGGCCAGCCGGATGTTGCCGTCCTGACCACGCACCACGGTCAGCGGGCCGGAGGCGCGGGCCTCGGCGATGTCGTTGTCGATGATGCGGAAGCGGCGCAGCTGGAGCTGGAAGCTGGAGCCCGAGCCTTCGCGCAGGCCGATACGGCCGTCCCCGCTGACCTGACCGCCGGCGCCGTCATTGGCCGAGAAGGTCTCGATCAGGGCGGTGGTGTCGTCGAAGCGGCTGTTCAGGGTCACGCCCGCCAGGCGCAGGCCGGTGCCGTTGTCGCGGAAGGCGCCCTGTTGCAGGTCCAGACGGCCGTTGATGCGCGGCTCGGCCAGGGTGCCGCCGAGGGTGGCGTTGGCGGTCATCTGACCCGAGAGCGAACGGTCGCCGCCCAGGAAGAGGTCCCAGATCGGCTGGACCTGACCCTGAATGTTCACCGTGCCCTCCATCGGGCGGGTGCGGGCGATGGCCAGGCGCAGGGGCGCGGCCGAGGCCTCGACCGGCAAGGTCAGGTCGGCGCTGGCCTGCACGGCGTCCTCGTCCACGGCGCGGGCCTGAAGGCGCAGGGTGTTGTTGACCAGCACGGCGTTCAGCGTGCCGTCGACTTCCATCCCGCGCGGAGCGTCGATGCTGCGCAGGTCATTGAGGGTGACGTTGGCCGAGCCCGACAGGTCGTCGCCGGAGCCGCGCAGAGACAGGCGGCCGGTGACGCGACCGCGCATGTCGGGGGCGACCGCGCCGAGATCGACGCTGGTCAGATTGGCCTCGATGATGGCGGCGCGGGAGTCCTGACGCAGGTCGCCGGTCAGGACGCCGCCGCCGACCGACAGGTCCACCCGCACCACCCTGCCGTCGCCGGACAGGGCGACCACGGCCGGACTGCGGGTGGCGAAGTCGATCTCGCGCACCGAGCCGCCGCCTTGCAGGGCGACCGATTGGGACTGGCCGTCGCGGGCGTAGACGCCGGAACCGTCGAACGACAGGGGCGTGGGGCCGCCCACGTCCGCCTTGAGGGTGAAGGGCAGACGCTCCAGCGTGCCGCGTCCGTCGAGATCGAGGGTGCGGATGACATAGGGCGAGCCGGCGAAGCGGACGTTGCGGCCCGACACGTCCAGGATCGCGGTCTCGGCGCCGCCACCCTCCGTCAGGCGCACGCGGCCGTTGGCTTCCCCGGAGGCGAGGAAGGCGCCGGGGCGGGCGGTGAAGGTCAGGTCGGCGCTGGACGGAATGCTGTTGGACAGGGCGATGTCGCCACGCGCAGTGACCCCGCCTGCGTCCAGATCAACCTCGGTCAGGCGGATGCGCGTCCCGCCCAGATAGAAGTTCCCGGCGGCGCGGGCCGGGCCGTAGTTCGATCCGGCGGTGACGGCGATACTGCCGTCCGAGGCGTCGGCGCCCTTGCGGAAGCTGAGTGTCAGGTTGGCGTCGGTCAGTTTCAGCGGACCGGCGTTCACGCGGGCGAAGGCGGCGCGCAGGTCGGCGCGGGGGGCGGCGAGCGTGCCGGTGAGGGCCCCATCCCCGGTCATGGCGCCATCGATCTCGACCGGGCCGACGCCGAAGGGGCCGCGGGCGTTCCAGTCCAGCGCGAGCCGCAGCCCGCCGTTGCCCTCGATCCGGCCGCGCGCGGAGGCGGAGCCCTGTGCGCCGGTCAGGGCCGCGCGCTCCACGTCGATCCGTCCCTGATTGATCGCGCCAGTCAGCTGCAGGCGGGGCGTGGCGCCCAGCAGGCGATCGAGTTCGCCCTGACCGGTGGCCAGGCCGCGTCCGCGTCCGTCGAAGGTGAGCCGCCAGGGGGCGCCGGTCCGGGCCATGGAGGCGGAGAGGGGACCGCCGAAGGCGCCGCGGGCGCCGCGGTGAATCTTCGAGGCGTCTGTGATGCGCGCCTCGCCCCGGAAGCCGAGGCCGCCCAGCAGATTGCGCCCGCCCGAGCCGGTCAGGGTCAGGGCCTGCCCTCGCGCCTCGATCTTGCGCAGCAGGATGGCGCCGTCGGTCTGGCGCGCGGCCTCGAAAGCAACACGGGGGCGCGGGCCCAGCAGGCTGCCGATGATACCGGCGGTCGAGCCGCCATCGGCCTGGATGTCGCCGTCCAGCACGATGCGACCATTCTGCATGGCGGCGTTCAGCGGGCCGCGCACTCGCCCGGCGCGATAGCTGGAGGCCTCGACGCCGACCAGATCGACCTGACCGTCCAGCGACCAGTTCGCCGAGTCGCCCTTGAAGGTCGCGACGTAGGAGGCGGGGCCCGCGGACGGGGAGCCGACCAGACGGTTCAGCGACGGGGTGGCGACCTCGATGCGGATGCCGTCGCGGCTGCGGCGGTCCTTCATGTTGATCTGGCCGCTGGCGCGCGAGTTCAGGTTCTCGGACATGAGCGTCCAGCCGAAGCCCTGCTGGCCGTCGTTGTCGGTGTCCGGCGTGATGGCGAAACCAAAGCGCGCGGTGCGGCCGACGCGCTGGACGAAGGGCTCCAGCAGGTCGGAGCCGGAGAAGTCGAAGAAGCCGCTGACGCGGGCGGTGTCCTTGCCGTAGCGGCCCTTGACCGTCAGCGGGATGAAGTCGCCGGTGCGCACGACAGCGTCGATGATCTCGCCGTTGATAAGTGCGCTCGCCTGGAAGGGTTGATCCGGGGAATAGCCGAGTGCGCCCGCTATGGGGCCGCCCTGGGCCTCGGACGCGCGCAGGTTCAGGCGGGTTTCGGTCAGCGGGCCGCCGAATGTGGCGTTCAGGCGCAGATGATCGCCCGGGCGGCTGAGGCTGTCGGCGTTGACGACGGCCTGCTTGGCGCCGGTGCGGGGGATGTTGGCCTCGCCCGACAGGGTCCAGCGCCCGTACTCCTTGCTGAAGCCCTCCAGCAGTTCGACATTGGCGGCGAAGCGGTCGATGTCGATGCTGATCGGCTGGGGACCGCCCGGTCCGGTCGGCGGCTCGACTTCCGGACGGCGGATCAGGCGGATGACGTCAGCCTCGATCTCCGTGGCGTGGAAGCGCCGGGTGATCAGCGGCCACCAGGTCCAGTCCACATGCACCGCGCGCGCTTCGAGCCATACGCCCCTGGCGTCGGTGACGGTGACACGGTCGATGGTGAAGTCGTCGAACAGGTCGCCCTTGACCCCTTCGACATTGATCCGGCCGTAGCGGCCGATTTTCTTGCCGGCGACGAAGCTGGTGACCAGCTCGCGGCCCGCATCGCTGACCAGATACATCCGCCCGCCGACCAGCAGGAGGATCAGCAGGCCCGCCAGAACAGCCAGCCCCATGCCGCCGAAGAAGGCGAGGGCCTGAAGGCGCGTGCGCTTGCGCTTCGCCCTTTCGACGGGCGAGTCAGGCGCGTCGGCCGGAGGTTTCTCTTCGGGCGGGGTCGGGTCGGTCAAAACGCCTGCCCGATGCTGACATAGATCTGGAAGCCCGCGTCGCCGTCACGACGATCCAGCGGGAAGGCGATGTCAGCCCGGATCGGACCGAAGGGCAGCTTGTACCGCACGCCAACCCCGGCCCCGTAGCGCAGGTTGTTGAAGTTCGGCGTCTCCTGGAAGCCGATAGCGCCCGCGTCGACGAAGGCCACGGCCTGGAAGCTGCGCCAGACATCGCGGCGAATCTCCAGCGAGGTCTCGAACAGGCTCAGCCCGCCGCGGGGGGTGTTGTCCGGCAGGCGAGGGCCGACGCCCTGATACTCGTATCCGCGAACCGATCCGCCGCCGCCGGAATAGAACAGGCGATCGGACGGTACGGTCAGTTCCTCGCCACCGAGGATGGAGCCCAGACGGACCCGTCCCGCCAGCACGGTCTTGCCGTTCTTTTGCAGGGGCAGATAGGCCGTGCCCTGACCTTCGACACGCAGGAACAGGACGGTGTCCTCGCCGCCCACCGCGGTGGGCTGGGCCGAGCCGGTGAACCGCCAGCCGGTGGTCGGGTCCAGCGGATCATTGGACCGGTCCAGATAGAAGCTGCCCCGCCCGGTCAGGATGTAGAGGTCGCGGTCGAAATTGATCGGCAGCTGGGTCAGCGGGTCGAAGCGGGTCTCGTTGTAGTGTCCGACGTCCAGACCGACGCCGTAGCTGAACCACGAGGTCTTGCCGATGCGCTGCTGCAGATCGGCGGCGGTGGTGAAGGCGGTCCGTTCGTAGGCGTCGGTGTCCTCGTTCACGAGGGCGGCGGACAGCTTCAGCGTCTGGCCGGGTTCGCGCCAGTGCGGCAGGCTGAGATCGACACCCAGCCGACTGTCGACGTCGGCGACCCGGGCTTCCCAGACAAGGGTGTCGGCGCGTTTGAAGCGGTTGTGCCAGGTCCAGCGCAGATCCACGCCGGAGCCGTCGGCGGTGGAGAAGGTGGCGCCCGCCTCAAGAATGCGGCGGGGGCGGTCGGTCAGGCTGACGATCACCGGGCGGCGACCGTCGGCGAGGGTCTGATCCGCCGGAGCCAGCGCGACGCCGACACCGTCATAGACCCCGGTTTCCAGCAGGCGACGCTCCAGCTCGGCCACGTCCTCGGGGTCATAGACGGCGCCGTCGCTCCACGGCGCCAGACCGGCGACCCAATCGGGGTTGGTCGGACCGCGCGTCTCCAGCCGAACACCGTCCAGCCGCACCAGATCGCCAGCGGCGATGTTGTAGGTCGGGAAGACGGTCAGGGCGGCGTGGTCGACCACCACCCGGCGCGGCTCGGCGCGGGCGTCGGCGTAACCGTTGCGGACCAGACCGGCGACCAGTCGCCCTTCGGCGGCGATGACATCGACCGCGCGGCCCGGCTGACCGGCGGTCAGGCGGATGTCGCCGATGACCGTGGCCGCCGTTTCCGCCCTCGGTTCCGGCGCGACCCAGTTCACGGCGGGATCGGTCAGAGTGAAGCGGGGGCCGGGCGTCACATTGACGATGGCGACCGGGGTGTCCTCGCCCTCGACGATGTCCTCGAGGATGGGCTGGTAGTAGCCCTCGGACCGCAGCAGGGCCTCGGCGGACTCCATGGCGCTGCGGGCGCGGCGACGGGCCTCGAAGCGGTTGGAGGGGGCGTCGTCCACCTCGCCGACGGCCCGGACGAGCTGCTCGCGCAGGGTTCCGTCCAGTTCGCCCCGAATCTGGGCGCGCGGGTCCGCCGCGGCGGTGGACGCGATTGTCACGCCCGCGAGGCTGAGAAGGAAGAAGGCGGGCCTCGGCGTCAAACTCAAACCTTCATCAGGGGGCGTGCGGCCCGCTCATCGGGACGGCGCTCCCCCGCCGTCGGCGTCACGGTCGTTCTCACGCGCATTCGGCGCGTTTGACCCTGTTCAATAGAACAGGGTTTCGCTTTCGGGCTGAACGGATTCTTCCGAGGTGCGCTGTTCGGGCGGCAGGGCCGTAGAATCGGTCGGAGGCGGCGTCACCGGAGGTTCGGGCTGGACGACGGGTTCCTCGACGACCGGCGGCGGAGCCTGCTCGGCGGCCTTGTCGGCCAGACCGGCGTCTTCGGACGGACGCGGGTCATCGCAGGCGGCGACGGCGAAAACGGTCGTCAGGGCCAGCAGGGCGGCAAGGCGTTTCATGGTCGAAGAAGTCTCCCCCGGGATCAGGCCGTCTAACGCTCGGCCGCTGGTCCTGTTCCATAGAGTGTTTCGCACCGGCGCGCATCCTCTGTGCGCAACCTTCGCGGCCGCGCCGGACCGAACGGAGACCGGTGATTTTCGACGGCAACCAATCCTTTTCCAATTTCCCGCAACCTCAGGGCGGGGAGAAAACAAAAAATGTCCGCCACCGCCTACGCTCTCGTGTCGCAGGTTCGGTTCAAGGAGCTGAAAACAAGGATTGGACTGGCCGCCTTCATCGGGATCACGGCCTGGTTCTTCCTGCCCAGCCTCTGGCCCGTCGTCTGGTTCTTCGCGGTCCTGCTGAGCCAGGTGGCCGACTGGGCGGTGTTTCGCCGGTTCCGCCTGAACCCCGAGTGGGTTCCGGACAGGGCGTATGTCGTGCTGTCCTGTGCCACCACCGCCGTGGGCGTCATCATCTATTCCAGCATCGCGGCCTGGCTGTGGTTCAACGGGGGCGAGGTCGGGCGGGCCTTCGCCCTTGTGCAGGTGGCGGGCGGCTTGCTGCATGTCAGTTTGCACATGCATCACGCCCGGCCGATCCTGTTCTCCGCCGTGGCCATGCACGGCGCCTATTTCCTGGGATTGCCGGTGATCAGCGCGACCCTGACCGGGCGATGGCAGGAGCTGCTGATCGCGCTGGGCTGTGTGCTGTACATGAGCCATCTGGTCGTGGCGGTGCGGCAGAGCAGCACCACCACCGAACTGCTGCGCTCGGCCAAGGTGATGGAGCAGAACGCCCGCCAGAAGGCCGAGGAGGCCAGCGCGGCCAAGTCAGACTTTCTGGCCGTCATCAGCCACGAGATCCGCACGCCCATGAACGCGGTGATCTCGGCCGCCAACCTGCTGCGTCGGACCGAGCTGACCGAGCGGCAGGCCGAGCATGTGTCGATGCTGACCGACGCGGGCGAGGTGCTGATGGGCCTGCTGAACGACGTGCTGGACGTGTCCAAGATCGAGGCCGGCAAGATGGTGCTGGAGACGGACGATGTGGATGTTCGCGCGCGCCTGATCTCACTGGCCCGGCTATGGGAGCCGCGCGCCGCCGCGAACGGGGTGCGCCTGACCGTCGAGGCGGCGGACCGGGTGCCCGAGTGTGTTCGCACCGACCCGCTGCGGTTCCAGCAGATCCTGTTCAACCTGATGTCCAATGCGGTGAAGTTCACCGAGCAGGGCGAGATCGCGGTCGTCGTGGACTGGGACGGGGCGGCCCTGACGGTGACGGTGTCGGATACCGGTTGCGGCATTCCGGCGGACCGGCTGGCGCATGTGTTCGACAGTTTCGAGCAGGCCGAGGCGGGCACCACCCGTCGCTATGGCGGGACCGGTCTGGGCCTGTCCATCAGCCGCAAGCTGGCCGAGATCATGGGCGGCGCCCTGACGGTCAGCAGCGTGGAAGGGCAGGGAGCGACCTTCATCCTGACCCTGCCGATGGAGGTGTCGCAGACCCGTCCGACGGAGGCCCGTCGTGATGAGGCCGAGGTCGGTGCGCTGACCGGCCGGTCGATCCTGGCGGCGGACGACCACGAAGTGAACCGCCGCATCCTGACCCTGCTGCTGGAGCCGCACGGCTGTCGGCTGACGCTGGTGGAGAACGGCGCGCAGGCCGTGGAGGCCGCGCTGGTCGAGCGCTTCGACGCCGTGCTGATGGATATGCAGATGCCGGTGATGGACGGGCTGGAGGCGACGCGGCGCATCCGTCTGACCGGCGGGGTGAACGCCGACACCCCGATCATCGCCCTGACCGCCAATGCATTGGATGTGCACCGGCAGGCGTGGGAGGCGGCGGGCGTCGCGGCCTTCCTGACCAAACCGATCGACCCGACGGCGCTGACCCGAACGCTGGCGGAGGCCTGCGCGGGGGCTCACCGCCCGGAGGTGAAGGCCGACGTGGCCTGAATCCAGCCCCAGCGGGTCAGGGCTTCGTCGAGCGACAGGCCTGCGGGCTGGGGCTCCGGGCTGGCCTGACCGTCGAAGCGCGGGGCGGGCGCGGGCTGGATCACGCCCTGATCGACGAAGGTGGCGCGGGCGGCGTTGTGCGGATGAACCGGGGCCTCGCCCAGTGTCAGCACGGGCGTGACGCAGGCGTCGGTTCCGGCGAAATGATCGGCCCAGTCGTCACGGTCGCGCGCGGCGAACAGGGCCTCGAACCGGGCATGCAGGGCGGGCCAGTCGGCCATGTCGAACTGCGGCGCTTCTTCCGGCGTCAGGCCCAGCCCGGCGATCAGGGCGGCGTAGAACCGGGGCTCCAGCGCGCCGACGGCGACGAACCGGCCGTCCTTGCAGGTGAAGCAGCGATAGAAGGGCGCGCCGCCGTCCAGCAGGTTGGCGCCGCGCGCGTCGCTCCACAGGCCGCGCGGGCGGAAGGCGTGGAAAAGGCCGGTCAGCAGGGCCGAGCCGTCCGTCATGGCGGCGTCCACGACCGAGCCCTTCCCGGTGGTCTTCGCCTGCAACAGGGCCGCCAGCAGGCCGGAGACAAGGAACATGGCGCCGCCGCCGTAGTCGCCGACGAGATTCAGCGGCGCGCGGGGCGGGCGGTCCGGCTCACCCATCGGATGCAGGGCGCCGGACAGGGCGATGTAGTTGATGTCGTGGCCGACCTGATCGGCCATGGGCCCGGTCTGGCCCCAGCCGGTGACGCGGCCGAACACCAGTCGGGGATTGCGCGCGGCCAGCACGTCAGGCCCCAGCCCCAGCCGCTCCATCACGCCGGGCCGGAAACCCTCGATGATCGCGTCGGCGCCGGCGACCAGATCGAGGACGCGGGCGTGGTCCGCCGGGTCCTTCAGATTCACCCCGACGGCGGCGCGGCCCCGGTGCAGCACCTCGCCGCCGACGTCGCTGAATACGGCGGCGCCCGCCGAGGCGCTGCGGGTCAGGCGCAGGACCTCGGCCCCCATGTCGGCCAGCACCATGCCCGCGAAGGTGACGGGACCCAGGCCGTCGAACTCGAGAATGCGGATGCCGGAGAGGGGCTTTGCGGGCGCTGTCATGCGCCTTGCGTAGCCGGTCCGTCACGAACCTGTCGAGTGGACCTTGACCCGCGCGGCGACATGTTGGAAAAGCCGCGCCTCCGGATTCGCAGACGCGGCCCGGTGACACGATGTGCGTCCTTAGCTCAGTTGGTTAGAGCATCTGACTTTTAATCAGAGGGTCCTCGGTTCGAGCCCGAGAGGACGTACCATCGGTTCTCCCCCACAGTGCAGGCTTTCATCGCGCCGTGCGGCGTGATTGATAGGCGGCATGCGCCGTCTGTACCTGCTTCTCCCTGTCCTCGCTCCTGTTCTGGCTTTGACCGCCTGCAATGCGGGCGATGCGGCCATGCAGGGGGCGCGGCAGTTCGGGGACGGGTTCGGGAATGCGGCGACAGCGCCGCTGGCCGATTTCAACCTGCGCCGGGAGTACATCCCGACCGTGCTGCTGCAGGCGGAGGCCAATCCCTATGACCTGCGCAATCTGAACCAGTGCTCCACCATCGGGGCCGAGATCGCGCGGCTGAACGAGGCGCTGGGGCCGGACAGTGATGAGCCGCGTCGGCCGGACCAGCCCAATCTGACCGAGATCGTGACCGAGGAGGTCGTGGAAGAGGCTCTGGACGCGATCCGGGACGCGACCACGGACTTCATTCCCCAGCGGTCATGGGTCCGGCGGCTGACCGGGGCCAAGCGCGCCGAATTGCGGGTGAAGTCGGCGGTGCAGGCCGGGCGGATGCGCCGGGCTTTCCTGAAGGGCGTGGGGATGCAGCACAACTGCGCCCCGCCGGCGGCCCCGGCCTGGTTCAGGCCGCGCAGGTAGGGTGTTGGGTGTGCGTATTGCGGCACCGCGGTCGCCCCCGACACCCGATGCCTCACACCCTCAGTTCGAGGTGTGCCGCGCGTGGAAGTCCTTGCGGAACTGGTCGAAGCGACCTTCCGAGATGGCCTCGCGCATGGCGGCGGTCAGGGCCTGGAAGAAGGCGATGTTGTGCCAGCTGAGCAGGATCTTGCCGAGAATTTCGTCGGCGCGGATCAGGTGGTGCAGGTAAGCCTTTGAATAGTCCTGCGACGCCGGGCAGGGGACTTCCGGATCGAGCGGATCCTGATCCTCGGCGAAGCGGGCGTTCTTCAGGTTGATCGGACCGTTCCAGGTCCACGCCTGACCGTGGCGACCGGCGCGGGTGGGCAGGACGCAATCGAACATGTCGACGCCGCGCCACACGGCCTCCACGAGATCAATCGGCTTGCCGACGCCCATCAGATAGCGGGGGCGGTCCTTGGGCAGGAACTCCGGCGCGTAGTCCAGCACCTCGCACATGGCCTGATGGCCTTCGCCGACGGCCAGACCGCCGATGGCGTAGCCGTCGAAGCCGATCTCCTGCAGCCGCTCGGAAGATTCCTTGCGCAGGTTCTCGTAAGTCGAGCCTTGCTGGATGCCGAACAGGGCCTGTGTGTCGCGCGTGGCGAAAGCGTTTTTGGAGCGCAGGGCCCAGCGGGCGGACAGCTCCATTCCCTCGCGGGCGCGCTTCTCCTCGGCGGGCCATGCGACGCATTCGTCCAGCTGCATGACGATGTCGGAGCCCAGACGGTCGGCCTGGATCTCGATGGAGCGTTCCGGCGTCAGGACGTGTTTGGAGCCGTCGATGTGGCTGGAGAAGGTCACGGCCTCCTCGGTCAGCTTCGAAATGCCCGACAGGGACATGACCTGAAAGCCGCCCGAGTCGGTCAGGATCGGCTTGTCCCAGCGCATGAAGTTGTGGAGGCCACCGAGGCGCTCCATCCGCTCCGGGCCGGGGCGCAGCATCAGGTGATAGGTGTTGCCCAGCAGGATGTCGGCGCCGGTCTGTTTCACCTGATCCACGGTCAGGGCCTTCACCGTCGCGGCGGTGCCGACGGGCATGAAGGCGGGGGTGCGGATGTCGCCGCGCGCGGTTTTCAGGACGCCGGTGCGGGCGCGGCCGTCAGTCTTGGAAATCTCGAACGGAAAGGTCATCAGTCGGTCAGCTTGTCCAGCGCCTCGGCGCGCTGCAGGTCCTTGGGGCGTCCGAAGCGGCGGGCCATGGCGGCCTGTTCGGCGGTGCGTGGGGTCGGGATGTGGCGATCCTGAACCGGGCGGTCAACGCGGGTGCGGAAGTTGACCGGGGCCCAGCCGTCGTCGGTCTTCACCTCCAGCCCGACCATGATCTCGATGGGGACTGGCGTGCCGTCGATCCGGGCCAGCAGGCGCGAGCGGAAGCGGTCGGGGGCGGGCGGGGTGATGATCTGGCCGCCGAAGGCATCGATCAGCTCCTCGGCGGTCTCCTGCGAGGTCAGGATATCGATGTCGGGGACCGGCTGATCGGTCACGCCGGACAGAGCCATGGCGGCGCCGCCGAAGACGATCCAGTCATTGCGGAGATCCAGCGCCTCGGCCGTGGCGGCCAGCATCTCCAGGCTCTGGATCAGGGGGCGGGGAAGGGCGGTCATGCCTCGGGGCTCCGGAACAGCAGGCTGCCGTCGCCGTAGGAATAGAAGCGATAGCCGTCGCGGATGGCGTGGGCGTAGGCGGCCTTCATGGTGTCCAGCCCCGCGAAGGCGCTGACCAGCATGAACAGGGTCGACTTCGGCAGGTGGAAATTGGTCATCAGCACATCCACGGCGCGGAAGCGGTAGCCGGGGGTGATGAAGATGGCGGTGTCGCCGTGGAAGGAGCGGACCACGCCGTCCTCGCCGGTCGCGCTTTCCAGCAGGCGAAGCGAGGTGGTGCCGACGCAGACGATGCGGCCGCCGCTCGCGTGGACGGCGTTCAGGGCGTCGGCGATCTCCTGCGAGACCTCGCCCCACTCGGAATGCATCTTGTGGTCGGCGGTGTCGTCCGCCTTGACCGGCAGGAAGGTGCCGGCGCCGACGTGCAGGGTCACGGCGTGGTTCGAGACGCCGCGCGCCTTCAGGGCCTCCAGCAGGGCCGGGGTGAAGTGCAGCCCCGCCGTGGGGGCGGCGACCGAGCCGTCGTGTTCGGCGAAGACGGTCTGGTAGTCAGACCGGTCGCGGTCGTCCTCGGGGCGCTTTGCTGCAATGTAAGGCGGCAGGGGCATGACCCCGACGTCGCGGATGGCGTCGTCCAGCGCCGGGCCGGTCAGATCGAATTTCAGGGTGACGAGGCCGTCGTCGCCTTTTGAAACCACGACCGCGTTCAAGCCCTCCCCCTCGAGGGGGGAGGGTTGGGTGGGGGTGGTGGCAGGATGGGGGGAGATTTGCGACGTCGGGTTCGATGCGGCCTCATGCGCCTCATCTTGAAGCGGACTGCCTCCACCCCATCCCCCGACCCCTTCCCCCTCGAGGGGAAGGGGAGGTGAGAAGACGATGCGGTCGCCCGCCTTGATCCGCTTGCCCGGCTTCATGAAGGCGGACCAGACGTCGGGGGCGTCGCGGTGGTGCAGGGTGGCCTCGACCTCGACGGTCAGGGTGCCGCCGTCCGCGCCCCCAACCCCGGGGTTGGGCCGCTCGCGCACGCCGGACAGGCGGGCAGGGATCACGCGGGTATCGTTGAACACCAGGGCGTCGCCCGGACGAAGGAAGTCGGGCAGATCGCGGATGATCCGGTCGTCCAGCCCATCCTGACGCACCACCAGCAGGCGGGCGGAATCGCGCGGCTCGGCGGGGCGCAGCGCGATGTGGTCGTCGGGCAGGTGGAAGTCGAAATCAGCGGTCTTCATCAGGCGGCGCAAAGGCCATGCGTCTGAGGCGCGGTCAAGGCAGGGAACAGGATGGGGGCTGAGACCTTGTGTCAGCCTGACCACAAGGCGGGGATCGGGCAGGATGGACCCATGAAGCTGATCCCCGTTCTCGCCGTCTCCGCCCTACTGGGTCTCGTCGCCGCCTGTGATGAAGCGGTCTCCACCCTGCAGGAGATCGAGGACACCGCCGCCAAGGCCTCGGCCACGGCGAACGAGATCAACACCCGCGCCGACCAGATCCAGCAGGCGGCCAATGATCCCGTCGGCGCGCTGCGCGGCGTGGTGACGACCAATCTGACGAAGATGCCGACCGACCAGCCGGGCATCTATGTGCTGACCGACGTGCAGACCGGCTGTCAGTTCCTCGCCACCTATCAGGCGGACGGCACGACCGTCGCCAGCGTCGCCCCGCGCGTCGAACAGACCGCAGACGGCGGCACGCGCCAGCGCTGCATCGCGCTTCCGGGAGCGGGATCGGGCGACGCGCAGGCTGAGGCCGAAGGCTGATCGTCCTGCCGGATTGAACCGGCGCGCCTCCCGTCGGTTGGGGCGGTATGAAAACCCCTGACCTGCTCCCCTCCGCCCTGATCGGCGCCGTCGCCAGCGCCCGGTCGATGACGCCCATGGCCGCTCTCGCCGCCGCCCATCTGGCGAAGCGAAAGACGCCCGGAAAGCTGCGCCTGCTGACCCATCCGCTGTTCACGGCGGGGGCGCTGGCGATGGGGGCGGGCGAACTGTACGGCGACAAGATGAAGTCGGCGCCGGACCGGACGGTGTTTCTGGGCCTGCTGGCGCGGGTGATGAGCGCCGGGATCGCCGGTAGCGCATTGGCGCCGAAGGGGCGGGAGCGGACCGGCGGGCTGGTCGCGGTTTTGACCGCCGTGCCGCTGGCCTATCTGACACTGGCGGGCCGCAAAAAGGCCATGCGCCGGATCGGCCAGACGAAAAGCGGGCTGATCGAGGACCTGCTGATCGTGGCCTCCGGCGCGGCCGTGGTGGCGGGGACGGTGCGGAAGCGTTGACCGCAGCGCCCTGAGGCGGCAAAGCCCCTCCCATGCTGCAGAACATCGAACATCTCGCGCGCGACGCCAGGTCGTGGCCGTTTGAACAGGCCCGCAATCTTCTGAACCACGTTCTGAAGAAGCGGCTGAGCGACGCCGAGCGGGATGCGGCGAAACTGCTGATCGACGCTGGCAAGGCGGACGAGGCGCTGGCGACCTTCCCGGCGCTTCAGCGTCCCGTGATCCTCGAGACCGGCTATGGTCCGTCGGGCCTGCCGCACATGGGCACTTTCGGCGAGGTGGCGCGCACGACCATGGTGCGCAACGCCTTCCGCGCCCTGACCGGTGACCACTGGCCCACGCGCCTGATCGCGTTCAGTGACGACATGGACGGCCTGCGCAAGGTGCCGGAGGGCATTCCGAACCCGGAAATGTTGCGCGAGGACTTGCACCTGTCGCTGACCCGCGTGCGCGATCCGTTCGGCACCCACGACAGCTTCGGCGCGCACAACAACGCCCGCCTGCAGGCCTTCCTCGACAGCTTCGGCTTCGACTACGATTTCATGAGCTCGACCGAGACCTATCGGTCCGGCCGGTTTGACGAAGTGCTGCTGCGCCTGCTGGAGCGGTTCGACGCGGTCATGGCGATCATGCTGCCGACGCTGGGCGAGGAGCGGCGCGCGACCTATTCGCCCTTCCTGCCGGTCAGCCCGATCACCGGCCATGTGCTGCAGGTGCCGACGCTGGAGCGCAACGTCGAGACCGGGACCATCACCTTCGAGGACCCGGCGGGCGAGCCCGGCAACCGGACGGAAGTGCCGGTCACCGGTGGTCATGTGAAACTGCAGTGGAAGCCCGACTGGGCCATGCGCTGGGTGGCGCTGGACGTCGATTACGAGATGTCGGGCAAGGACCTGATCGAGAGCGTGCGCGAGTCGTCGAAGCTGTGCCGCGCCCTGGGCGGCACGCCGCCGGAAGGCTTCAACTACGAACTCTTCCTCGACATCGAAGGCAAGAAGATCTCCAAGTCCAAGGGCAACGGCCTGACGATGGACGAGTGGCTGCGCTACGGCACGCCCGAGTCGCTGAGCTGGTACATGTTCCAGTCGCCGAAGTCGGCCAAGTCGTTGCACTTCAACGTCATTCCGCGCGCGATCGACGACTATCTGTCGTTCATCGACCAGTTCCAGACGCAGGAGCCGGCCAAGCAGATCGACAACGCCGTCTGGTCGATCCACGCGGGCAACCCGCCGAAGGTCGCCAGCCCGGTGTCGTTCAGCCTGCTGCTGAACCTAGTCGGCGTGGCCAACGCCTCGTCCAAGGAACAGCTGTGGGCGTATTTCGCCAAATATCTGCCCGAGGCGACGCCGGAAAATGAGCCGACGCTCGATCGGCTGATGGGCCATGCCCTGAACTACTATGAGGACTTCGTGAAGCCGACGAAGTCGTACCGCCTGCCGACCGAACAGGAGAAGGCCGCGCTGCTGGATCTGGCGGAACGGCTGAAGGCGCTTCCGGCGGACACGACGGACGGCGAGACGATCCAGAACGAGGTTTATGCTGTGGGCAAGGCGCACGCCTTCGAGCCGCTGCGGGCGTGGTTCGGGACGCTGTATGAGGTGCTGCTGGGCGCGTCGCAGGGGCCGCGCTTCGGCTCATTCGCCGCCATCTACGGCCTGCCGCAGACCATCGCCCTGATTGAAGCGGGCGCGAACGGCGTTCTGGCTGAGGGATAGTCCGTATCCCTTCATCCGCGAGTCCTTAAGGCGGAGCCTTCAGGGATGGTCGGATCAGGAGGGCACGGTGACGTATCGTATCGATGACGCCGAACAGGTGTTCCATCTGGACCTGACAGGCCGGTCGGCCCGGCAGGCGATGGAAGACGCGCTTGCGATTCTGGACACCCGCCCGGAAATCCGCGGCTGGGACTGGACCCTTTTGCTGCCGGAAGGGGCGACGGACATCACCGTGGACGACGTGGCCACCTTCGCCGCCCGTTTTCCGAAGCAGACGCGCGAGGCGGTCTCGATCTTCATCAGCGAGGACCGTTATCTGCACCTGTGGGCGCGGGTGATGGATTTCCAGTTCCCGGGACGCACGCATCTGGTCGTGCCGGACGCCGCGTCCGCCGCGCGGGTCATCGGCCAGCGCCGGTCGGCAACGAAGATGAACCGAATATAACGACAGGGCTCCGGGAGCCTTCAGCTTGAGTTGGGCATTCTCCCTCCATCGACCAACTCGATGACAGGAGCAGAGCCATGTCGAACAAGAAATTCACCGTCGCTATCGCCGCCGCCGCCATGCTGGGTGGTCTGGCTCCGATGGCTCTTCCGACCGTCGCCTCGGCCCAGCAGGCCAACGGCATCACGAACTGTGACGCCCCCGGCGGTCGCCAGCGCGCCGGCGCCCTGATCGGCGCGGTAGTGGGTGGTCTGGCCGGTAGCCAGATCTCCAGCAATGAACGCGCCCTCGGCGCCGTCGGCGGCGCCGCCGCCGGTGCGGCCGCGGGGTCGTACATCGGCTGTAACCAGCAGCGCGCCCGCGCCGAGGCCGCCCAGAGCGGCGCCCAGTATCGCGCCACGTCGAACCTGAACATCCGTTCGGGCCCGGGCACGCGATATCGCACCGTGGGTCGACTGTCGGCCGGTCAGCCGTTCTCGGCCGTCGGCTCGCAGGGTGAGTGGGTCCAGATCGCCGGTGGCGGCTGGGTGAACGCCCACTATGTCTCGACCTATTAAACCCATCCTCCCCCGATGAAGATGAGGGCCGCTCCGCAAGGGGCGGCTCTTTTCTTTTGGGGCGTTACCGCTCGCGCCGCAGGCGCTCGCTGCTTGAGCGCGTCTTCGGCGCTAGCGCTCGCCGGGCGGCGGCTCGCTGCCTGAGCGTTACTGGCTGACCCAGAGAATACGGCCCATCCAGACGATGTCGGCGCGGTTGACGGCACGCGGCGGGTAGGCGGGATTGATGGAGGCCAGGGTGACCGATTTCGCGGTCAGCGCCGCGACCTCCTTGGCCAAGGTCTCGCCGCCGGTGGTTCGCACGACGACCCGGTCGCCGCGTCGGACATCGGACGCCTCGCGGTCCACGATCACCTTGTCGCCTGCCCGATAGAGCGGCGCCATCGAGTCGCCGACGATCCGCAGGCTGAGCAGGCTGTCCGACCGGCGGGGCAGCGCGGTCTGCTCCCAGCCCTCGCCGACGGGCAGGCCCGCGTCGTCGAAGAAGCCGTCCTGACCCGCCTGGGCCATGCCGAGCAGGGGGATGGTCTCCAGCCGCTCGGGCGCGTCTTGGGCCAAGGTGGCGAAGTCGCCGAGCGAGAGGCCGGTGACCTCAAGAATGCGGGTCAGGCTTTCGGTCGAGGGCCAGCGCGGACGGGGCGGCTGGCCGGGGCCGAACCGCTTGGAGGGATTGAAGCTGGTGGCGTCCAGACCCGCTCGCTTCGCAAGCGCGGAGGCGCTGATGCCCTCGCGACGCGCCAGACGGTCGATGGCGGTCCAGATCTGGGTGTGGGAAAGCGGCAAGCCAACGAATCCTGTGGATCGCTAGGAATATCCACCTATGAGTCTTTCGCGTCAACCATGAGTACGGGGCCCGCGGGGGCTGCGCCGCCGACGATGGGGGCCGAGGGTCCGGCGAGGGTGGAGACCGCGCCGTCCAGGAACAGGGCGTTCGGGCAGTCCAGAGCCTCCTGGAACAGGCGGGCGAAGGCGCCAAAGCTGACCCGGTCGCGCGATATGGCGACCACCACGGTCCCGTCGGCCTGTACGCCGACGCCGTTGCGGCGATAGCGGGAGGCCCCGTCCGCGGAGAAGGCCGGGTGCAGGGCTCCGTCGATCACCAGCAGGGGGCCGGACTGGGTGGCGAAGGCGGTGTCGGGGGCGGTCTTCCATCGGGCGGCGTCCACGACGCGGGCGCGACCGGCGCGGTCGACGGCGAAGACGCCGTTGGGCTTGAGGTGGAAATTCCCCGGCCCGTCGTTGCGGTTGAGCCGCGACAGGGTCACGCCTCCTTCGATCAGCAGGCCGATGGCGTTCAGTTCGGGGTCATACATCCCGGCGTTCATGGCCAGAACGGGCGGCCGGCCGGCGGCGGTCCGGGCGCGCACCGCATCCATGACGGTCGCGGTCGGGTCGGCCTGACCGTCGTTATGAACGATGGAGATCGCGTACCGGGTCGGCGGCAGGATGCAAACCACATAGGTCTGGCCGTCGAACAGGCTCTCCTGACAGGGGGCGGGCAGGGCGGTGGCGGTCGGTACGGACGGAACCCGCTCGGGAGCGGGGCTTCGCAGCCAGATCAAGCCGCCCCCGCCGAGGATCAGCAGGCCGGCCAGCAGGGTCCGGGTGCGGCCGGGCCGGCTCAGTCGCGGACGCTCGGCTCAGGCGGCAGACCGGCCACGATGTGCCGCATGCCGGTGAGGGTCTGGTTCCGAATTTCAGCCATGATGGACGACCCGTGGCTACTCCAGACCGGCGGCGCGGCGTTCCTGCCAGGCCCAGAAGGTGCCCACGGCGATCGCAACGAGGACACCGTAGCTGGCCAGATTGATGACCGCGAAGAAGGCGCCGGGCGCCGGGCGAATATCTATGAGGGTCAAAAGGTGGCTCATGACGGTCAGGGACTGCAGGGCGCAGACCCAGATCGGCCACGCGCGACGGCTCTTCCAGGCGAGGCCGACACAAACGGCCAGGAAGACCGCGTCAATGGCCATAAGCGGCCACTGGACGCCACCGGTGGCGCCCTTGTCTTGCACAAGCTGCGAGGCGAACAGCCCAAGCATGTAGGCGCCCGCGCCCACACGCTCCGGCTCGTCGCCCTTCAGAAACGCAAACGCAGCGACCAGCACCGCGATTGCGAAGCCGATTTGCGATGCGAGGGTGTCAAACATGAAATCGCCCCCATGCCGTTCGGCATGAGGGCGACTTTGCATCGAGTCTGCGCAAACCGGAATGACCGGCAGCGGACATTACGCCGAATTAAACCGCGCGGAGGCGTCCGACCGGCTTCTGCTCCGGACCGGTTTCAGCCGGCTTGTCCAGAACGCCGATGGCGTAGGTGCCCCAACCCATGCGGCGGTGGTCCTTGGCGAGCTCTTCGTGGCTGGCCACGATGGCCGAGCGGGCGGCGCTGAGAGCGGCGATGACTTCCATGGCCTTGGCTTGCGCCTCGGCGCCGGCCACCGGCGACACGCCGAGGGCGGTGCGGGCGCCGATCATCGATTGAACGAGCGTGGTCGCCTGGGCGATCGCGGCGTCGACAGCCTGTTCGGTCGCATTCAGGTCGCCCGCGACGCTGGCGATAACTTGAGCCTTATCCATCACACCCTCCAAACAATAAAAAACACGGTAAGCGGTGTCTTAACACGGAGCGGTGGTGTTCGGTAGGATTTTGTTTGCCTTGTTTGTCAGGGATTTGTTCACCATGGCCGCGTCGGCGGGGCGCACGCCGCCGCCGCCGCCGATCGGGGGTTGCTCTCCGGGCTTGTCGAGAGGGCCGACCGCGAGGACGTCAAGGCCCATTTTCCGGGCGAGGGCGGCCAGCGCCGTATGGGTCTGCACCAGGTGGGAGCGGGCTTCTGCGAGCGAGCTGATGCTGGCGGCGGCGCCGTCAAACACCTTCTGACCGGCGACGGCGGACAGGAAGGCGTCGGCCCGGGCCGCGGGCAGGGCGGCCGCCAGGAAGGCGGTTTCCGCCAGCGCCTGATCAATCGCGGCTTCCGCCGCGAACAGGCGGCCGGCCAGGGTTTCACCGATGGATTGTCTGGACATGGCTGTTTCTCTCCGTGGCGGAATGCCACGAAGAGCTACAACCATAAGATGTCAATTAACGCAACTAAAGGTCGTGTTGCGCTACCAGGAAGTGTGCGCTCAGGCTGGCGATGGGGTTGGCTTGGTCGTCCTGCCAGGCTTCAGCCTGCACATGGGCGACGCGCCGCCCGGCCTTGCTGATCCGGGCGCGGGCATACACGTCCTGCGGGCGTCCAGAGCGGAGATAGGTCACGGTCACATTGATCGGCCGGGGCAGTTCAAGGCGCGGATACAGCACCGCGACCTGGGCCACGGCCGTGAGTTCCAGCATGGCGGCGGTCGAACCGCCGTGCAGGGCTGGCAGGACGGGGTTGCCGATCAGTCGGTCCGCGAACGGCATGGTGACGGTCAGAAGGTCCCCGTCGCGCCGGGTCAGAAGGCCCAGGAACCGCGCATAGGGCAGGGTCTCGAGAAGGTCGCTCATGCGTCGGTCTCCCGACGGGGCTTGAGATTGGCCCCGGCGCCGCGCCCGTCGCTCGAGTTCAGGATGTAGGCCGACTGGGCCGCCGCGACCGGATCCTCGATGTCATCCTCGAACGCCCACGCGCGGACGAAGGCGATGGACCGGGTCAGGCGATAGCAGCGTGCCTCCGCGATCAGGCCGCTGCGGGGGCGTGCGGCGCGCATGTAGTCCACGCGCAGGTCGAGGGTGGCGATGGGCTCGAACCGGTCCAGACCGACCCAGACAGCCATGCCGCCGGCGTGGTCCAGCAGGCTGGTGACCAGTCCTCCGGCCAGAACGTCCGTGTCCGGATCGCCGACCAGATCCTCGCGCCAGGGGACCTTGAGCCGGACGCGGTCGCCCGTGACGCCGTCAAAGGTGAAGCCCAGGGCGTGCGTATGGGCGGACGCCGAGGCGAGTTGCGGCAGCAGGGCGACGAGCGGGGAGACGGACATGGGCCCTATGTCTCTCCCGCAAGCGATTCCGTGCAAGCGGGAGGGCGTGTTTCGCGCGGCCGCGAAGCGGTCAGGCGACCGAGCGGGCGTCCGGGGCTTCGCCCATTTCGGTCATGGCGGCCTGTTCCAGCGCGGCGTTCATGGCCATGCGCAGGCGTTCCGGCTTGATCGGCTTCTCGACCACGGCGGCCATGCCGATGGTCAGATATTTGCGCGCGTCCTCGGGATCGGCGTTGGCCGTCAGGGCCACGATGGGGATGCGGCTGACCGGACCGTCGAGGGCGCGGATGGCCTGGGTGGCCTGAACCCCGTCCATGCGGGGCATCTTGATGTCCATCAGGACCAGATCGAAGCGGCGTTCCTGAACGGCCTCGACCGCCTCGACGCCGTCTTCCGCGGTCTCGGAGGTGCAGCCGAACATCTCGCACAGGGCCTGGGCCACCACGCGGTTGGTCGCATTGTCGTCCACGATCAGGATGTGAGGGGTGTCCTGCAGGTCCAGTTCGGACAGGCTCTCGACGTTGGACGCCGGAGCGGCCTCCATCTCGGCGCGCTCGACGTTCAGATCGAAGGCGAAGGTGGCGCCGCGGCCGGGATTGTTCTCGGCCCAGATGCGACCGTCCATGCGGTCCACGATCTGACGGCAGATCGACAGGCCCAGACCGGCGCCGTCCGGCCCTGATCCGTGCACGAAGGGTTCGAAGATGGCGTCGACACGGCTGGCGTCGATCCCCGGGCCGTCGTCGCGCACGCGCGCTTCAAGCCGGATACGCTCGCCGCTCGCCGTGGCCTTCAGACCGGCCTCGACCACGCCGTTACGGGCGAATTTCAGGGCATTGCCGATCAGGTTGTTGAACACCTGCTTGATCCGGATCGAATCGAGCACGGCGGCCAGCTCGGTGTCGCCCTCATAGCTGACCATCAGGGTGACATTGTCCTGCGAGGCGCGCGGCGCCCACATGGCCTCGACGTCGTCCATCATGGCCCGCAGGGGGGTCGGTTCGGCGTTCAGCTCCAGCTCGCCGGCCTCGGCGCGCGACAGGTCCAGCGCGTCCTGCAGGATGCGCAGCAGGGTTTCGGACGACTCCACGATGGTGGCGACATGGGCGTGCGCCTGGGCGTTGAGCGGCTGACGGCGCAGGAGTTCGGCCACGGCCAGCACGCCGTTCATCGGCGTGCGCAGCTCATGGCTCATGATGGCGAGGAACTGGCTCTTGGCCCGGGCGGCGGCGAGCGCCTGCGTGCGGGTGTCGGACAGTTCGATGTTCTGGAGGCGCTGGCGCTCGTTCACCGCCTGCAGCAGCGATATGGCGGTTCCGACGCCGTGATACTTGCCGTTCCGGGTGACGATGAAACCGCGCATCAGGGCGCTGGGGCCGCCCTTGAGCAGGATGTCGCAGAAGGCGTCGATCGCGACGCCGGCCTCGACCACGGCGGGATCGGCGTCCATCACGTGAATGACGGGGCGACCGGCGTAAAGCGCGTGTCCGAAGGCGCCCGCGATCTTCAGCAGAAAGGCGTTCCGTTCGATCAGTCCGACCGGGCGGTCCCCATCGACAACCGGGATCACCAGGGTGTCGGGCTCACGCTCGAAGCGCGCGAAGACATCGCTGCCCGGCGTCTCGGGCGTTATCGCCTCGGCGCGTTCGGTAAGGGTTTCGATTGTCGGCATACTGGCCGGCACTCCACTGGGACCGGTGGACATTGCGTCAGAACGGTTTGCAGAAGGGTTAAGAGCGGATCGTTCGCCCTCTTGTCGCCACTTTTGCGCTTGGACCGGCGCGGGTGTAGAAGGCCGTCCGCCGAAATCAGGCCCCATCCCCTTGTCCATGCGCGCGGCCGACCGGCCGACCGCAGGTTTGTCATGAGCGAATTGTCCCCAAATCCTGCAAAATCGGCCCTTGTCCTGTTCTCCGGAGGGCAGGACAGCGCGACCTGTCTCGCCTGGGCGCTGGAGCGGTTCGACCGGGTCGAGACCGTGGGCTTCGACTACGGCCAGAGGCATGTGGTCGAGATGGAAGCGCGTCTGAACGTGCGCGAGGGGATGGCGAAGGTCCTGCCGGGGTGGGCGGACCGGCTGGGGCCGGACCACGTGGTGGACCTGACCGGCTACGGCAGGATCGCCGAGAGCGCCCTTACCGCTGAGCGCGCGATAGAGATGGATGCGCGCGGGCTGCCGACGACCTTCGTGCCGGGGCGCAATCTGGTCTTCCTGACCTGCGCCGCCGCGCTGGCGGACCGGCGCGGGCTGGAGGTGCTGGTCGGCGGCATGTGCGAGACTGACTTCTCGGGCTATCCCGACTGCCGCCGAGACACCATCGAGGCGATGGCGCGGGCGCTCAGCCTGGGGCTGGACAAGCCGGTGGTGATCGACACGCCCCTGATGCATCTGACCAAGGCGCAGACCTGGGCGCTGGCCGACCGCATCGGCGGGGCGGCGCTGGTGGAGCTGATCGTCGAGGCGTCGCACACCTGCTACCGGGGCGACCGCGAGCACCATCACGACTGGGGCTATGGCTGTGGCGACTGCCCGGCCTGCGAACTGCGGGCGGCGGGTCATGCGGAGTGGGTCGCCGGTCAATGAGCTACGCGGCCAAGGAAATCTTTCTGACGGTGCAGGGGGAGGGCGGTCAGGCCGGCCGCCCGGCGGTCTTCCTGCGCTTCGCCGGCTGCAATCTGTGGAACGGGCTGGAGCGGGATCGCGCCACCGCCGTCTGCACCTTCTGCGACACGGACTTCGTGGGCACGGACGGCGACGGCGGCGGAAAGTTCGCCACGGCTGACCTGCTGGCCGCCCACGTCGATGGGATGTGGCGCGGGCGGGCGGGGGATCCGAAGCTGGTCGTCTGCACCGGCGGTGAGCCTCTGCTGCAACTGGACGCCCCGCTGATTGACGCGCTTCACGCGCGCGGCTTCGAGATCGCCATCGAGAGCAACGGGACCCTCGCCGCGCCGGACGGCATCGACTGGGTCTGCATCAGCCCCAAGGCGGACGCCGAGGTGATCCAGATCAAGGGACAGGAACTGAAGCTGGTCTATCCGCAGGCCAAGGCCATGCCCGAACGGTTCGAGGGACTCGATTTCGAGCGCTTCTGGCTGCAGCCGATGGATGGCCCGGATCAGGCGGCCAACACCGCCGCCGCCATCGAATACTGCCTGACCCACCCCCAATGGCGCCTGAGCGTCCAGACCCACAAGTACATCGGCGTCCGCTAATGCCCGTCTTCGAGATCACCAAGCAGGCCACCTTCGACGCGGCCCACCACTTCCCCAATGAACCCGAGGGGAGCATCTATCGCCGCGTCCACGGCCACTCGTTCACGGTCGAGGCGACGGTGCGGTCCGAGGTGCTGGACGTCGAGCACGGCTGGGTCGCCGATCTGGGTGCGCTGGACCGCGCGCTGAAGGCCGCCGCCGAGAAGCTGGACCACGGAATGCTGAATGAGCATGCGGGATTGGAGCTGCCGTCGCTGGAGAACCTGTGCCTCTGGTTCGCCGCGCAGCTGAAGCCGGAGTGGCCCGGGCTGTGCCGTATCCAGGTCGCGCGCCCGACGATCAACGAGCGTTGCGTGCTCAGCCTTTAGGCCTTCAGCCACTCGACCAGCGCCGTGGTGACGGCCTCCGGCTGTTCCAGGGTCGAGATGTGGCCGGCGTTCGGGATGGTCACGGTCTTCGCGCCGGGGATCGCCGCGCCCATCTCATGCGCCATTTCCGGCGGGGTAAGGGCGTCCTGCTCACCGACAAGCACCAGTGTGCGGACTGCAATCGCGGACAGGAACGGGCGGGAATCGACCCGGCCCATGATGGCCCCTTGCTGCCGGGCGAAGCCCTCGGGACCGACCGCGCGACCCATTCGGGTGAGGGTGTCGATCAGAGCCTGATGGCCGCGATGATCGGGATGCACGAGGTTCGGCAGCGTCATGGCCAGAACCGTGCCGTAGCCGCCGTTCAGGGCCGTTTCGACCATCCCCTTGCGCAGCCTTGTCTGTTCGGCGGTATCCGGTCGCGCCGAGGTGTCCAGCAGCGCCAGCTTCACCACCCGCTCAGGGGCTTGTCGCAGGATTTCCAGCGCGATGTAGCCCCCCATGGACAGCCCGCCGAGCGCGAAGGTCGGCGGGGCGTCGCGCAGGATGGCCGAGGCCATGGCGCCGATGGTGTCGCCTTCCAGCGTGGAAGCCACGGTCACCGGGCCATGCGACCAAAGGGCCGGCAGCTGGGGCGTGAACAGTTCGGCCGTACAGATCAGGCCGGGAATGAGCAGGATGGGGATCATGGCGGGAGCCTACGACCCCGGGGCCGGTCCGGCTAGCAGTCCTGACCGCGGCGCTGGCGCTGTTCGCAGCGGCGTTGCTCGCGTTCCCAGCGCCGCTGGTCGCGTTCGCGCTTGGCGCGGGTCTCTTCGTCGGAGGTGGTGACGGCGTCCACGCCCGCGCCGACGACCTTGGCGCTGGTCCCGACGACGGCCACCCCGGCGTCCACCACGGCTCCCACAAGACAGCCCTGAAGCATCAGTCCCCCGGCCAGAACGGCGGACAGGGCGGTGGCGCGTTTGATGAACTGCATGGCGATTCTCCCGACCGCGCAGGGTTAACCCGCGATTGGTGAACACAGTCTGACGGCGATGAGCGGAATATGGTGGGCGGCGAGGGGTTCGAACCCCCGACCCCCTCGGTGTAAACGAGGTGCTCTGACCAGCTGAGCTAGCCGCCCGGTCGCGCGAAGCGAGGGGCCTTTTAGGCTGGCTCTGCAAAAAGAAAAAGGGCCGCCGGTGATCCCGACGGCCCTTTTGTCGTTTGAGGCCTGACCGGCCCTAGAACCGGAAGCTGGCTCGCAGGAACAGCATGTAGCGGACGTAGTTGTCGAGCATTTCGGCGTCGGCGCTGACCGACAGCATGCCCAGTTCGTTGCCGACGTTCAGGCGGAAGCCGACGATCGGACCGCCACCTTCGATGGTGTCGGGCGACAGGGTGAAGTCGGGACCGCCCGAGCGGAAGCGGGCGATGGTCTCACCCGGATCGACCGAGATGTTCTGGCGCCAGCCGAGGCGCAGCTCCGGCTTGAGCCAGCTGTTCTGGCCCATCGACATGCCGATATTGATCGCGGCGGTGGCGGAGAACAGGTGACCGTCGCGGTCGTCGATGTCCAGATCGAAGCCGTCGCCGCCGCCTTCTTCAAGGTGGCCGTCCTCGCTGAGCGAGAAGTACTCGATGTAGCCTTCGGGGCGGATGCTGAAGCGACCGAAGTTGCGCTCGTAGGATGCGCCCGCGGCGGCCGACAGGGTGAAGCCGTTCCAGTCCGAGGTGCTGGTCAGGTTCAGGCCCGCGCCGACGAACCGACGCTCGGACTCGAAGGTGGCGTAACCGGCGGCCGCACGGGCCCAGGTCGTCCAGTACTGTCCCTGGGCGCGCCAGTAGAGGCCCAGCTCCAGCAAGTTGGCGGTCAGGACCTCTTCGGCTTCCGATTCCGGATCCTCGAGGTCGGAGGAGGTGAAGGCGACCGACAGACCTAGGGCGCCCAGGCCGGTGCCGCGCTCAACGCCGCCCGCGATGCCGAAGCCTTCCGAGCGGAAGCCGTAGGAGTCCGTTTTTTCCTTGTCGGCGTAGAAGTTGATTTCCTGCACCCAGGCGCTGGTCTCGCCCGGCGCGGCCGAGGCGTTGCGGCCGGTCAGGGCGCGGGTCACGGCGTCAACGCCCGACGCCAGCGACACCAGCGGACCGCCCGAATGATCGGGCAGGAGCTGTTCGTACAGGTTGATGAACTCATCGCGGCCCAGTTGGGCCAGGAAGGCGGCGCGCATGTCCGCGTCGCGGCTCAGCGAGCTGTAGAAGGCGTCGTACATCGACGCTTCCACCGAGATCAGGCCGGCTTCCTGCGTCGTGCGCTGGCGCACGTCCGCGTAGACGGTGTTGTTCGCGTTATCGATGCCGCCTTCAACGACGTAGAGATAGGGCGAGTTTTCCTGGAACGAGTCCATATTGATCGCGCCGGCGTTCAGGGTGCCCGCGTTGATCAGGTCAAAGCGGGCGGGGCCGTCCAGCAGCGAGTTGAAACGCACGCCCAGACCCGCGCCGTTGGCCAGGGTGGCGGTTCCCGACACGTTCATGCCGCCCGAGGCGTTATTCGCCGCCGGGTCGATCGTGACGATCAGATTGCCGTCGGCGCCGATGTTCAGGCTTGAGACATCCAGAACGCCCGTCTGGCGGGTTTCCAGCACCCCGTCGCTGATGTTGACAGCGAGATCGCCGTCGGCGTTCGAAATGGCGCCGCGGACCAGACCGCCGCCGGAAATGTTGAGCACGTCGGCGCCCGCGCCAAACGAGATGTCGCCGTCGATATAGCCGTTGCGGACATCCAGAACGTCCGCGCCCGAGCCGAACCGCACATCGCCGATCGTGATCGGCTCATTGGTGTCGGTGACGCCGTCGCCGTCCGTATCCGGATCAGCGTCGGTGGGGGTGCTGGCGATGCCGTCCTGGATAAAGGTGACGCCGGTGGTGTTCGCGGAAACGTCGATCGCGACGCGCTGGCTGGTGATCGGGTCACCATCTTCGTTGGCGCTCGAGACGGCCTGGATCGAGCCGGTGTTGGTGATCGAGGTCAAGGTGCCGCTGAGGTCGCGGATGCCGTAGACATCGGCCACGCCGCCGCCCGTGGAGGCGAGAAGCGTGCCGTCGTTGTTGATCGAGGGCAGGTTTGCGCCGGCGTCGATCTGGATGGTCGTCCCGGTCGCGGCCACATCGCTGGACATGCCTGCGGTGATCGCGCCGTTGTTGAAGAAGGTCGGGGTGGAGGAGCCTTCGCCGAACCGCACGGCGGTGGCGTTGGCCTCATATGCCAGGCTGGCGATGGTGCCTTCGTTGCGGACGCCGCCGTCAATGACCACGGCCTGGCCCGGATTGCCGCCGAACACGATGGCGTTCGCGGCGATGCCGTCATAGACGCCCTGGCCGGTGACCGTGCCGCGGTTGATGAAGCCGTAGGCGTTCGTGCCCGTGCCCGCGACGCCCAGGGTGATGGAGTCGGTCGTCGAGCCGACCTGGATCGCCGCGGCCGAGCCGAAGCTGTTGATGTTGCCCGTGGTTTCGTTGGCGTCGGGAATGCCGTCGCCGTCCTCGTCGGCGTTGTTCGCGTCCGCTTCAGTCGGCGGGCGATCCACCACCACGCCGCCCGAGACATTGCCTGTGACCAGCACGGCCGGGCCGCCCTGGAGCATGTCTTCAGCATCGAGCTTCGCGATGAACTCATCGCTGCCGCGGGTGGTGTAGCGATAGCCGGACGCGTCGATGCTGCCCTGCAAGGTCAGGCGACCATCAACATCGTTGCCGATCAGGACGGCCGAGCTGTCGGCGCCGCGCGCCGTGATGGTGCCCAGCAGATTGACCGGGCCGGTGACGGTTCCCAGCGTGCGCAGGCCGATCGAGTTATCGCCCATGATCCGGATCAGGCCGAAATTATCGAGACGACCGACCAGGTTGCTTTCGACCGAGACACCGTAGGAATTGTTGCCTTCGACCGCGACCGCGCCCGCCTGTCCGATGATCAGGTTGCCCGTCGTGTCGCCGCCCGCCTGGAGGCGGATGCCGTACCGGTCGGAGCCGGTCGCCCAGGGACCGTCGAAGTCCCCGTCGCTGTCGGTGTCGGGGTAGTCGGTGATGGAATCGGTCAGGGTGATCGAACCGTCGACGCGGATGTTCGTCGTCAGACCCGGATCCACCAGAACGCCCGTCGCGCCGCTGGCGGCGTTGGTCATGCTGATCGAGCCGCCGGCCGAAATCACCAGATTATTGCTGGAATCGATCGTGACGGCCGTGCCTGTGGTCAGCACGATCGAGCCGGCGTTCGAAATCTCGATATTGTCGGGACCCGTGCCCGTCGCGGTCGAGGTCCGGATGGGCGTGGTCCGCGACGTGCTGATCACGACGTCGGCCGCCGCCTGGGACGCTGCCAGCAGGGGAGCGATCGCCACCGCGGTCGCGAGTAGAATACGCATTCGAAAGAAACCCCTGTGGACGACACGCCAGAGACGCAGGTGATCCTCTAACAGGGACCGTACCAGCGTGCCTCAAGTTTCTCGAATTTGAGGCGAATGCAAGGCCGAAGGCATTTCCTGTCCCGCTTCAGGACGGTGGCCAGTTGCCAAATGCGAAATCAAAGTGATATCATTTTCATATCGACTTTGGAGAGGGGCTCATGACTACCACCACCCATTCGAAATCCACGGAACGCCCGGCGGCCACCGCCAATGGCGTGCTGGTGCTGCTGATCGGGCTGGCCCTGACCGTCGGCGGTCCGGCGCTGATCGCGCAGGATCCCGAGAATCTTGTCTTCGTGATCGCCGGAATCGCTCTGGCCACGGTCGGTCTGCTGTTGATGTGCGGCCTCTATTCGCTTCAGCCCAATGAGGGTTCGGCGATCCTGCTGTTCGGCGAATATCGCGGCACCGATCGCAAGACGGGCCTGCGCTGGGTTCTGCCCTGGTATACGCGCAAGAAAATCAGCCTGCGTGTTCGCAACCTGACCAGCGACAAGCTGAAGGTGAACGACAAGCGCGGCAGCCCGATCGAAATCGCGGCGAACGTCGTCTGGCGCGTCGAGGACTCGGCGCAGGCCCTGTTCGACGTGGATGACTATCAGGCGTTCGTGAATATCCAGGTGGACACGGCCCTGCGCGACATCACCTCGCTGTACGCCTACGACCACGGCGAGGAGGAGTCCGAGCCGGAGCTGACCCTGCGGTCGGACGCAGAGGATGTCGCCGCCCGTCTGCGCGATGAACTGGTTGGGCGGGTGAAGGTCGCCGGCGTCGCCATCGACGAGGCGCGGCTGGCCCACCTGGCCTATGCCCCTGAAATCGCCGGCGCGATGCTGAAGCGCCAGCAGGCCGAGGCTGTTCTGGCCGCCCGCCGCCTGATCGTGAAGGGCGCCGTCGGCATGGTCGAGGCCGCCCTGAACGATCTGGGCGAGCGCGGGGTGGTCGATCTGGACGAGGACCGCAAGGCGGCGATGGTCTCGAACCTTCTGGTCGTGCTGTGCGCGGACCGGGAAGCGCAGCCGGTCGTCAACACCGGCACCCTGTACGGCTGATCATGGGGGGCAAGCCCAGGAAGCCCTTCCTGATGCGCGCGTCCCCGGGCGTGATGGCGGCGGTCGAGAAGCTTGCATCTGCAGAGTTGCGCTCCGTCAACGCCCAGGTCGAGATTCTGCTGCGCGAGGCGCTGACCCGCAGGGGTGTTCCGACCGCGGATGATCCGGGGACTGAAGACGACGCTTGAGCTTGATCGCCAGCGGAGCTACGGGCGCTGGTATGGTGAAGTCTCATATGTCCCGCGTCCGCAAGGCCCGTCGCATCCAGAAGCGGGTCCAGCGCGTTGGCGCTTCCGGTATCAGCGCAACGGAGCGGGAACTGATGAGTCTGGCGGGTCTGGAAGTCCAGGAGGGCGAGCTGCGCCTTATTCCGGGCTGGGATGAGGAAGTCTCCCGGACCCTGAAGGCGACGAAGCTGGCCGGGGAGGATGAACGCCCTCGCTTCGTCGACACCACCATGCTGTACGCCCCCAAGTCCGGCGGGGTGAAACGATACCTCCTGTCGAAGAAGGCCTGGCTGGAGGAGAACCGGCCGGGCGTCGCCCATTCGCTGGTGGTTCCGGGCCAGCACCACAAGGCCGGTGACGACGGCATCATTCAGCTTCACGCCACCAAGCTGCCGTTCGGCGACGGCTATCGCTGGCCGACCTCGGTGCGGCGCTGGGCCGCCTGGGTGGCGTCGCTGAACCCCTCGCTGATCGAGGCGGGCGACCCCTATACGCCGGGGCAGGGCGCGCTGGAGGCCGGGCAACGCGCCGGCTGCCCGGTCGTCGGCTTCTGCCACTCCGACCCCGCGGGCCTCGCCGCGCTGCATTTCGGCGAATGGGCCAAGAAGCCCGTCGAGAAGCGCTGGGCCCGTCTGTTCGGCCAGTTCGACCGCGTCGTGTCGCCCAGCCGCTATATCGCCCGTCGTCTGGAAGAGGCGGGCATCCGGGACATCGTCATCCAGCCGCTGGGCGTGGAGATCGACACCTTCCGTCCCGACCGCCGGGATCGCGAGTGGCTGCTGAAGAAGTTGGGCCTTCCGGCGTCCGCGCGCCTGCTGTGCTTCGCCGGACGTCCGGCGCGCGAGAAGAACATCGGCGTCCTGATCGAGGCCGTGCAGAAGCTGGGCGATCCCTATCATCTGGTGCTGGTCGGGGCAGGGCAGGGACTGCCCGCAGAGGAACGGGTCATCTCCCTGCCGTATGAGGCCAATCCGAAGGCCGTGGCCAGGATCATCGCCTCCTGCGACGCCTTCGTGCACGCCAACGACAAGGAGCCGTTCGGCCTGATCGTGCTGGAGGCCATGGCCTGCGGTCGTCCGGTGGTCGGCGTCGATGCGGGCGGCGTGAAGGAGACGGTCGACAACTCGGTTGGCCAACTGGCTTCAGCGGCCGAGCCGGGCGTCTATGCCGAGGCGATTAAGGCGCTGTTCGAGCGCGACATCGAGGCCATCGGCGCCGCCGCGCGCCAGAAGGCCGTCGAGCGCTTCGCCTGGAACCGGGTGTTCGAGGACCTGTGCATGACCTACGCCGACGTCAGCGGAAAGCGCGCCTTCCTGGAACCGCCAGGGGACTGGGCCGAGCACTGAGACATCTCGACAGGCGCATGGGGGCGGCGCAGTTTCGACGGGAATGGGGGAGTGTCTCATGAAACGTCTGCTGCTTCTGGCCGCCGTGCTGATGTCTGTATTCGCCGCCACCGAAGCGGCCGCGCAGACGGTCATTCTGGTGCGCCATGCCGAGAAGGCTGAGGAGGGCGGGGCCGATCCGTCACTGTCCGAGGCCGGGCGGCGGCGGGCGACCATGCTGATGCTGAATGTCGCCAATGCGCAGCCGCGCTACATCATCACCACCCCCCTGAGACGGACCGCCGAGACCGCGGCGCCGCTGGCCCACTACGCCTCGCTGACGCCGGAGGTGATCGGCTTTGAAGACGGCGTGGCCGCGCATGTGGATGCGGTGATCGCGCGTGTCCGGGCATTGCCCCGCAACGCCGTCGTTCTAGTGGTGGGCCACAGCAACACCATACCCCTGATCGCCAGAGGGCTGGGCTATCCGGAGGCCGCGGACATGCCGGAGTGCGAGTTCGACCGGCTGACCGCGCTCCGCATCACCCGTAGCGGCGTGCACGGCATGGTCGATCGCTATGGCGAGCGTTCCGCCTGTCCTGCGTCGCCTGAGGGCTAGGAAGCCGCCTTTGGGCGCTTGATGCGGCTAGACGTCAAGGTCAGCCACCGCGAAGCGGGCGTTGTCCTGGATGAACTGGTAGCGGGCCTCGGCCTTCTTGCCCATCAGGCGCTCGACCAGATCCTCAATCTCGGACTCGTCCTCGGGCAGTTCGACCCGCGCCAACGTGCGCTTCTTCGGGTCCATGGTGGTTTCCTTCAGCTGGGAGGCCATCATCTCGCCCAGACCCTTGAACCGGCCGATTTCCACCTTCTTGCCCTTGAACACGGTGGCCAGAAGCTCGTCGCGGTGGGCGTCGTCGCGGGCGTATTCGGACAGGGCTCCGGCCTGAATCCGGTAGAGCGGCGGCAGGGCCATGAACAGGCGGCCCTGACGGATCGCTTCGGGCATGGAGCGATAGAAGAAAGTGATCAGCAGGGCCGCGATGTGGGCGCCGTCCACGTCGGCGTCGGTCATGATGACGATGCGCTCGTAGCGCAGGTCATCGATGTTGAACCGGTTGCCGGGCTGAACGCCCAGCGCCAGCGCCAGATCGGACAGTTCGACGTTGGCCCGCAGCTTGTCAGCCGTGGCCGACGCAACGTTAAGAATTTTGCCGCGCAGGGGCAGGATGGCCTGGGTCGTGCGGTCCCGCGCCTGTTTGGCCGAGCCGCCGGCCGAGTCGCCCTCGACGATGAACAGTTCGGTGCCGTTGGCGCCCTGACGCGAGCAGTCGGACAGCTTGCCCGGCAGGCGCAGCTTCCGGGTCGCGGAGGCGCGCTGGACTTCCTTGTCCTTACGGCGCTTCAGCCGGTCCTCGGCGCGCTCGATGATGTAGGCCAGCAGGGTGTTGGCCTGCTTGGGGCTTTCGGTCAGCCAGTGGTCCAGCGGATCGCGCAGCAGCTGTTCGACCAGCTTCTGGCCTTCCGGCGAGGACAGGCGGTCCTTGGTCTGGCCCTGGAACTCGGGATTGCGGATAAAGACCGAGATCATTGCGCCGGCGTTGGCGATGACGTCTTCCGCCGTGATCAAGCCCGCGCGCTTCTCGTTCGTCAGCTCGCCATAGGCCTTCAGACCCTTGACCAGCGCGGCGCGGAAGCCCGCCTCGTGCGTGCCGCCGTCGGGCGTGGAGACGGTGTTGCAGTAGGAGCTGACGAAGCTGTCGGCCTCGCCGAAACCGATGGGCGACCAGGTGACCGCCCACTCGACCGCACCGGTCTCGCCCTTGCGTTCGACCCGGCCCGCGAAGGTCGGGGTGACCGTCTCAAGTTCGCCGATACGCTCGGCCAGGGCATCCGCCAGACCGCCGGGGAAGTGCAGCAGGGCGCTCGCCGGGGTCGCGTCGGTGATCCGCTCGGGCGCGCAGGTCCATTTGATCTCGACGCCGCGGAACAGATAGGCCTTCGACCGGGCCATGCGGAACAGGCGGGCGGGCTTGAACGCCGCGCCCACGCCGAAGATTTCCGGGTCGGGGTGGAAGCGGATCAGGGTGCCGCGCTTCTTCGAGGTCTGAACCTGCTGGATCGGACCCAGCACGAGCCCGCGCGAGAAGGACTGCTTCCATTCGAAGCCGTCGCGCCAGACGGTGACGTCCAGATGATCCGACAGGGCGTTGACGACCGAGACGCCGACGCCGTGCAGGCCGCCCGAGGTCTCGTAGGCCTTGCCCGAGAACTTGCCGCCCGAGTGCAGGACGGTCATGACGACTTCCAGCGCCGACTTGCCGGGGTGTTTGGGGTGCGGATCGACGGGGATGCCCCGGCCGTCGTCGCGGACCGACAGGAAGCCGTCGGCGTCCAGCTCGACCGTGATCAGCTTGGCGTGGCGGGCCACGGCCTCGTCCATCGCATTGTCGAGGACTTCGGCGAACAGGTGGTGCAGGGCGCGTTCGTCGGTGCCGCCGATGTACATGCCGGGGCGTTTGCGGACGGGCTCAAGCCCTTCCAGCACCTCGATCGAGGAGGCGGAATAGCCGGTCGCGGCCGCTGCGGCGGCGACAACGGGATCGGCGGGCTTTGCGGCCGGTGCAGACGCGGGGGGCGGCGCGGGCGTCGGCGGCGTCACGGGCGAGGCGGCGACGGGCGCGGACGCGGGCGCAGGCTGGGTCGCAGGAGCGGGCCCGGCCGGACGCGGTTGCGTCGGCTCGTCATCGAACAGCGAAAGGAGGTCGGCGGAGTTGGCCATTCATCGAGTGTGCGGCGATTCGGGAGCCGGTCTGGTAGGCCCGACGCGCCTTTGGAGCAAGCGCGACCGCCTCTGTTGTGGACGATGGCAGGAAGGCGCGGGTCATGACGGCCATGAACAGGACGAACGGCAGGCTCTGATGGGTCAGCAGGATCGATTCCGACAGGCTGAGCATGAAGAAGGCCAGCAGGAAGCCGAGCGCCCACCAGCCCTCGCGCGCGCCCGACCCGGCGCTGCGGAACAGGGTGACCACGAAGGTCAGGGCCAGCTGGCCGCCGACCAGGATAGCGCCGGGCCAGCCCAGTTGCACCAGCAGGTCGATCCAGCCGTTGTGCGCCGACGGCACGATCCAGCCGGTTTCCTTGCGCACCCAGTCGGCGGGCGGGCTTTCGCCGATCCGGCCCCAGAAGGCGCCGTAGCCGTATCCGGTCCACGGGCGCTCGGCCACGCGGCGCATCAGGCTGGCCCAGATGTCGGTGCGGCCGGTCAGCGACGGGTCCTTGCCCAGCGCCTCCAGCACCGCGACCGAATGGGTCTCCCAGATCCACAGGCCCAGACACGCCAGAACCACGGCGCTCCAGACCGCGACCACGGTGAAGGCGGCCCCGCCCTTGCGCAGGGCCCAGAAGCCGCCGACGCAGCCTACGCCCAGCATCAGGCAGAGCAGGGAGGTCTTGGACTGGGTCGCCAGCACCAGCAGGCTGGACAGGACGAATGAGATCGCGGGCATCAGTTTTCGCGGATCGTCGGAGGCGAGACAGGCCGCCGCCGCCGTAGCGCCGATCACCATGACCGCGCCCATCTGGTTCTTCTCGTACCAGAGGCCTCGCCAGAGGCCCGCGTTGACGTCGTGGTGCACCCCGATGGCGGGGAAGGCGAAGACCATGACCAGACTGCCGACCGCCATGATGAGGCTGGAGATCATCAGCAGACGCGGCAGGTGCGGTCCCCGGAAGGCCGCGCCCAGATACAGGGCGAAGACGCAACTGATGGCCAGGGCGATCACGCGGCGGCTGGTCGTGTGATAGTCGATGGACCAGTATTTCGAGGCGAAGCACAGGCCGACCAGCATGGCGATCAGGATCGCCGCCGGCCACGCCCGCCAGACCCGGTCCATCCGATAGATCAGCAGGCCGCCGATGGCAGCATAGGCGGGCAGCCAGACCAGACGCAGAACCGGCGTCTCCTGCTGCAAGGGGGCGAACACCGGGCCGATCAGGGCGCCGGTCAGCATGGCGATCAGGCCGACGCAGATCGCCGTCTCCCACCAGGCGGGGGCCGGTTCGGTCGCATCGTTGGCTGGACGGGACTCACGCACCCCTCCAGAGTCGGTGTTCTGGCTTAACGAAGGGTTGGGGATGCTGGCGGGGCTGTTCGGCGCGAAGCGCTTTCTCGATGCGGACATCGAGGATTGGCACATCGAGACATGGCGAACGCTGCTGGACCGGTTCGCGGAAGAGATGCCGCTGGCGGAAACGCCGGTCGCCCTGCCGACGCGCGACTTTTTTCCGCCGAGCGATGCGACGGGTCATGCCCGCGCCGAACATGTCTTCGCCTGCGTGAAGGACATCATGGGGCTCAGCGACAACTGGCCCTGCGAACTGGAGGCCCAGCCGCGCCGGTTCACAGGCGAGCGGGTGTCGGAGTTTGTCTCGATCACCGGTGGGGACGAGCCGAACGGGACTTTCCGCGTCGAGCCGGACGGACGGGTGGTCATCACCTACGCCCCGGACCTGCTGGACGACCCGATCAACCTCGTCGCCACACTGGCGCATGAGCTGGCCCACTACCTGCTCGCGGGACAGGCCGATCTGGTCGAGGATGAGACCCATGAGCTGATGACGGACCTGACGGTGGCCTTCACCGGGCTGGGCGTGTTCGGGGCCAACTCGGCCTTCAGCTTCGAGCAGTACGGCGACGCCTTCAGTCAGGGCTGGCGCAGCCGTGGAGCCGGGTATCTGTCGCCCCGCAGCTGGGCGTTCGCGCTGGCGGTCTTCGGCGAGCTGCGCGGTGACGACGGCGGAATGGGCGCGCATCTGAAGCCGGAGATCGAGAACCTCCGGCGTCAGGCGGTCAAATACCTGCGCAAGAACCCGGACCGGTTGGCGGTCCTGCGCGGCTAGAGGGCGGCCAGCGCCGCGGCGTGGTCGCGGATGATGCGGCGGGTCGAGACGTCCTGATCGAACACGCCGTACCAGCCCTGCGGCTCATGCGGGGGATCGCCCAGGAACGCGGTGTCGCCGCTGCGGAAGCGGAAGTCCGGGTGCCGGGCGCGGCCTTCGCCGTTCCACGCCCAGAAGTTCGATCCGGCCAGAGGGCCGCCTTCGCGCGCGCTGGCCAGAACCGCGTCCTGAATAGCGGCGTAGAGATCGTCCCGCATTGAGGTGGAGGCGCCCAGATCATAGACGTCGCCGTTGCGAGGATAGCCGAACTCCTCGACCACCAGCGGCTTGCCGGCCTGTTTGGCCAGTTCCACGTGCCGGGCGACGTACTCGGTCGACAGGGCGACGGCGCGGGCGTGGGTGCCGGGCAAGTCCGTGCGATCCAGCCAGCCCCAGTTGCCAGGCCAGACATGGGCGGTGTGATAGTCGATGGTGTCGTCCGCCTGTGACGACAGGACCAGACCGGGACGCTCCATCGAGCCCTTGAGGCCCTCGCCGCCGGTGGAGACGAGGTGGTGCGGCGCCAGCGACTTGATCAGGCGGGCGGTCCCGCTGATCCAGGCATGGAAGTCCGGCAGGGTGCGATCGACAGTGCCGTCCGTGCCGCCCGGGCGCGGCTCGTTGGCCAGTTGCCAGCCCATGATGGCCGGATCCTCGGCGTAGGGCTTGCCGGTGACGGAGTTCACCCGGGTCACGATCCTGCGGAGGTGGGCGTGATAGCGGGCGACGGCCTCCGGGCTGCGGTAGAAACCCGATACGAACTCCGGGAAGTCGGGCCATGGGGCGTCGGCATCGACGTACCGCCCGCCGTTGCTCCACAGCAGATAGGTCGCCATCCCGCCGGACCATTCCCAGAAATTGGTCAGGTACAGCACCGCCTTCATGCCGCGCTTGCCGATCTCGGCCATGGCGTGGTCCAGCCCCGCTTCATTGTAGGCGTCGTCCTGATCGTGGAAGGCGGGCCGCACCGCGTTCTTCAGCGGCGACAACTCGGCCGAGGCGGCGATGCGCAGATTGGTGACGCCGTCGGCCGCCAGCGCGTCCAGCTCGCGCGCCAGACGCCCTTCATGCCCGATCCAGGCCGCGTACCAGAGGTTGGCGCCGACATAGCGGTAGGGCTTGCCGTCGAGGGTGAACTGCGTCCCCTCGCGTCGCACGAAGCCCGCGGACGCGGTCTGGCGCGCGAGGGCGGGCAGGGCGGGCAGGGCCGCGACGGCGGCCGAGGCGGCGAGCAGGGTGCGGCGGTTCATCATCGGCGAGTCATCCGTGCTCACAGGTGATGACTGTTGTCGCGGGTAAATCCCGAAACGGCCAGCCGCCTTGTGCCGCGCGCCGGAATTCGGATCACGGGTGACGACGCTACAGCAGGGAGGCCGTGACGACGCGTATCATCACGCCTTCTCCACGAAGGTGTCGATGACCTTCTTCTCGCCCGCCTTGTCGAAGGCCACCACCAGCTTGTTGCCCTCGATGGCCTTCACGGCGCCGTAGCCGAATTTCTGGTGGAAGACCCGGTCGCCGCGCGTCCAGCCCGAACCGGCCTTGGGATCCGCGGTGGCGACCAGTCGGCCGTCGCCTTCCAACAGGGTCTGACGGGCAGGCTGGGCGTTGGGCACGCGGTTGGCGGTGAAGGCCTGTCCGCGCTTCCACCCCGGCGAGGAATAGCCGGACCCGAACGATGGCGCCTCGTCCCAGCGGCTCCTGGCTTCCTTCATGCCGGTCGAGGCGCCGTAGTAGCCGGTGTCCGACTGGGGCTCGACGTGCTCGATGGGCAGTTCGTCGACAAAGCGGCTGGGCAGCTGGCTGGTCCAGCGGCCATAGACCAGACGGTTGGCGGCGAAGGAAATGCGGACATCCTCCTTGCCCCGTGTGACGCCGACGTAGGCCAGGCGGCGTTCTTCCTCGAGCCCCTTTTCGCCCTTCTCGTCGATGCTGCGTTGGCTGGGGAAAACGCCTTCCTCCCAGCCCGGCAGGAAGACCAGCGGGAACTCCAGTCCCTTGGCGCCGTGCAGGGTCATGATCTGCACCGACTCGGCGCTTTCGCCCCGGTCCAGGTCCATGACCAGCGAGACGTGCTCCAGATAGGCGGTCAGGCCGTCGAACTGCTGCATCGACTGCGTCAGCTCTTTCAGGTTGTCGAGCCGGGTCTGGCCGGTCGCCCGGTCGGCCTTCTGCATGTCGGTATAGCCGCTCTCTTCCAGAACAGCCTCGGTCAGCTCCCAGTGGCTGGTCGTCTGGCCCAGCGTCCGCCAGCGGTCGATGTCGCGGATGAAGTTGGAGAAGGCGGTGCGGGTGCGGGCCTGCAGCTCGTCCGTGCCGATCAGGTGACGGACGGCGGCCATGGCCGAGACGCCGTTCTCGCGGGCGATCTGCAGCACCTTCTGCACGCTGGTGTCGCCCAGCCCGCGCTTGGGCACGTTGACGATCCGCTCGAAGGCCAGATCGTCATCCTCGGACAGGATCAGGCGCAGATAGGCATGGGCGTCGCGGATTTCGGCCCGTTCGAAGAAACGCGGGCCGCCGATGACGGTGTACGGGATCGCCAGCATGACGAACCGCTCCTCGAACGCCCGCATCTGGAACGAGGCGCGCACCAATACCGCCATGTCCCTGTAGGAGACGCCCTGCTTGCGGGCGGTCTCGATCTCGTCGGCGATCAGCCGGGCCTCGGCCTCACCGTCCCAGACGCCGCGCACCCGGACCTTGTCGCCGGTCTTGTCCTCGGTCCAGAGCGTCTTGCCCAAGCGACTCCGGTTCGCCTTGATCAGCCCCGAGGCGGCGCCGAGGATGTGGTGGGTCGAGCGGTAGTTTCGCTCCAGCCGGATCACCTTGGCGCCCTGGAAGTCCCGCTCGAAACGCAGGATGTTGTCCACCTCGGCCCCGCGCCAGCCGTAGATCGACTGGTCGTCGTCGCCGACGCAGCAGACGTTGCCGGTCGAGGAGGTCAGCAGGCGCAGCCACAGGTACTGGGCGACATTGGTGTCCTGATACTCATCCACCAGAATGTAGCGGAAGCGACGCCGATATTCCTCAGCGATATCCGCGTGTTTCGACAGGATGGTCAGGTTGTGCAGCAGCAGGTCGCCAAAGTCGCAGGCGTTCAGGCTGGCCAGTCGCGCCTGATAGGCGGCGTACAGGGCCTGACCCTTGCCGTTGGCGAAATCCTCTGACGGCGGCAGCTTGTCCGGGGTCCAGCCGCGGTTCTTCCAGTGGTCGATCAGAGTGTTCAGCGACTTGGGCGTCCAGCGCTTCGTGTCGAGGTTGGCGGCCTCGAGCAGCTGTTTGCACACCCGCTCCTGATCGTCGGTATCCAGGATGGTGAAGCTCGACTTCAGCCCGACCAGTTCGGCATGCCGTCGCAGGATCTGGGCCGACACGGAGTGGAAGGTGCCGAGCCAGCGCAGGCCCTCGGCCGACGGCCCGATCAGGTGGGTGATCCGCTCGCGCATCTCGCGCGCGGCCTTGTTGGTGAAGGTGACGACCAGCAGTTCCCACGGCTTGGCTCGGCCCGTCGCCAGGATGTGCGCCAGTCGGGTGGTCAGCACCCGCGTCTTGCCGGTGCCTGCGCCGGCCAGAACCAGCAACGGGCCCTCGGTGGTTTCCACCGCGTCGCGCTGCTCGGGGTTCAGCCCCGTCAGATAGTCGGAAGCCGCCGAGGGCGTGAGGCCCCCAGGGCCCTGCGAACGGGCGAGGTCGGAAATGCGGGGAGGAGCTGAATCAGTCATGGACCGGGGAGAACATAAGGAGACCGGGCGCTCTTGTCAGCCGTCGCGAACGACCCTCTTCGGAACCGTTACGGTCAGGCCTCCGTTCCTTGCACCGGGATAAGGGTCAACAAGGAGGAACCCAATATGGCTGAGAACACCAACAGCAGCGGCGGCGGCAACTCGGGTCTCGCCTTCATTATCGGCGGGCTTCTGGTCGCGGTTCTGGTCATCGCCTTCTTCGTCTTCCGGGGCGGCCTGCCGGGCGCCGAGAAGAAGGAAGTGAGTGTCGATGTGAACCTGCCGGAGGTTTCGGCTCCCGCGACCCCGGGGAACTGAGCCATGACCGATCAGCCCCCCGGTCGCCCGGAGGTCGTGCATCATACCACCATCAACAATCCGCCCCAGCGACGCGGCGGAGGCGCCGTCATCGCCTTCCTGGTCGGCGGACTGCTCGTGGTGGTGGCCGTCATAGCCTTTGTCGTGTTGAACCGCGGCGGAGAGATCGAGACACCCAAGGCGACGGATGTCGACATCAATCTGAACCTGCCGGACGCGCCGAAGATGCCGGATTTGCCGGCCCCGCCGCCGATCGAGCGCCCGGCGACGCCCAATCCGGACCCGGCGCCGGCTCCGGCGGGCTGATCAGCGTAGCTGATAGGTGACGGTGGCCACCACCCGGACGCGCTTGTTCAGGGAGGTGGCCTCGTTGTCTATGTCCTCGCGGGCCAGGATTTCAAACGAGCCCTGCGTCGCCTGACGGATGGGGCCGAGCGGCGCGCCGGAATCCTGGGCGAACTGCTCGGCGCCCGACCGGGCCGAGGCGGTCGCTTCCGCGATCATCGAGGGCCTCACGTCGTTCAGCTTGGTGAAGACATAGTTGGGGGCGGCGAAGTCCAGCTGGACGCCCTGCCGCACCAGATCATTCAGCGCCCGTTCGGTGGTCGCCACACGCTGCACGTCGCTGGTCCGCACGGTGACGCTCTGGCTGACGATGTAGCGGATCGTGTTCTCGGACGAGCCGTACTCCCGCGCCTTCGTATCGGTGACCTGCATCCGACCGATGGTGATCTGTGCGTCCGAATAACCCTGTCCACGCAGGAAAGCGCGCACGCTGGCCAGATCGCGGTCAATCTGGGCTTGGGCCGTCGGCAGATCGTCGTTGGCCGCCTTGAAGCTGAGGGTCAGGACGGCGAGGTCGGCGACTACGTTCCGTTCAGCCACGCCGCGAACCGTAACCTGCCGATTGCCCACCTGGGCATTGACGACGCCGGACCCGATCAGGGCGCCGCCGCCGATCATGCCGATAGCGATCAGACCGCCGAAAACGGCGGCGGGGAGAAGGGACTTGTCGAAGGTGATGGCCACGGCCGGGCTCCATGAAGAGAGGCCGACGATGCGCTCGCCATGGGCGAAGTCAATCGGTCGAAACCTGACCCGCAAAGCTGTGATCGCCGCCGGCCCAGGCGAGCGCCAGAAGTCGGCAGGCGGAGGCCAGCGGCGTGCGTCCGCGCGTCTCGTCGATGCGCTTCATGAGACCGGCATGGGACAGATCCATCGCGGCGCCCACCTGATCCAGCACCAACCAGAATTCGGCCTCCAGCGCCACCGAGGTGGCGTGGCCGGACAGGGAGACGGAGCGCTTCTTCAGCATCCGTCCTCAGTAAGGCGATCAGCGGACGGCGACCAGCACGATGTCGGCGCGGGCCGGGGCGCCATGGGTCAGGACCGCGTGCCGGGTGTCGGTGGTGAACCGCAGGGCGCCGGACGGATCACGGATTTCGGCGCGCACCGTATAGGTGTGTCGAGGGTCGATCTGGCTGGACGGGAAGCCCAGCGTCGCCTGATAGGGCGGGGCCCGACCGTTGAGGGGCTCGGCGTGTTCGGCCAGAACCTCGGCGGGCGCGTCGGCGCGGCTGACGTCTTCAAGCCGAACTTTCAGCACATGGCCGGGCGGCAGCAGAATGCGTTCGCGATAGGTGGCGGTGACGTTCACGACCGTCATGCCGTGTCCAACCCGCGGCGGCGTTTGCGGCTCGCCTGACGGCGTAGGCGCGCAGGCCATCAGGGCCAGCGGCAGGATCGGGATAAGCAGGGCGCGACGCATCAGACATCTCCGGTTTCATCCAGCCTAACGCAGAACGCGGCCGGAAGCTGCGCCGCACAAGCGCGCCTTATGCGAGCCTCGCCAGAACCGTGCTTGTGCGGCGTCTTCCACGCGGGCATTGCGGGGCGATGTCCGATCCCGCCGAAGCGCCTGTTTCGCGTCCCCGCCTGAGCCGCACGACCCTGCTCGGGATCGGCGGCGTGATCATCTGCGCGATGATCTGGGGCACGACCTGGTTCGCCATCACCCTGCAACTGGGCGAGGTCCCCAACATCGCCTCCATCGTCTGGCGATTTGGTCTGGCGTCGGCGGTACTGTTCCTCGGTTGCGTGGTCTTCCGGCAGAACCTGAAACTGACCAAGGCGCAGCATCTGGCGGCGCTGGGGCAGGGGGCGTTCGCCTTTTCGCTCAGCTACAGCTTCACCTACGCGGCCGAGGAGCATGTCGCTTCGGCCATCGTCGCTGTGACCTTCGCCTCGCTGACCTTCATCAACCTGGTCCTGTTCCGCCTGATCGCGCGCCAGAAGGCGGCGGCTGCGTCATGGGGCGGGGCGCTGCTGGGGATCGCCGGAGTGGCGGTTCTGTCCGGCGGCGAGGTTCTGGGCGCGGGCTTCGATCAGCGCGCCGCCGTCGGCGTGGGCCTGGCCCTGATCGCCACCACGGCCTCGGCCTTCGGCAATTTTTTCGCGTGGCGGGGCCAGCAGAAGGGCTCGCAGGCCATCCCGTCGACCGCCTGGGCCATGGCTTACGGCACGGGGCTTCTGGTGATCTACGGCCTCGCGACAGGCGTGGAGTTCACGGTCGCCCCCACGCCCGCCTACATCGGCTCGCTGCTCTACCTGTCGCTGTTCGGCTCGGTGATCGCGTTCGGTTTGTACTTCACCATCGCGCGCTCGATCGGCTACGCCATGGCCAGTTACATCTCAGCCCTGACGCCGCCCATCGCCATGCTGGTGTCGGTGATCTTCGAGAGCGCCCGCTTCGGCTGGCCGGCGCTGATCGGTCTGCTGCTGGTGCTGTCGGGACAGGCGCTGCTGATCCGCGCGCCCAAACACTAGCGCCGGAACCAGCCCGCCTTCTTCTGCTTCCGATCCGCCTCGACGAGCGTCTCGACCTGCTCGGGCGTCTTCGCTTCCGACAGCTTCTTGCGGTGGATCTTTTCGGCGGTCGCCCGACGCATGGCGATCAGGGCGATCAGTCCGGCGCGCGTCCGGGGAGCATAGCCGCCCATCTCAGTCCTCCAGCTTCGATCCATCCAGAAGCTGTTCGGCGCGGGTGCGTTCCTTGTCCGCCTTCGTCTTTTCGCCCTTGGTGCGGCCATGTGTGGCGCGGTTGGTCGCGGCGGTCGCCTTCGCCTCGGCCCTGGCCCGGTCCTTCCGGAACCGGTTCAAATTCACGATCTCGCCCATGACGCCTCCATGATGCAACCGGCCGTGATCAGGATGGTTGTCCAGCCTCATAGTCTGAGGAGAGTCCCATGGTAGACGCCAGCCAAATCCGCGAACACCTCGAAGTCGTCGGCTCGGACGGCGAGCACGTCGGTCGGGTCGATCACGTCGTCGGCGACCAGATCGAACTGGCCAAGCTCGATCTCGCCGGCGGCTTCAAGCACCACATGATCCCGGTCAGCTGGGTGGATCACGTGGATGAGCACGTCCATCTGAACGTGACCAAGGACGAGGCCAAGGCCCGCTGGACCGAGAAGCCGCACTGAGACCGCGTTCGGGTTACCCCGAATTCATGGACGGCCCGCTGGTCCCGGCGGGCCGTTCGCCTATGTTGAGGTCATGATCCGTCTGATCCTCAACCTGCTCTGGTTCTTCTTCGGCGGCTGGCTGGCCGGTCTGTTGTGGCTGGTGGGCGGCGCCCTGCTGGCCCTGACCGTCGTCGGCCTGCCCTGGACCTTCGCGGCCTGGAGGATCGCCAGCTACAGCTTCTGGCCGTTCGGGCGCGAGGTTGTCTGGCAGGATAATCCGCACCCGGTCGCGGGCGGGCTCGCCGTGGTCCTGAACGTGATCTGGTTCCTTGTGGCGGGTTGGTACATCGCCCTGTCGCACTTGCTCATCGCGGTGGCCGAGTTCATCTCCATCATCGGCATTCCCTTCGCCCTGAAGGATCTGGAACTGGCCAAGCTGGCTCTGGCGCCTGTTGGCCGGACGATCCGCGACAAGCGCTGATCAGAAGCCGGTGAACAGCCGGTCGAGCGCGCGGCGGATGTCATCTTCCCGGTCGCGCAGGGAGCCGAGCGAACGGCCCAGAGTGCGTCTTTCGACGGATCCGAGTTCCGAAAGCATCAGCAGATAAGGCTTTCCGTCGAACTGAACGGACAGGCTGACGCGCGTTACCCGTGCGGGTTCCGGCATGTCTAGCAAAGGGGCGACCACCGCGGTCGGGCCTTCGTCATAGAGGTGAGACTGGACCAGCATCAAGTACGGTGCGATCTGACGCGAGCGCGGTGACGGGTTCTCGATGATGTCGAACTGGCGGATCACCAGCTGCGGAGGTCTTCGCCAAAGATGCCGAACCGGGCGATGCGTTCGCGATGCATCTCCAATGCTGCGGCGTTCTCCTCAGCCCACGCTTTGGCGTCCCCGACATCGGTCTCGGCAGCTTGCCTCATCGCGACGGCGCGACGGATACTGTCCAGCGCCAGTGTCTGGATGTCGATATCAACGGAACGCGCCTCGTCGAGGAGCGACTGATCGATCTCTATCTTCAACTCGACCTTGCCCATGGCGGCCAGACTAGCTGAAATCGGCGTTCTGGCCAATCAGCTGCGCGCCAGCCGCATCGCCGTCGACAGTTTGCGGAACCATGCCTCGGTGCGGGCCGCGGCCTTGCGGAACTGGGCGTTATCCGGGCTGACGCCGTGGCGGCCGCCTTCGTAGAACGCGACGCTGACCACCTCATCCCCGGTCGTCAGGCGCAGGCCCAGCCGGCGAATGCGCTCGGGATTGTCGCTGACACCCTGCTCGGCGACGGGGGCGGGACTGACAGGATCGCCGTCCGGCTCGGCGCGGATCAGAACCGTCTCGTCCCGGACGCCTTCGACGGCGAGGAGCGAGGCGGTCGGGAGGACCCGCACCGCCTCACCCTTGCCGACGATCACCTGTCCGCCGTCGGGCGAGAGGCCGACGAAGCTGCCGTCATCCGGCGAGACGAAGAGGTCGGTGACCCCGTGCGCCGTGGCGACGGCGGCGGTGACGGATTTGATCCGGTCGCGGCTCGCCTTCTCGCGGTTCATCGCCCGGACGGTCATCCAGACGATGAAGACCGCGAACGCCAGCAAAATCAGCTTCATCGGGCGTCCTGATCGTTCGACTTACGAGGGCGAGATCATCAGTTCGGGACGAACGTACTGGTCGAACTCCTCGTTCGTCAGGTAGCCGCCGCCGACGGCTTCCTCGCGCAGGGTGGTGCCGTTCTTGTGCGCGGTCTTGGCGATCTTCGCGCAGGCGTCGTAGCCCAGCTTGCCGTTCAGGGCCGTGACCAGCATCAGCGAGTTCTCGAGGCCGCGCTTGATGTTGTCCTCACGCGGCTCGATGCCGACGACGCAGTTGTCGGTGAAGCTGATGGCGGCGTCGGCGACCAGCCGGACCGACTGCAGGAAGTTGTAGGCCATGACCGGGTTGAAGACGTTCAGCTCGAAGTGGCCCTGCGAGCCGGCGAAGGTCAGGGCGGCGTTGTTGCCGAACACCTGCACGCAGACCTGCGTCAGGGCCTCGCACTGGGTCGGGTTGACCTTGCCCGGCATGATCGACGAGCCCGGCTCGTTCTCGGGCAGCGACAGCTCGCCCAGACCCGAACGCGGGCCGGAGCCGAGGAAGCGGATGTCGTTGGCGATCTTGAACAGCGAGGCGGCGACCGTGTTGATCGCGCCGTGCGAGAACACCATCGCGTCGTGGGCGGCCAGGGCCTCGAACTTGTTCGGGGCGGTGGTGAAGGGCAGGCCGGTGATGGCGGCGATGTTCTCCGCCACCTTCTCGGCGAAGCCGATGGGGGCGTTCAGGCCGGTGCCGACGGCGGTGCCGCCCTGCGCCAGCTCCATCAGGGCCGGCAGGGTCTGCTCGATACGTTTGATGCCGTTCTCGACCTGCTGGGCGTAGCCGCCGAACTCCTGACCGAGGGTCAGGGGGGTGGCGTCCTGGGTGTGGGTGCGGCCGATCTTGATGATGCCCTGCCAGGCGTCCGCCTTGGCCTTCAGGGCGGCGTGCAGGTGCTTCAGGGCGGGGATCAGGTCGTTGACCACCTGCTCGGCGCAGGCGACGTGCATGGCCGTCGGATAGGTGTCGTTCGACGATTGGCTCATGTTGACGTGATCGTTCGGGTGGACCGGCTTCTTGGTCCCCATCTCGCCGCCCAGCATCTCGATGGCGCGGTTCGAGATGACCTCGTTGGCGTTCATGTTCGACTGGGTGCCCGAGCCGGTCTGCCAGACCACCAGCGGGAAGTGGTCGTTCAGCTTGCCCTCGATCACCTCATTGGCGGCGGCGATGATGGCGTCGGCCAGTTCCGGCGACAGCTTGCCCAGATCGCGATTGGTCTCGGCGGCGGCGCGCTTGACGATGCCCAGAGCCCGGACGATCGGCAGCGGCTGCTTTTCCCAGCCGATTTTGAAGTTGCCCAGCGAGCGCTGCGCCTGGGCGCCCCAGTAGCGGTCGGCGGCGACTTCGATGGGGCCGAAGGTGTCGGTTTCGGTGCGGACGTTGCTCATCGCGGAGGGCTCTCTCAGGCGTGGCGGGAAGATGCGCGGGGGTGTAGCACGGGAGGGCGCGGGAACAAGGACAGGAGAGCCGCATGAACGCCGCCGTTTATGGAATGGCCGCACTGGCGCTGGGCCTCGCGGGGGCGCGGCAGGCGCCGCTGTCGCCGCATGTCGTGCGTCTGGATACCACGGCGGGGACCATGGCGATCGCCGTCGATCTGGAACATGCGCCGGTCACCGGCTGCAACTTCATCAAGGCCGCGCTGCGGGGCGCCTATACGGACGGAAGCTTCTTCCGCACCGTGGTTGCGGCGACCAACGCCAACCCCAACCCCATCGACGTCATTCAGGCGGCCACCGTCCACGGCTCGGACGACGCCAGCCAGCCGCCGATCCCGCTGGAGCGGACGCGGGACACCGGCCTGCGTCACACGGCGGGCGCGGTGTCGATGGCGCGGGACGGGCCGGACACGGCGACCACCAGCTTCTTCGTGGTCACGCAGGACACGCCCTCGCTGGACTTCGGCGGCGGTCGGAACCCGGACGGGCAGGGTTTCGGCGTGTTCGGGCATCTGATCGAAGGCCTTGATGTGGCCCGGCGTATCCAGGCCCTGCCGGCGACAGACGAACAGATCAATGAGCCGGTGCTGATCCGCGCCGCCCACGTGATGGGACCGACCCCGACGCAGTGCGGGCTCTGATGACCGCAGGCTGGATCGGCACGGGAAAGGTTCGCGCCCGCGAGAGCGGAGAGGCGGTGGAGATCGCCATCGAGGGACTGACCACCCAGGCCAAATACTACAAGCCGCTGGTCTATGAGTTCATGCGCAAGGAGTGGTCCTCGCGTCCGGCCTGGGGCGACTATGTCGTCGAGATCGTGATGGAGCACGTCGGCGATCCGCCGTGGATGGACCTGGACAATCTGGCCAAGGCCCTGCTGGACGCCATCAAGGGCTATCTGTTCCACGACGACAGCCAGGTCGCACGTCTGCTGGTCGAGCGCCGCGAGGGCGAGCGCGAGCGGATCACGATCCGGGTGTTCCCGCGCCGCTGAGCAGTGCACTCAAATATTTTTTGAGTGCACAAAGGTGCACTTTTCCCGTCAGGCGGGGTGATGGGTTTGGGTTTCTACGCGTGTGCGGCGATGTCAAAGACCCGAGGTGACGAACCCCGGCAGGTCGATGCGTCGTTTTTGGACGTAGGCTCAAAGAAGCCCTCTCCCGACGGGAGAGGGGCGCTAAAGCGTTCTGTCGGTGAACCGCAGGGTCGGCAGGCGCAGTTGCATGTTGGAGCCGACGAACAGCTGGGGCTCCGAAGGCTGCTCCACGCCGTTCTCGGCCTCCTTGCGGCTGACGCAGGCGCGGGTGTCGGCGGCGAGGGCGAGGAAGTCGGGCGCGTTGGGCAGGGCCTCCAGAATGCAGCCGTCGAACCACGGATAGCGCTCGTCCGCGCCACAGCCGAATGACGGGCGATCCCGGCGGGCGGCGGTCAGGATCATCCGGTTCGGCCCCTGCAGGGCGTTGAGAAAAATGCCGGAATAGCAGGCCGAGACGATCACCACCGTCGGCCGCTCGCCGCAGCTGTTGCGAACCATGTTGGCCATGATGTCCGGCGACATGCGGGGGGCATCGCCGAAGACCATGCCGTCCGGCGCGCCGTGCGAGGTGAAATAGATCAGGCAGCCGCGGGTGGTGCGGGCCGCGGCCTCGCGCACGCCGCGCAGCACGGCGTCAGGCGCGGTCTTCTCGAGGCTGAAATCGACCATGTCGGCGCGGCTGAAGCCCGTGCGCTGGAAGGCCCGGACCAGATCGCGGCGGGCGTTGTCGAAGGCCTGGATCGGCCGGCCGCGTCCGTCGCGCCAGTCGGCCTGGATAATGGCGGCGGTCCAGCCGTCGAACCGGCTTGGCGGGGGCGAGGGCGCGCGGGTCTGGGCGACGGCGGGCATGGCGAAGGCCAGAACGCCCGTCAGCACGACGATCAAACCCCGAAGCATGCGCAACCCCCGCTGTTCCAGTCAGGGGACGTTAGCCCATCGCGCGGAGAGGGGAAGGGGTTACTTCTTGCGGAACTGGTCCAGCGAGATGACCTTTGGCGCGTCATCGCCGCCCAGCGGGGGGACCGGGGTTTCCTCGGCCTCGGCCGCCGCGACCTCGGCGGCGATTTCGTCGACCGTGGCCGGGGCCTCGAACTGCAGCAGGAACTGCACTGACGGATCGTAGAAGCGGGTCACGGCGGTGAAGGGCATGGCCAGCACCTTGGGCATGCCGCCGAATTTCAGCATGACCGAGAACTTCGTCGGCTCGACCTTCAGGTCCCAGTACTGATGCTGGAGGACGACGGTCATCTCATCCGGATATTTGGCCAGCACGTCCGGCGGAACGCTGACGCCAGGCGCCCGCGTCTTGAAGGTGATGTAGAAATGGTGCGCGCCCGGAATGCCGTCCGGCCCCGCGGCCCGGTCCAGCGCAGCCTTGATCACCCCGCGCAGGGCGTCTTGCGCCAGCTGCTCGTAGTGCATGTCGTCCACGGGGGGCGTTTCTTCAGCCATCAGGTCGGGGTCTCGCTGTCCTGCGGCGGTGATAACCCCCGACGGGCGCGTGCGGAAGACGGCAAAGAGGGTTAGCGGCGGGATTCTATCCCCAGCGCGGCTATTATTCTGATCCAGGGGGAAGCGCAGGGATTCTGTTGCCAGGCTCCCGCCCATCCTTTCCTGCAAGAAAGAGGGCGCCTTGAGAGCGTGGAAAGTGGAGGGCTTCTGTTGCCAGGCGCCCGCCATCTCTCTGAAGTGAGGAGGGCGCTTCTCAAACGGTGAGGAAGTGGAGGGCTTCTGTTGCCAGGCGCCCTCCGGGCCCCGCCTGAGGATCTGAACCCCCAGGAGTTAGTTCGGAATTACCGGAACCGCATTACGCGGCGACAGCGTATTCCCCAGCGAAGTTATCGTTCGCAGTTAGAAAATGACCCGATACGGTGGGTCAGGACGAGCGAAAGCAATCCTCTTTACACGTCCGTCGATGCTAGTCGGCCCCGCACTAACCCGCTGATAACCGGGAGAGAATGGTGGAGCCGCCGGGAATCGCACCCGGGTCCGGTCCGCTTATTACAGGCACGTTTATCGCCATAGTCCGGCCGAAGCCGAACAGGACCAATATAGGGGAAAGCCGTCAGGAATTGAAGGGGATGAAACAGCCAGCGCGGGCCTGTCGGTCGCCAAGCCTGATGCTAGGTTAGACCCGCAGGGCGGCGATCAGGCGCCGCCGGGGGAAACCGATGATCCGTTCGACCTTGATGCTGCTCGTCGCGGCGCTGTCCATCAGCCTGTCCGCCGTTCCGGTGGGCGCCCAGACCGTCAAGGCCGAAGACCGGGCGGCGATTCAGGTTCGCATCGACCAGTTGACCGGTCTGATCGGGCAGGGCGATCTGGTCGGGGCGGTCGATGTGATCCCGATCCTCCTGCAGGATGCGATAGCGGCCCGTTTCGGCATGTCGCGCGACCAGATCAAGCCCGCCATGCGACAGGCCATGGCCGGGATGCTGGATGGGGTTCACATTGACGGCTACGGCATGGATCTGGCCGCTGCGGAGACGCTGATGACGCCTACCGCCGGGCGGACCTATCTGCTGATCCCGACCTGGACCGAGATGACCATTCAGGGCGCCGGGCGGTTCCGGGCGGACACGCAGACCCTCGCCATCGAGGACGGCGGCGAATGGTATCTGATCCGGGTCGAGGACGCGCCGCAGCAGGCCCTGCTGCGCGAGGTCTATCCGGAGTTTGTCGGCGTGGAGTCGCCGCCGGAACGACCCGCCAACTGCAGTAGGCCGGATCAGAGAGCTCAGCGGGCCGGAGGGCGCGCCTGATCCGCTTGCGGTCGGGCGTCACACAGCGCCCGGAAGTCGACCTCGGGCGCGCCGCGCGGGCGGGCCATGTCGTGGGAGTTCTGGTACATGTCGACCGCCAGGCGGCGCAGGGCGGACAGTTGCTCAGGGTCCGTGGTTTCCAGCGAACGGGCCTGATCCGCGACGTACTGATCGATGATCGTCGCCCGGCGCGCGCAGGGATCGGGTTCGCCCGTCACCTTGGCCGCGATTGCGTCCGGGTGGGGCGGGGTCCTGGCGGCCGGCGCGTCCTGACCAGCGAGAAGCAGGGCGGCGGCAAGGAGGAGGGAGATCATGAGGTCCATCCTTATAGTTCAGCGGGTCCGCGTCCACCCCGGCGTCTGGTTCCTGAACCAGGTCAGCTGGCGCTTGGCGTAGTTACGGGTGGCCTGGCGGGTGGTGTCGATGGCCTGATCCAGCGTGGCTTCACCCGCCAGATGGGCGGCGAATTCGCGCACGCCGACGGCCTTCATGGCGGGCAGGTCGGGGGACAGGTCGCGGGCGACCAGGGCGCGGACCTCGTCCAGCGCGCCCTGTTCGACCATCAGGCCGACCCGCAGGTCGCAGTTGGCGTAGAGCCGCGCGCGGTCCGGCTCGACCACCAGACCGGTCCATGAGCCGGGCGCCAGCAGGGGCGTGGTGTCGGCGGTCCAGTCGCTGAGGGCCCGGCCGGTGTGCTCAGCCACCGCCATGGCGCGGGTCAGGCGCTGGCGGTCGCCCTGTTCGATGCGTCGCGCCGCCGCCGGATCGAGGGCGGCGAGGCGGCGGCGGAAGGCGGCTTCACCCTCGGCGTCAAAGGCGGCCGTGACCGCATCGCGAACCGTATCCGGCACATCCGGAATATCGGCCAACCCCTTTGTAAGCGCTGTGAAATACAGGCCCGTGCCGCCGACCAGCAGGGCCGGGCGACCGGCGTCGGCCAGCTCGGCCAGCAGGGGCATGACGGCCCGGCTCCAGCGGCCCACGGACCAGGCCTCGGCGGCGTCGGCGACACCGTACAGGCGGTGGTCGGCCTGCGCTTCATCAGCCTCGGACGGACGGGCGCTGAGGACGCGCAGGTCGGCGTAAAGCTGCTGGCTGTCGGCGTTCAGGATCACCGCCCCGGTGGACGCCGCCATGTCCATCGCCAACCGCGACTTGCCCGAGGCGGTGGGGCCGGCGATCAGGGTGATGAGATGCTGGGACAATTCGAGGCTCGCGGGGCGGGGCATCCGGCGATAGAACGCAGGCCCCGCAGCCGCAACCCGCTGGACCACTGACCTTGCCCGATAAAGCCACCGTGATCGCCGCCCTCGACGCCATCACCGACCCGAGGACCGGGCAGGGACTGGTGGCCGCCGGACTGGCGCAGGGGCTGACGGTCACTGAGGATCGCGCGGGCTTTGTGATCGAGGTTCCGGCGGGCGAAACGGCGCTGTACGCCCCCGTCCGTGACGCCGCCGAGGCCGCGCTGAAATCCCTTCCCGGAATGGCGCGGGTCTCCGTCATCCTGACCGCAGAGACCGCGCCGGCGAGCAAGCCGCGCCGCACCGCCAGCCTGTCGCCGCAGGCCGTGGACCAGACCCGGCCCAAGGCGCCCGTCGCCACGGACCGTCCGGCCCACGTGCGCAAGGTGCTGGCCGTCGCCTCGGGCAAGGGCGGGGTGGGCAAGTCCACTGTGGCGGTGAACCTCGCGGCGGCGCTGGCCGCGCGCGGGCTGTCGGTCGGGGTGCTGGACGCCGACGTCTACGGCCCGTCGCTGCCGACCATGCTCGGCGTCTCGGGCAAGCCGGACTATGTGGACGGCATGATCCAGCCCCACGTCGTGCAGGGGCTGAAGGCCATGTCGGTGGGACTGCTGACCAGGGCCGAGGACGCCATGATCTGGCGCGGGCCGATGGCCTCGCAGGCCCTGACCCAGATGCTGACCCAGACCCGCTGGGGCACGGAGGACGCCCCGCTGGACGTGCTGGTGGTTGACCTGCCGCCCGGCACCGGTGACGTGCAACTGACCCTGATCCAGAAGACGCCGCTGGACGGGGCGGTGATCGTCTCGACCCCGCAGGAGGTGGCGCTGGCCGACGCCCGGCGCGGCCACGCCCTGTTCGCCAAGGTCGGCGTGCCTACGCTCGGCCTGATCGAGAACATGACCGGCCCGATCTTCGGCAAGGGCGGGGCGGAGGCGGAAGCCGCGCGGCTGGACGTCAGCTATCTGGGCGACATCCCGCTGGATGCGGCGGTGCGGGAGGGCGGGGATGCGGGCACGCCGGTGGTTATCGCCGATCCCGCCGGCGACATCTCCGCCCGTTTCGCGGGCTTCGCGGAGGCGGTTGCGAAAAAACTCGACCTATAGGGTTTTCAAACGCAACGCGAACAGCCACCTTCCCGGTTCCAGTCTTCCCCACCGAGAGCCGTTCATGTCCGTCGACGCCCTGTTCCGTCCCTTCACCATCAAGGGGCTGACCCTGCCGAACCGTATCGTCATGGCGCCGATGACGCGGTCCTTCTCGCCGAACGGCATTCCGTCCGAAGGCGTGCCCGGCTATTACCGCCGCCGTGCTGAGGGGGATGTGGGCCTGATCGTCACCGAGGGCACGGTGGTGGAACGCCCGGCGGCCCGCAATGACGCCGCTGTGCCGGTCTTCCACGGCGAGGCCCTGCCGGAATGGCGGAAGGTGGTGGACGAGGTCCACGCCGCCGGGGGCCTGATCGCGCCGCAAATCTGGCACGTCGGCGCGGCGCGCGGGCAGGGCGAGGACTGGCAGCCGCTGGGCAAGGTCGACAGCCCCTCGGGGCTGGCCGGTCTGGGCAAGCCAAAATATGAGGCCATGACCGAGGAGGACATCGCCGACACCATCGCCGCCTTCGGCCGCTCGGCCCGCGCCGCGAAGGAGATCGGCTTCGACGCCGTCGAGATTCACGGCGCCCACTCGTATCTGATCGACCAGTTCTTCTGGAACGTGCTGAACGTCCGCACCGACAAATGGGGCGGCGCGACCATCGGCGAGCGCAGCCGCTTCGGCGCCGAGGTGGTGAAGGCCGTGCGTGAGGGCGTCGGTGAGGAGATGCCGCTGATCCTGCGCCTGTCGCAGTGGAAGGGCGGCGCCTATGACGCCAAGAACGCCCATGATCCGGCCGAGCTGGAGCAGTGGCTGTCGCCGCTGGCCGAGGCGGGGGTGGACGTCTTCCACTGTTCGCAGCGCCGCTTCTGGGAGCCGGAGTTCGAGGGCTCGGACCTGAATTTCGCCGGCTGGGCCAAGAAGGTGACGGGTCTGCCGACCATCACCGTCGGCTCCGTCGGGCTGGATGGGGAGTTCATCGCGGCCTTCGGCGGCGCGGGCTCGAAGCCCGCCTCGCTGGACGGGCTGATCGCGCGTCTGGAACGCGAGGAGTTCGATCTGGTCGCCGTCGGCCGCGCCCTGCTGGCGGACCCCTACTGGGTGCAGAAGATCCGCGACGGCCGCCACGACGAACTGCAGGACTTCACCCGCGAGGCGATGCAGACGCTGTCGTAGGGGGAGCGACAGTTGAGTGGTCAGGCGTGGCGGCGTGGCTGTCCGCGCCTGCTCACTGCTGACGGTTCACGACTCCCCCTTCCGGACCTACCGTCGCTCGAAGACCTTGAACACGAATGCGTGGTCGTCCTTTTCTCCGGCGGGGTGGGCTTCTGACGCCACCTCGATCCAGCGCTCGGCGTCGAAGTCGGGGAAATGCACATCGCCGTCGGGCGCGGCGTCCACCTCGGTGATGTAGAGCCGCTTCGCGCGCGGCAGCACCGCCTCGAACAGGGCCGCGCCGCCGATGACGCAGACCTCGTCCACCCCGTCCTCGTCGGCCTGTTCGCGGGCGATCTCGATGGCTTCATCCAGACTGGTGCAGACCAGAGCCCCCTTGGCCTGACCGTCCTCGCCATAGCCCTCGTCGCGGGTGATGACGACGTTCAGGCGGCCGGGCAGGGGACGCAGCGGCAGGCTCTCCCAGGTCTTGCGGCCCATGATGCAGGGCTTGCCGATGGTGATGGCCTTGAACCGTTGCAGGTCCGACCGCAGCCGCCAGGGCAGATCGCCGTCGCGACCGATCACGCCGTTGGAGCCGCGCGCGACGACGAGAACGAGGGAGGGGATGGGCATTGAGCGCTCATGCGCGGTCGATCCCGCGCTCTTTCTCCCGCTGTTTGCGTGATTCCGCCCGGCGCCTTCAAGCGTTCCGTCCCGGCGTCAGGGTTTGAATCGGTAATAGTCGCCATCGTCATGCTGGTCCGGCGTCAGATCGAACCGACTTTTCGCCGGCTGATCCTGCAACAGGTTATAGATGTCCGAGAGAACCGAGCGCGTTCCGCTGAAATAGCCGTGCGCGAGGAAGTCGGTCTCGACCGCCGAGGCGTCGATGCTGTCGATGCCGGGGATGATGACGATCGGCTCGCCCGCGCGTGGGGCGCCGTTGACGACCTTGGAGGCTTCAATCGCCTTGTCCTTGGACGAGGCGTATAGGGTGACGGTCTTGGGCAGCGTCTTGAACGCCTTGACCACGTTGCGGAAGACGTCGGCGTCGACGTCCGGCGCTGTCAGCACCACATGGTGCAGATTCGGGGTTGCGCGCTGGCTGAGGGCTTCCAGGGCGTTGCAGACCGCGCGATTGCCCATGCTGTGGGCGATCACATGGACGCGGGTCGCGCCGGTCCGGGTCGCCACGTCGGTCAGGAAATCGACCAGATGGGTTTCGGTCCAGATGACGGTGTTGGCGTCCACGACATACCCCGGGATGGTCCCCTGCGAGGGCCAGCTATACAGGATCGGCGCGCCATCGAACCGGAGGTCAAAGGCCATCTGCGCCGTCTGGCGGGCGGCGTTGGCGAACTTCACATTGTAGCCGTGGACGAAGACGAAGGCCTCTTTGCGCTCTGACCCGGCGATTTTCTGCGACACCCGACTGTAGAAATCCTCATCACCCAGCTCGGTCACGGTGCGCAGGGAGACGTGTTTCTCGGGGTCTTCCGCGAACTCGAACTTCCACCATTTCGGCCGTTCGACCGATCCGACCTTGTGGCGCGCGGGAATGGAGACATCGCACTCGCCGAGTTGCAGGCCGTCCGCCCGTCTGGGGCCGTAATCAACAACCTTGCCTGGCTTGGCCGCCAGCTTCGCCCGGTCGGTGGCGTAGAAAATCTTGACCAGACTGAAGCCGACATCGGGGATGGAAGGCGAGTTGGCCTTGCGGGACTTGAACGTCCCGGAGCCGCCCAAGGCCTTGGGGAGCGGCCTCGCGTCATCGTCGTTGGCTTCAACCCACTCCACATAAGACCGGGGCTCTGGTTCATCGTTCTCGGAGCCGATCAGCCGACCGGCAAGCCATGCTTCTGCAAGCGCGGTCGCCAACTGCTCTACTGTCGCCGCTGATCGCCGGGACTGCCTTGCCACGAAAGTGGCGGACGGTTCGATGACAGATGGGGCATACAGCGCCCGGATGACCTGCTCGATCATCGCCTTGCGCTGACCGGTGCTCGGCAGGGCCACAGCGACCAAGGCGGCGCCCGGGTCGGTATTACGGGGGCGCGTGCCGGTGGCGTCCTCAATCGCGTCGTAGATCAGGTTGACGATCTGATCGACGGTGATGGGCGTGGACATGAGCGGCTCCCCCGAGGCGCGATCCGGTTATGGATGTCTATCACCTTAGGTTGATCGTGGGATGTGCTCAAGTCTGCCGGGAGGGCCTCAGCCGGTCTTCTCCAGCCAGTGCAGCCACTTCCGCTTCATGGCTTGCTCGATGTCGATGTCCGCGGCCCGGCAGTAGATGAGCAGCATGCCCAGCACGTCGGCCGCCTCGTCGCCCAGCTTGGCGTGATCCGCCGCGCCGCGCGCCCGACCGGTGGTGCGCAGGTGCTCGGCGACCATTTCGCCCAGCTCCTCCTGCACCTTCAGCAGCGCCCAGTCGCCGGACGCCGCCTTGTCACGGTCAATGCCGTGCTCGCGGGCGTAGATGTCGGAGATTTGCAGGACGGACGCCTGCAGGCCTTTGAGGTCCATCAGACCGCGACCGGCGCCTTGATGTGCGGCCAGGGCTGGTAGCCGTCCAGCACGAAGTCCTCCAGCCTGTAGGCGAACAGGTCGTCCCTGGGCGTGATGGTCATGGTCGGCAGGGGCAGGGGCTCGCGGGTCAGCTGCAGCTGCGCCTGCTCGATATGGTTCAGGTACAGATGGGCGTCGCCGAAGGTGTGCACGAATTCGCCGGGCTCCAGCCCCACGACCTGCGCCATCATGATGGTCAGCAGGGCATAGCTGGCGATGTTGAACGGCACGCCCAGGAAGACGTCGGCGCTGCGCTGGTACAGCTGGCAGCTGAGCTTTCCGTCGGCCACGAAGAACTGGAACAGGCAGTGGCAGGGCGGCAGGGCCATGTCGTCCACGTCCGCCGGGTTCCACGCCGAGACGATGTGGCGGCGGCCGTTGGGATTGGTCTTCAGGCCATGGACCAGCTTCTCGATCTGGTCGATGACGCGGCCGTCGGGGGCGGACCACGAACGCCATTGCTTGCCGTACACGGGACCGAGCTCGCCTTCGGCGTTGGCCCATTCGTCCCAGATGCTGACGCCGTTTTCCTTCAGCCAGCCGATATTGGTCTCGCCGCGCAGGAACCACAGCAGTTCGACGATGATCGAGCGCAGGTGCAGCTTCTTGGTCGTCAGGACCGGGAAGCCCTTCGACAGGTCGAACCGCATCTGGCGGCCGAACACGCCCAGCGTTCCGGTGCCGGTGCGGTCATCCCGGCGCGCGCCGTTGTTCAGGATGTCGCGCAGCAGATTCAGGTACTGGTGCTCCGGATGGTCGGCCGGGGCGGCGGGTACATCGATCAGGTCAAAAGCGGCGCTCATGGGGACGTAGTGTGCCGCTGATTCTCGCTTCGCGGCACCGGCCTGATTCGCTTGCCCACAGAAACTGGAAGCGGCGTCCGGTCAGGGTGCCTGGACGGGCGTTCGGGTCACCGTTTGGGTGCTCGTGCTCTGCTCCACGACCCCGTCCGCCGTGATGATCTCCAGGCGGACCGTCCGGACCTGCCGGATCGGACGTCCTTGGGGATCGGACTCGCGGACCAGGGTTTCCGTCCCGGAAATCTGATCGGACGCATGGGCGGCCACGGCCTGTTCCAAGGTCACGGGCGTTCCGGTGATTTCGCCGACCACCACGTCCGTCTCGGCCTTTTCCCGGCGGACTGCGTCTGGGTCGACCTCGGCTTCAATGCCGTGGGCGCCGGAACGCAGATCATAGACCTTCAGGGTCTCGAGGACGGCGTTTGGGTCGCATTCGATCTTGAAGGCTGTCCAGCTGAAGAACCAGCGACCGCAGGCTTCGCGCGGGACCTCGCCGGTCTTCAGCCAGACCTCGATGCGCTGTTCCAGCTCGGGGCCGTTCAGCAGGCGCGCCGGAGCGCTTTCCGACCAAAGGATGCGGGCGGGCCATTGCCAGTCGCGGGCCCGCTCCGCGGGCGTTGTATCGGCGGGCAGGTCGAATTCCAGCTCCAGTCCTTCGGGAAGAACCGCCACGACCCGCTCGACGAGCGCGCCGCCGGAGTTCGATGTGCTGCTGGAGCCGTTCGTTGACTGGCTCTCGGTCCGGACCCGCAACTCCAGTTCGTACGCGTCGCCCGGACGATCCGTCGGCGGGGCCTGTTGAGCCGAGGCTTCGGCGGAGAAGGCCAGCAGCGCCGTCAGAAGTTCGGCAAATCGCAGCATGTCAACTCCTCGGCTCTGGCCGGAGCATCGCCCGGATCGGAGCGGTTTGGAATTGGTCAGGCTGCCTCACCCCCCGAACCCGCCCTCATCCAGAAACGCCTGCTCCTCCGCCGTCGTCTCCCGGCCCAGACACGCGTTCCGGTGCGGGAAGCGGCCGAAGCGGACGATGATGTCGCGGTGGATATGGCCCCATTTCAGCAGCTCCGCGTCGTCGCCGATCAGCGCCAGATAGCGGTCCTGATCCTCCAGCCGCTCGGAATGCTCGAACGGCAGCAGGAGGAAGTTCCGCAGGTCTGTCTCGAAGGCCAGATGGTGGCCCCGCGCGACCGCCTGTTCGGCGAAGTGGCGCGCCAATGGATCGGTGGCGAACTGGTGGGCCGTGCCCCGGAAGGTGTTGCGCGGGAACTGGTCCAGCAGGATCAGCAGGGCCAGCGCGCCCTCCGGCGTGTCCGCCCAGTGATCCAGCTCTCGCCGCGCCGCCATCATGTGACCGTGGGCGAAGCGCCGGCGGAAGACGTCGTCGAAAGCGTCGTCCTTGGCGAACCACTTGCCGGGCCCGGCCTCTTTCCAGAAGCCGGTGACGTCGGAAGGTTGTAGGTCTGTGCTCATGACCCAGACCCTACCCAATCCGCTCCCCGCCTACCACGACGCCGACTGCGACCTTTCGATCATCCGCGGCAAGCGGGTGGCCGTGATCGGCTACGGCAGTCAGGGGCGGACCCATGCGCTGAACCTGCGCGACTCGGGGGTGCGCGACATCGTCATCGGGCTGAAGGCGGGCTCGGCCACGCGGGCGAAGGCGCAGGCCGACGGCTTCACCGTCCTGACGGCGGGCGAGGCGACGACGGGGGCGGATGTGGTCGCCGTCATGGTCTCGGACGAGGCGCACCGCGATCTGTGGCGCGACGAACTGGAGCCCAACATCCGGCCGGGCGCGGCGCTGATCTTCGCCCACGGCCTGTCGGTGCGGTTCGGGCTGGTGAAGCCGCGCGCCGACCTCGATGTGATTCTGGCCTCGCCCAAGGGAATCGGGCCGCGCATCCGCGACCTGTACGAGGCCGGGGAGGGGGTCTTCTGCCTGTTCGGCGTGCAGCAGGACGCCACCGGCGGCGCCCATGCGCTGGGCCTGTCTTACGCGGCGGCGCTGGGCTGTGGCCGCAAGGGCATCCTCGAGACCACGATGAAGGACGAGTGCGAAAGCGACCTGTTCGGCGAGCAGGTGGTTCTGTGCGGCGGGGTGGCTGAACTGGTCGACGGGGCCTTCATGACGCTGGTCAACGCCGGCTATCCGCCGGAGGTGGCGTGGTTCGAGTGCTTCTATGAGCTGAAGCTGGTCACAGACCTGATGTTCGAGAAGGGAATCGCCGGAGCGTTCGGGCGAATCTCCAACACGGCCGAGTACGGCGCCTATCTGACCGGGCCGCGCATCATCGGCGACGCTTCAAAGGCGGCGATGGACGAGGTGCTGGACGAGGTTCAGTCCGGCGCTTTCGTGGGCAAGCTGATGGCCGATTACGACGCCGGGTCCCCGGAACTGCTGGCCCACCGCAAGGCTCTGGGCGAACGCGCCATCGAAAGCGTCGGCGCGCATCTGGCGGCGGTGGCGGCGAAAGCGTCGGGGGGCTGAAACGAAAAGAGCCTCCCGAGGGAGGCTCTTTCGCTCGCTTCCGGGGTTTCGGGAAACCCTTGGGAAGAATGGTCGGAGTGAGAGGATTCGAACCTCCGACCCCTGCGTCCCGAACGCAGTGCTCTACCAGGCTGAGCCACACTCCGACTTGAGGAGGGGGCTTATAGCGACGGGTTTTTGCGCCCGCAAGCGGAGAAAAGCCCTCGCGGTAAATAGTTCGCGACCCGGCGATCGGCGACCGTCGCTTGCCCGAAAGCGCTCCGGAAAAGGAGATGAAAGAAGCTGCGAAAACCCTCTTGCGTCCCGCTTCGCCCCGGCGTATCTGACCGCCTCCTCGCTTCCGGGCGGGGGACGCCGGACCTGCTGGGGAATGGTGTAATGGTAACACTCCGGTTTTTGGTACCGTCATTCTAGGTTCGAGTCCTAGTTCCCCAGCCATCCGCCGCCTTGAAAACGCAGTCGAAATCCGGCGGCGTTTTGCAACACGGTTTTGCAGTTGAAGCCGTGACGCTTCCAAACCCTCTGCGTTAAGGCCGGTTGTCCCGCCGCTGCCGCGAGCCGACATTCCGATTGTCGCTGAAGGGTGGTTAGCGGACCTCCGAGTTCTCCGACGCACGAACTGCGTGAGGGAGAAAACGGACTTCAGCTTGTGTCCAGCAATCGCTCCACTGTGTCGCAACCATCGAACCGCAAAGACACGCCCGGTTCGGTCCGTCGAGGCCATCCGACCCGCAGCAACCGTTGTCGATCCCGGCACGATCCAAACCGTCTTTGATTATATCTTCGGGATTGGCGGCGACCGCGCCAGCCTCTGAATAGACCTTCCGCTCGACTGTCCCGTCCGCGTGAACGGCGTCAACAGCGTCCTCCGCGCTCAATCGGATCAGCAGTCCCTTCGGAACGGCTGGCATCCGGTCAACGCAGGTGCGGTCATAGTCAGCCTCGGTACCCCATTGGCATGGGCCGGTTAGGTGGCGTCCGCAGGAACGGCAGATGATTTCAACCGGCATCTGTTAAGTCTGCCGGGCAGGGCCGATGTCCGCAATGGGTCGAAAGCGGACGTTCAGTTGCAGGCCGAAACCGGAAGTTTGGCTTCTGCGCGGAGCCGGAGAGTTTTTCACCAATCGGCTAACTCGTTGATGTTTCGGGACCGGAAAGGCCGGGGTTTTGCATTCAACCCCCTGACAAAGCTGGAAAACGACGCGCTTTTGGTACCGTCATTCTAGGTTCGAGTCCTAGTTCCCCAGCCACCGCCCTCACAGCATTTGAGCGCTTTTGACCTCTCCAGACGGAGGCGGGTTTTACGGTTGGCGTTGTGTTCCGGGTCTTCTGAAGCCTTGCGGTCATGTCGATCCGAACCGCCTCGCCGCTGTCGAGGCCGCCGGCCGCTCCCGCGCGTGTCAGGTGTCGAACACCAGGTGCAGGTGCTGGGGAAAGGGTGTGCCCGCCTTGTCGATCCGCCCGCCGGGGCCCGCCGCGCGGCGCAGGTTGGGGCGGGCGAGTAGCGGCTTGAGCATGGCGGGCAGCACCGCGCGGTTGATGTGCGCGCCGAAGCAGACGTGCATGCCGTAGCCCCACAGCATGTAGGTCTCCCACGGCCGGTCGGTGCGGAATCGGGTGGGATCGGGTATCGCCAGCGGATCGAACATCGCCGACAGGTTCGACGCCATGACGATGCTGTCCTTGCGGATCCTGCGGCGGCGAAGTGCGCCGGCGGCGATTGTGGTGTCCCTCATCGCGCGGCGATAGACGACGGGGTTGAGCGGCCGGAACCGGAGCGCCTCGAAGACATGGGCGGACAGCGCCGGATCGTCGTCGGCGCGCGCCGCGGCGCAGGCGGCGGCGAACTCTTCGGGTCGATCCAGCAGTTCGTCGAGCGCCAGATTGGCGGCTGCGGAAAGCGTCGGCAGTTCGCCGATCAACAGTCCGATCAGATTGTTGCGGATGTCGCGATCACTCATCCCCGGCAGGCCGGCCTCGCCCATCGCCAGACAACGACCGAGCACGTCGTCCCTGTGCGGGGCCTTGCGGCGCTCGGCGATGTGGGCGTCCATCCAGACCCGGAAGTCCGCCGCCGCCTTTCTGGCGCGCGCATCGAGATCGGGATCGGCCTGCAGGTCGATGAACAGATACCAGAACAGCAGGGTGGTCCATTCGGCGATCGCCGCCTCCGATGGGCCCGGCGTGCCGAAATAGTGGTCCAGCAATCCGGCGGCGACCGGCTGGGTCAGGGCTTGAGGCACGTCGATCGCGCCGGGCGCCATGGCGACGATCCCGGCGGCGGCGGTCGAGACATAGGGGGTGACGATTTCCGGCACATCGTCGCGCCGCACCACCAGCCGCATGTTGGAGGTGTCGCGGGTGTAGCGAGGGGTGTCCTGCATCCCGAGAAAGAAGTTCTCACCGGCGGTGATCATCTCCATGCGCGGGGCGTAGACCACGCCGAAATCCGCCTCGCGGCTCAGGATGTCGATGACATCGGCCCGTCGGGTCGCGATCGCGGTGATGCCGTTGTTGGGATAGGACTCGATGATCCGCCGCCGGAGCACCAGATTGGGCTGGAACAGCCGCAGCAGCGCGAACACCATGCGCTGCCCCTTCGGCCCGCCGATGGCGGCGCCGAGCCGGCTCGTGATCGTCCCGCCCTTGCCGAACACTGCGCCGATGCCCGCGGCGATCAGCCAGAGCAGGGCCCGGAGCCCCTGAACGAGCAGCATCAGCCGGCGCCAGATCACGGTCGGCAGGTTGAACAGCCATTGCATCGCGCGCGCCTTTTCCGGAGGGCCTAGTTGGGTCAGGTCGGGTCGATGATCCCCATCCCGATCATCCGCAGGGCGGTCATGCTGGGCAGGAAGAAATAGTCCCCGCCGCGCGGCTCCACGAGTTGCGGAACGCGGTCGCAGATGAAGGGCAGCTTGCCGACTTCAGGATCGACCGGGATCACCATCTTGGGCTCCTCCGCCTTGGGATGGTTCCCGATCACCGGGCAGGTGTCGCTGCCCGCGTTGAAGTCCAGCCCGTACTGCATCCACTGCTGCTGCACGAACTCGAACTGGCGGAACAGATTGGTGCAGATCGCCATGAAGATGATGCCGTGGTCGCCGTCATCGGTCGGGGCGTTGGCGTCATACTGACCATAGGGCAGGCCGCGACGCAGGATGCGACGGCGGTTGATGATCGCGCTGCCGTCGCCTGACAGGCCGTCGGCGGTGAAGGTCGGCCCCAGTCCGTCGCGCGGATTGGCGCGGCGCAGGTGCGAGGTGACCGGGCATTTCGATCCCGCCGGATCGGAGGCGTAGGTGAAGTTGGTGAACTTCAGCGCGATCTCGGCCAGCCTGGCCTTGTTCTTCTCCGCCCGCGCCTTGTCGAGGTCGGCGCGGAAACGCTGCCAGTCGGCGTAGGTCGGCGCGATGGTCAGCGGGACGCCGTCCTCCCATCGGCCGACCATCTTGGCCTTGATCGTCTCCACCGCCTCCGCCTTGGGAACGTGGAATATCCTGGCGTAGCGTCCGGCCTGCTCGTCGATGTAGCGGTTGAAGGTTCCGACGGCCTCGTGCAGCTTGCGATAGGCCATGAAGGCGCCGTTGCGGCTGAAGGCGATCGGCATCGCCGCGCCCGGAATTTCCTGCGCCTCGTCCGGGTAGCCGAGCAGGAACTCGCCGGTCGCCAGCGGCTCCCATTTGTACGTCTTCTTCTTCGGGTCATAGACCAGCTTGCCCCCGCCCGCGACGCGGACCTGCTCGGCCTCACCCGAGAACTGGCCGGAGAAGACCGGGTCGCCGAAGCCGTCTGACAGGCCGAAATGCTCCTTGTTGGTCGGCCACCAGTTCTCGCCGTCCTGCCGCATCACCGCGGACAGGTCCTGCCATTGCGCGTTGTCGGGGCCGACCCCGTCGAGCAGAACGACCCCGCCCCTCGATTTCTTGCAGAGCGCGACGATGGCGTCGGTCTCGGCTTTCAGTTCGGGGCAGGCCGTGCCGTCGGGGTTCTGCTGGGCGTAGAGCGTCAGCAGGATATGGACGCGCCTGTCGCCCTTCGAGTTGCGCCATACCGCGTCGCGCTTGTCCAGGAAGGGATCGTCGCCCAGCAGGGCCGCCCGCGCCTCCATCCCGTCGATGAAGTCGTCAGGCATGCCGCGCAAGGTGCGGGTCGGCACGCCCAGGGCGAGCAGTCCGGTGAAGGTGAAGCCGATATTGAGCGTCACTTTGGGCTTCATCAGCTGAACGCGACCCGGATAGTCGGGCTCGCCCTGCGCGCGGACGATATCCTTGACGCGCGGATTGCGCGTGCGCAGCAGCGGCTCGTCTCGCTTCGGGTCCTTCCAGCGCGCGGCGGTGGTGATCTTCGGCAGCAGGGCCTCGACAAAGGCCCGCCCCTTCCGGGCGTCGCGCACGGTCAGATAGAAGTTTCGCCCCTTGGGGAAGCCGTCGCCGTAGGTCCGCAGAATCCCGCCCTGAATGTCGGCGAGGTCGAGCAGGGTGGCGGAGGACGGCGTGTTGGTGGCGTTGGTCATGCCGCATCTCCCGGCTGGCTGCGGATCACGCCGGGGGGCTGGGTGGGCCCGTCCAGGTCGCCGGGTCTGGTGGCGGTCAGAAAGGTGCGGAACTCGGCGCCCCATTTCGTCCGGTCCCGGCGCTGCTGCGCCGTGGCGAAGCGGGTGAAGGCCTGCTGGAGGTACAGCGCCTTCAGCACATTCCGCAGATCCGCGCCGGGGGAGGCGGGGTAGGGCTTCCGGCCCTTCGCCATCACCCAATAGTAGTCGATGAGGAGGCCGAGGATCAGCACCCCCAGCCCGACCCAAGGCGCCCAGCTCCAGCCGCTCCAGCCGGCGAACTCCGCCGCCCAGCGCCAGCCGGTCCAGCGCAGGAAGCCCGCGATCAGCGACCCCAGCAGCATCAGCGCGCCGATGCCCGGGATCAGCGCCAGTCCGGGGATGGATATCTGGCTCAGCTTCGGCGGGATGTACCAGTAATCGTGGAACGGCATCGTCGTTTCGATCTGGCACCGCAGGATATAGGTCGCGAAACTCGCCGCGTCCTTCACCTGATCGAAGCCGTAGCAGTACTGGAAGATCGACCGCAGCTCGGGCTCCATCTGGCCCCACAGCTCCTCGAAATAGCGGCGCGGCTCGCCGGCGCCGGCGGGGTCGGGCAGGTCGAAATCGATGGTCCAGAAGATGTAGGGGCAGGTGATCTGATCCACCGGCTGGGCGGCGAGCAGGTCGACCTTCATCACCGCGTTGACCAGCGCATTGCTGTGGTCGCGGCCGTTGAAGTTCGGCTGATCGAGGATCACGAAGCGCGTGAAATGGGTGCGCAGATTGCGGGAGAAAGGGCTGTTCAGCCCGATCTCCTCGGTCGCATGGGATTGCAGCGCCGTGGGCAGGGTCTCGAGGATCTCGCGCACGATGTGGATGGGCGAGCTTTTGATCACGCCCTTCGCGCCCGTCAGGCTGCGATGCTCGACAACCCCCTCGTTGCACACCGGCACGGCCGCCGTGAAGAAGTAGGTGCTGACGTCGATATTAGCCATCGGCTCTTTCCTCCTTCCGGACGGGCGTTTCCGGCGGCGGCTCCGGCGCATGGGGCGGTTCGCCGGCGTTCGGCGTAACGTTAAGAGCGGCGGCGACCGCGGCCCTGACCTCGGCCCTGACGGCCTCGTCCTCGTTCGCGCTGGACGCGAGGACGACATCCTGTGCGATCGGTTCCAGGGTGCGCTCGGCCTCGATCGGACCGGTGCCGCCCTCGCCCCACAGACCCAGCTCGGCATCGGCGCGGTTGCGGTCGGCGGCGGCGGTGTCACAGCTCGCGATCGGGGCGTAGCCCGGCGAGCCCAGCCCGCCCTGATTGGCGATCAGCAGCCGTTCGAACGCCGAGGCCAGCTCGGCGTCGCTCAGCCCCCCGGCCTTCGCGGCGACCGCGGCCAGATCGTGCGACAGCTTCAGCGCCAGCTTGATATCCCGCTGCCCGCTGCCCGGCGTCGCGTTATAATAATAGTTGGTGTCGACCTGATTGGCGCGGATGTAGTTCTTGAATGGGGTGACCGGGATCGAGTTGGGGTATTTGGTGCTCGAATACCAGAACAGGTCCAGCCCGCCCGGAATCCCGTCGGCGAAGGCGTCGATGTACTGGTCCCAGGTGCCGTTGAAGTTGCTGCAGAACAGCATGTAGTCGTTGGACAGCTTCGCCGGGGGCTGGCCCAACTGCGGCCACTGATCGCGACGGATCATCACCCAGCGCGCGAAATGGATGAAGCCGAGCCCGAGCAGGCCGCTGAGGGTGCCCGGCAGGGCGCGCGAGAGCATGAAGATGAAGGTGTTGATCCACGTCGCGCCCGGCCGCATGGGCGTCACGACATTCATGGCATAGGCCTTGCCGGCCAGATTACTCATTGATCCACCCCCCGAGGAACAACGCGTCATATCGTCCCGAGCGCCGCCGCGCCCGGAATGCCTCGATAGCCCAAGCCTGCAACTTTTGCTAGTGAAGGGTGAGTGTTCGCAACTTGTTTGAGATGGCGCCTCGCAAGCCTTTGATTTCGTCTCATGGCGAAGTCCGACCGATTGCGGACCGACCGACATCGCGTGTCGTCGAAGTCGTCTTGTAACGCTTCCGCGTTCGGGCGCCTGGGCGAAGAAGCGGACTGTCTGCGAGGGCGTCGAGGGTCCGGCGGACGGCGATCGCCGTCAGTGCCCGATCACGGTCGGCAGCGCCTGCCATGCAACGGCGATCAGGGAAACGGCGGAGCCGAAGGCCGAGACCTGGTCTGAAAATCCGGAGCCCCGGCGGCGCAACTGTGTGACGGCCGCCCATAGCAGCGTTGCGGCAAGCAGGGTGCACCCCCCGCTGAAGGCCAGGCCGGCCATGCGCCAGCGTACATCGTCGGCCGTCGCTACGACGTCGGCGACGCTGGAGATCAGATAGACGCCGATGAAGTGAAAGGCCCACACAATCAGGCCGCCGGTCATCCAGATCCAGGTCTTCATGGCGCGCCCGGGAAGAGGGCGGTGAGGGCGGCGGAAAACGCGCCCTGACCGGCGGAGTAGGTGAGGAACAGGGCGATCAACTGGAAGGTTGAGGGGCGACGCGCCTCGACGTGGCCGAACAGCAGTCGCAAAACCGCGTACAGCGCCATCAGGGCGACGATCCCCATGAAGAAGCCGTGCCAGGACAACAGGGCGAAGACCGTGGCGCCCTGACCCGTGGCCGAGGCCTTGAGACCGGCGTCGATCCAGCCGTTCAGATCGGTCCACCACGCCGCGCCCAAGGCGGCGGCCGCCAGCAGCATCAGCAGGGTCGCGATCACCGGGCTGCGGGGGCGGTCCAGTGACAGCACCCTGCACGACAGCCAGGCGAGGAGGGCGCCGATGAGGTTGGCTCCAACGGTAAGGTAGAGACCCGTCGCCGGCGGAGGGGCGATCCAGTCCTGCGGGTTGCGGCTCCACAGGAAGACGTAGCTGAAGCCCGCCAGAAGGGCGATCATGCCCGCCACGATCAGGGTGATGACCATGGCCCACCAGCCGTGGCTGGACGGGCCGCTCATATAGGTCGGCACCCGAACGCCGCCGCCGATATCGACCGTCTCGGCGATGCGCGGGCGATCCAGCATCCAGCACCAGTGCATGATGCACCAGACGGCCAGAACGCCGCTGATCGCCGAGGCGACATAGGCCTGCACGGTCAGCAGCAGGAACAGACCCGCCGTGAAGATCGCCGCCCAGACATGCCAGGGGGAGGGCGACGGCATCCGTTGCAGGTATTGCGGCTCGGCGTTGAGGGTGGAGGTGACCAGGGTCTCCCGCGCGCCGGTTGGAGCGTTCGGCAGGAAGTAGCGTCCGGCTTCGACGTCGCGGGCGAGGTTCTTCTGCTCCCACAGGGGATAGAGGCTTTTCACGACCGGAATCGAGCGGACCGAGTAGAGGCCGGTCGGCAGCCATTCGAGCCCGGGTGAGCCGTGGATATCGCCGCTGTCCTTGTCGCCGAAGGGGCGGAAGTTGCGGATCATGTCGATGATCCAGAGGAGGACGCCCAGCGCCGTGATCGCCGTGCCGATGCTGGAGATCAGGTTGGGCAGCTCCAGCCCACGTCCGGGAAGATAGGTGAAGACGCGGCGCGGCATGGCCATCAACCCGCTGAGGTGCATGGGCAGGAAGGTCACGTGCATGCCCGTGAACATCAGCCAGAACACCCACTTGCCCATCCGCTCGCTGAGCGGGCGTGTCGACGACATGGGCAGCCAGTAGTAGATGGCGGCGAAGAAGGGGAAGACCATCCCGCCGATCAGCACATAGTGCAGGTGGGCGACGATGAAGTAGCTGTCGTGGGCCTGCCAGTCGAACGGGACCATGGCGACCATCACCCCGGTCAGACCGCCCATGACGAAGGTGATGATGGCGCCGGTGACGAACAGGCCGGAGGTGGTGAAGCGCATCTTGCCCGCCGCGATGGTGGCGATCCAGGCGAAGACCTGGATGCCCGCGGGCACCGACACTGCCATTGACGCCGACGAGAAATAGCTGGTCGAGATGGTCGGCATGCCGGTGGTGAACATGTGGTGCGCCCACACGCCGAAACTGATGAAGCCGGTGGCCAGCATGGCCAGAACCACGGCGTTGTGGCCGACCAGCGGCGTGCGCGCGATAGCCGGGATCATGGTCGACATGGCCCCCGCGGCGGGCAGGAAAATGATGTAGACCTCGGGGTGGCCGAAGAACCAGAACAGGTGCTGCCACAGCATCGGGTCTCCGCCCTTGAGCGGGTCGAAGAACGGCCAGCCGAAGACCCGCTCCAGCTCCATCAGGGTGGTGGCGAGGATCACCGACGGGAAGGCGATGATGATCATCCCGGCGAAGATCAGCATGGCCCAGGCGAAGATGGGCAGCTTGTCCAGCGTCATGCCGGGCGCGCGGTTGCGCAGCACGCCGACAATGATCTCGACGGCTCCGGCGATGGCGGAAATCTCGATGAAGCCGATACCAAGGAGCCAGAAGTCAGCGTTGATCCCGGGCGAGAAGGCGGTCGAACTGAGCGGCGGGTACATGAACCAGCCGCCGTTCGGCGCGAGACCGAAGAACAGGGAGCAGAAGAAGGCCAGTCCGCCAATCAGATAGGCCCAGAAGGCGTAGGCGCTGAGGCGCGGGAAGGGCAGGTCCCGCGCGCCCAGCATCTGGGGCAGAAGCAGCACCGCCAGCGCCTCGACGGCGGGAACGGCGAACAGGAACATCATCATCGTGCCGTGCACGGTGAAGATCTGGTTGTAGGTCTCGGCCGGAAGGACGCCCGCCATCGGCACGGCCAGCTGGGTCCGCATCAGGACCGCAAGGACGCCCGCCAGTACAAAGAACAACATGGCCGCGCCCACATAGTAGACGCCGACGAAATTGTTGTTGATCGCGGTGATCCACTGCCAGCCTTTAGGGTGGCACCAGATGCGTTCCAGTTCCTCGACCTCGCCTTCCGGACGAGGCCCGGTGGTGGGGAATTGCTCGTACAGGGTGGTGTCGAACCCCGTTTCCCTCTCGAACTCGCGGCTCACTTCAGGCTCTCGAGCCAGCCGGAAACCTCGCGCAGTTCCTCGCCGGTCAGCACGGGATAGGCCGGCATGCGGTTGCCGGGCTTGATCGACTGGCTGTCCGAAATCCAGCCCGCCATCGTGCCCTGGTTGTTGGGAAGAATGCCCGCGCCGAGCGTGCGCCGTGAGCCGACGTGGCTGAGGTCAGGGCCAGCCTGACCGTTGAAGGCCGTGCCGGCGACACTGTGGCAGGCGCCGCATCCGGCGCGGGCGAAGACCTGTGAGCCGATGGTCGGCTGAAGGGCTGCGGGAGAGGGCGCGGTTTGCCGGGCGCGCCATGCCGCGTAGGCCGCCGGCTCATGCGCCACCACGACAAAGCCCATCAGGGCGTGCGGCCCGCCGCAGTATTCAGCACACTGTCCGCCATAGGCTCCGGGGGCGTCGGCCTGAATCCGGATCAGGTTGCGGCGTCCGGGGATCATGTCGACCTTTCCCGACAGACGCGGAACCCAGAAGCTGTGAATGACGTCGGCGGAGTCCAGTTCGATCACCACGGGACGGCCCGTGGGGATGTGCAGTTCGTTGGCGTCTTGGAAGGCTTCACGACCTTCGCCGTCCAGATAGGCGATGCGCCACCACCACATCTCGCCGGTGACGCGCACGCGCATTTCGTCGGGACCGGGCTCCTGCGTCAGGTGACTGGTCAGGCCGAGACCGTAGATGAGCAGGGCGGTCAGGACCACGACGGGGAAGGCGAAACCGCCGATCCAGACAAGCTTGCGCCCGCCCAGCCGCTCGCGCCAGCGTCGGGGGCCGAACAGCGCGACGCCCAGCGCCGCCAGCACGATCAGCAAGACCGAGCCGGCCATGGCGAACAGCACCCATGACAGGGTGTTCAGCGGCTCGGCGAAGGGTCCCGCCGGATCCAGCGCAGGCGGCGGCCAGGCCGCTGTTCCGTCCGCTGCGGCTCTAGTCATGGAGCGTGTACAGGTAGGCGGCCACGTCTCGGGCCTCGGCTTCGGTCAGCGGCATGGCGGGCATGGCGGTGGCGGGCGCCATCGACGGCGCGTCCTTCAGAAAGCGGACCAACTGGTCCGGCCTGTTCGGGAACTGTCCCGCGATCAGCGGGCTGTCGGCGAAGCCGTGCAGCGAAGGCCCGGCCAGCCCTTTCGGCCATCCGACGCCTGGCGTGTCGTGACAGGCGGCGCATCCAACGCGCTCAATCACCCGCACACCCCGGGCGGCGTCCGCGCCCATAAGGGCGCGCGGAGGCTCGCTCTTGTCCGCGCAGGCGCACAGAAGGGCGGTCAGGGCGATCACGCCCCACCTCACGCCGGTCCCTGTCGGTTGTCGAAAGCTTTCATTGCGCCCCTGCTTCGTCTGGGAGCTAACCCGCTCCCATGGCCACGGTTCCCCCGGAGCGGAACCGTGGCGGTCGGACGGTGTTCGCTCCGGGTGCGTTTCTCACTCCTGACCCTCCTCCTGCTGCCGCTCGCGGCCTGCGCGCCCCCCTCCAACCAGACGGGCGCGGCCTTCACCGAGACCGGCCAGATCATCGCCATGGGCGGGGGAGAGGGCGGCCCGGCCAACGCCTGTTTCAGTTGCCATGGTCTGGCTGGAGAAGGCGACGGCGTCAGCGTGCCGCGCCTGGCCGGGCTGGACGCGGGCTATCTGCAGAAGCAGATGGAGGACTACGCCAGGGACGTTCGGCAGGATGTGGTCATGCGGGAAGTGGCGCGCTGGCTGGACGACGGCGACCGCCGGGCGGTGGCGCGCTTCTATGCGGACATGCCCGCGCCGCCCGCGCGGGCGACCGTCGGTCCGCCGCCTGCGCTTTATCTGACCGGGGACGCGTCGCGGGGCGTGGCTCGTTGCGCGTCGTGTCACGGCGCGGATGGACGGGGCGTGGGCTTCGGAAATCCGGCCATCGCGGGTCAGCCCGCGGCCTATACGGTGGATCAACTTCATCGCTGGCAGGAAAGGAAGCGGCGGAACGACCCGCGCGGCGTGATGACCGACGCCGTAAGGAACCTCACCGACGCCGAGATAGCCCAAATCGCCGCCTGGCTAGAGCACGCACCCGCTGCTCGACCGCCCGATACCGACGTTGCCAGCGCGTCCGCCGCCGCTTCGGCTGCGGCACGACCGGAAGCATCCCGTGGAGTACGTCGTCCCGATCGATGATCTGGTGCTTGAGCGCAGCGCCGATGTGCAGGGGAATGAGCAGCAGCAGGGTGACGATCAGGCCCCAGTGCATCCATTCCGTCACCGCCTCGATCCGCCAGCGTGTGACGTTGTCCAGGTCCTGGAACGGCATCAGGGGCCAGGCGACGAGGCCCAGCAGGGTCAGGCTCTGCTCGCGCTCGGTGGCCGAGACCATCGCCCAACCGGTCAGGGGCAGGCCGAACAGGCAGGTGTAGAACAGGTAGTGGGTGACCGTTGCGGCATTGCTTTCCCAGCCCGGTTTGTCGGCGTCGTTGATCGGCCCGGGCGCCAGCAGGCGCCAGGCGCCTCGCCCCATGGCGAGCACCAGCATCAGCACGCCGACGGCGTAGTGAAGGCTGTGCGCCGCCACCTTCTCGCCCCCGACCGGCAGGCGTCCCATCCACCAGCCCCAGAACAGCTGGAAAACGATCAGGGCCGCCATCGTCCAGTGAAAGACGATGGCCACGGGCGAATAACGGCGCTCGTCGTGGTGGCCCGCGGCCCATTCAAGGATGTTCCCGATGAGGCGGTTGATCACGCGGTCTGATCCACGCGCACGACCGGACGGTCCGGACCGATCCAGCGCCCCAGGATGATCAGCGCGGCCGCCAGATAGATGGCCGCCGCCGGCGCCCACATGATCAGGCCGGCCGCCTGCTGATCCTCCAGCGGGGTCAGCCCCCATGCCATGGTGGTCAGCAGGTGAGGCGCGTAAAGGGCGTCGTCGGCGAAGGTGAGCAGTGCGCCGAGAAGCCCCATGGCGACCATGGCGACGAGCAGGTGGCCGACGGCCGACGGCGCCGAGGCGCGGCGCACCCCTGCCCAGAACCAGACGGCGCTGGCCAGAAGGCTGGCCTGCATAAGCCAGTAGACGGCGTCGCTGGACAGGGCGGCGGCGTAGGCGGAGGGCGCATGCCAGGCCCAGAAGACAACCGCCTGAACCGCCGTCGCCAAAGACAGCGAGCCGGTCCGGCCAAAGGGCAGGCTCCACGCCAGCAGCGGGGCGGCGACGGCGACCAAGAGGACGTGATGCACCGTCCGCGCTGAAAACAGCGCGGAGCTGGTCGCGCACAATGGGGAGACGAAGATCACGCCCAGCACCACCGTCGCGATCAGGCCGAGTGTTCGGGGCCGACCTTGTCCGCGCCACAGAAGAAGCGCCGCCGTCGTGAGCAGCGCGGTCAGAAGCAGCGGGTCGAGATTCCAGCGCCATTCGCCGGCCGCCGGAGCCGGACCGCAGTACGGAAGCCAGGTCAGGGCGTCGGGCGTCATGACACGGACTCGATCAGCGGACGGATGATGGCGCTTCCCCTCGGCGGCTTCGCTTTGAGAAGGGTTCGAACTTGCGGGTGGTTCCCCAAATACGGCAACGAAACGGCGTCCGGCGGGTTGGCTCACGGCACAGGCTGAACAGGAACGATTTAGGCATGCCCTCCCACGGACCAGCGGCGAGACCGCTGCAGACCGCCAGATCCGTCCTTCTCGGCTTTCCAGCGGCCTTGTTCGCCGGGGGGCTGGTCAGCGACATCGCCTATCTGAGGACCGAGGTGATCCAGTGGACCAACTTCTCTGCCTGGTTGATCGCGGGCGGCGAGCTTTTCGCGGGCGTTCTTCTGGCGTGGGCGTTGATCAGTCTGATTTTCCAGTGGCGGACGCCGGAGCGAACCTCTGCCCTGTTACTGGCGGGTCTGCTCGCCGCTGCCTTCGTCATCGGCTTCCTCAACTCGCTCCAGCACAGCAGAGATGGCTGGAGCTCGGTCGGCGCCGCCGGTCTGCTGATGTCCATCGTCTGCACCGTCCTGGCCCTCGCCGCCGCCTGGATTGGAAACGCCCAGGCTATCCGGGAGGGAGCCCGATGATGCGCCGCCTGCTCGCCACCTCCGCCCTGACCCTCGCCGTCGCCGTCACCGCCTGTGGTCGGCCTGCGGAAAACCTGAACCAGACCGGACCGAACCCGGAGCTGCCGAACCGCAATGAGACCCTGATCCCGCCGATGAAGATCGCGTCGCCCGCCGGTTGGGACGGCGAGGCGCCGACTGTCCCGCAGGGCTTCCGCATCACGGCGATGGCGACGGACCTGAAAATCCCGCGCCAGATGCTGGTGCTGCCCAACGGCGACATCCTTGTCGCGGAAGGGTCGGGCGGCAAGGCGCCCAAGCTGCGGCCCAAGGACGTGATCGCGGGCGTCATCAAGGCGCGCGGCAAGTCATCGGTGAAGGGCGGAAACCGGATCACCTTGCTGCGGGACGCTGACGGCGACGGTACGCCGGAAGTCCGGACAGTCTTTATAGAGAACCTCGACGCGCCCTACGGCCTGGCCTTCGTGGACGGCAATCTCTACGTCGCCAATCAGGACGCCTTGCTGCGCTTTCCCTATCAGGAGGGGCAGACCCGGATCACCGCGCCGGGCGAAGTCCTGACCCGCCTGCCGGCCGAGGTGAACCATCACTGGACGAAGTCCCTGACCGCCAGCGCTGACGGGACCAAGCTCTATGTGGGCATCGGCTCCAACAGCAATGTCGGCGAGCGCGGCATGTCGGTGGAGGAGGAGCGGGCGGTGGTCTGGGAGATCGACCGCCTGACCGGCGCGCGTCGAACGATCGCCACCGGTATCCGAAACCCGACCGCCCTTGCCATCGAACCGACCTCCGGCCAGCTGTGGGCGGTGGTCAATGAGCGGGACGAACTCGGGCCGGAACTGGTGCCCGACTATCTTACCTCAGTGCGCGACGGCGCCTTCTACGGCTGGCCCTACAGCTACTGGGGCAAGACCGTCGATCCGCGCGTCCGTCCGGCGCGTCCCGATCTGGTGGAACGCGCCGTCGCCCCCGACTATGCGCTGGGCTCACACGTCGCTGCGCTGGGTTTGAGTTTCGCCACCAACGGCGGCTTCGGCGGTGGCTTCAGCCAAGGCGCCTTCATCGGTGAGCACGGCAGCTGGAACCGGCAGGACCTGTCCGGCTACAAGGTCAGCTGGGTCGCCTTCAGCAATGGCCGCCCGGTCGGCCAGCCCGTCGACTTCGTGACCGGCTTCCTCGCGGACGGCAAGGCGCGCGGTCGCCCGGTCGGGGTGACCTTCGATCCGCAACGTCGCATCCTGCTGATCGCCGACGACCTGTCCAACACCGTGTGGCGGGTCGCTCCGGCGGGCTGATGGCGACCGCGGCCGCCCGGGCGAGGAGCGCGAGCTACCTCAACGATCTGGGCCGGGCCTTCGGCGGCGCCCTGCTGTTCAGCATTCCCTTGCTGATGACCATGGAGATGTGGTCGCAGGGTGTCGCCATAGATCGCTGGCGGCTGCTGGCCTTCATTGCAGCGGGCCTGCCGCTTCTTCTCGGGCTCGCCCACTATGCGGGGTTCTCCGACCGGAGAGGTCTTCTCAACGACAGTCTGGATACGGCGGTCGCTCTGGCGGTCGGTTTCGGCACCGCCGCGGGACTGCTCACCCTGTTCGGGGTCGTGCGGGGAGACACGTCACTGACGGGCTTCATCGGCATGGTGACCTTGCAGGCGATACCGGGCGCCATGGGCGCGCTGCTGGCGCGAAGACAGCTGGCGGGCGCGGGCGGCGGGGAGACGGATGAGGGGAGCGCATCCTATACTGGCGAGTTGTTCCTGATGGCCGCCGGCGCCCTGTTCCTCGGTCTGAATGTCGCTCCGACGGAGGAGATGGTCCTGATCGCCTACAAGGCGACGCCGCTGCACGCGCTGGGGCTGATCCTGCTGTCCCTCGGCCTGCTGCACCTTATCGTGTTCCGGGCCGGTTTCGCAGGGCAGGAGGAGGCAGACCATCCGGTCAAGGCCTTCTTCCATTTCACCCTGCCGGGTTATGCGATCGCGCTGGCGGTCAGCCTGTTCGTCCTGTTCGTTTTCGGACGCATGGATGGTCACTGGCTGCCCGGCATGGTCCAGAGTGTCATTGTCCTGGGCTTTCCCGCCGCCATCGGCGCGGCGGCGGCCCGTCTGCTGGTGTAATCATGGCCCGACCTCAAAAAGCCAAGGCTGCCGTCGAAACCCGTCCTGTTCTGCAATGGACCATGGCGGCCATTGGCGGTGTCGTGACCCTCGCCGTCATCGGCGTCGTCGTGTGGGAAGCCCTGCAGCCGTCGGCCCCGCCTGTTCTTCGTGCGCGGATTGCGACGGTAACGCCCTCGGCGGGCGGCTATCTGGCGGAAATCGAGGTGTCCAACAGCGGTCGCGACACGGCGGCCGCCGTGAATGTGGTCGGAACGGTGGAGGGCGCCTCGCCCTCCACCGTGACGCTAGACTATGTGCCGGCGCGGGGACACGCCAAGGCTTGGCTGCACTTTGACCGCGACCCCGCAGGCGCTTCCCTTGCTGTTGTGGGGTGGTCCGAGCCGTGAGCCTCTACTTCTGGCGTGGGCTCTCAAGACCCTCGTAAGTCGTCACCAATTTCCCGGCCCGACGCGCCTTCAGCGCTCTCGCCAGTTGTTCGGCGGCGATCCTCACCTCGGCCTGCATGTCCGTGTCGCGATCCAGCGCCTCATGACTGGTGGCGTAGGGTTCCCAGTAGCCGATGTAGCGGTCGATCTCCGCGTCCGGCCCGGCGGGCGTGAACTTCATGAACTTCAGCCAGTCCGATACCGACCGCCGGACGTTCTCGGCGCCTTCGACATCGCCGTGCACGACGACAGAGAACACCCGACCCTGCAGATGGCGGGGATAGGCCCAGCCCTTCAATTCCTCGGCCTTGGCCAGCCCGGCGTCCTTGCCCTGCGTGAGGGTCGGATCCGGGTTGCCGCCGTCGGCGCAGACCAGCCGGTCCATCATCAGCTTCATCGGGCTGGACACCTGATACCAGTTCACCGGCGTGACGATGAAGACGCCGTGCGCCTCGACCCACATCGGGTAGATGTCGTTCATCCAGTCGTGGACCTGCCCCAGCGAATAGTTGGGGTAGCAACTGCATGGCCAGTGACAGAGCGCCGCCGCAGTCGAGAAGCAGGCCTTGCAGGGGTGGATGTCGCGCCCGTACTCGCTGGCAAGCCGCGACAGATCCAGCACCTTCGTTTCGACCCCCGCCTTCTCAAGGACCTGCTGCGCCGACGAGACCAGCCGGAAACTTTTGGACATCTCGCCGGGGCAGGTGTGTTCCGAGCGCGATGACCCGTTGACCAGCAGCACTCGCAATGGACCCTTCTCATCCTCGAACCGCGCCTGCGCTTCATCGATCATGGCCCTGGCGTTGATCCAGTCTTCGGACAGGTCGTAGTCCGGATCGGCATAGCCCTTGCCCGCCTTGCGGGTCACCGGTGACTTGCGACCGTCGCAATAGGCCTCCCACGCGATGGCGGCGACCTTGTCCAGCGCCTCCTGCATCGGAGCGAAGGCAGGGTCCCGAAACTGGCTAAGGTAGCGCTCGGTGAAGTCGGCTTCCGTCAGCTTCGGGGATGGCATGCCCTTGCGCGGGTCGGGCGCCGCGCCCGTGGCTTTCGACTTCGCCATGTGTCAGGCGATCCCGGCGCCGCCGGTGACGCCATAGACCTCGCCGGTGGTGAAGCTGGCGGCGGAGGAGGCGAGCAGGACATAGACCGGCGAAATCTCGACCGGCTGTCCCGGGCGACCGAAGGCGCTGTGCTCGCCGAACGACTTCACCGCCTCCATCGGCTGTCCGCCGGAGGGCTGAAGGACGGTCCAGAACGGACCGGGCGCGACCGCATTCGCGCGGACGCCCTTTTCGATCAGCTGTTTCGCCAGCGCCTTGGTGTAGGCGACGATCCCGGCCTTGGTGGTGGCGTAGTCCAGCAGGATGGCTGACGGCTCATAGGCCTGTATCGAGGCGGTGGTGATGACCGCCGCGCCCGGCTTCAGATGCGGGGTCGCCGACTGCGCGATCCAGTGCAGCGCATAGAGGTTGGTCTTCATGGTCCGGTCGAAGTCCTCGGTCGTGACCTCTTCCACGCTCTCCCGATACTGCTGGCTGGCGGCGTTGACGACGAGAATATCGAGACCGCCGAATGTCGAGACGGTCCGCTCGACCAGTTCGCGACACCAGTCCTCATCGGTGATGTCGCCGGGCAGGGCCAGCGCCTTGCGGCCGGCCTTCTCGATCAGGGCGATCACTTCCGCAGCATCGGCTTCCTCGGACGGCAGGTATGAAATGGCCACATCGGCGCCTTCACGCGCATAGGCGATGGCCACGGCGCGGCCTATCCCGGAGTCGCCCCCGGTGATCAGGGCGCGCCGCCCTTTCAGCTTGGCGGAACCAACATAGCTGTCTTCGCCGTGGTCCGGCCGGGGCTCCATCCTGCGGGCCAAGCCGGGCGCCGATTGGGGCTGCTCGGGGAACGGCGGCTTCGGATACTGGTCTCGGGGGTCCTGAAGGACGGGGGTGTCAGTCATCTCGGCGCTCATCGGGTGGGGACGGGCAGTGACAACCGGAGCCATCCGCAGGTGTTCCGTTCAGCGGAAACGCCATTTCATCGCCAGCACCAGACTGGCCATGACAAGGGCGCACCCATTGGCGACGATCAGCGGCCAGGCCTTGATCAGCAGGCCATAGACCACCCACAGCACGAAGCAGCTGACGGTCAGTGAATAGGTCTTTAGCGAGACGGCGGAGGCGTCCTTCTCGCGCCAGATCTTGATTGCTTGCGGGGCGAAACTGGTGATCGAGCACAGAGCGGCAAGCGTACCGATGATGTTGGCGACGAGGGTGGCGGACATGCGCTTCAAACCGCGGGCCCGCCGCTCCGTTCCAGCAGGCTCTGATCCAACCGCCTCCGCCCGCGTTGAGTCCGCCTTGACCCTTGAGGAAGACCCGGATGCGCGGAGAGCTGGAGACCTATCGAAAGAAGCGCCGGTTCGAGGCGACGCCGGAGCCGAAGGGCCTGAAGGGACGCAAGGGCAGGGGCGCTCCGCTACGCTATCTGATCCAAAGACATGCGGCGACCCGGCTGCACTATGACTTCCGCATTGAGTTCGACGGCGTCCTGAAATCCTGGGCGGTGACCAAGGCCCCGTCGCGCGATCCGGCGGTCAAACGATTGGCGGTCGAGGTCGAGGATCATCCGCTGGATTACGGCGACTTCGAAGGGACCATCCCGTCGGGTAACTACGGCGCCGGGACCGTTCAGATGTGGGACGCCGGGACCTGGAGCCCGCAGGCACCGGAAACGCTGGAAGCGGACTTCGCCAAGGGCTCGCTGAAGATGTGGCTGGACGGCGAGCGGCTGAAGGGCGGCTGGGCGCTGGTGCGGCTGAAATCCGATCGCGGCAAGCCGTCGAAGCGGAACAACTGGCTGCTGATCAAGGAGAAGGATGAGCAGGCCGTCCCCGGCGAGGGCGATGCGAACATGGAGATCGACGCCTCCGTCATCACGGGCCGCAGCCTCGCCGAGATCGCTGACGGGGCGAAACAGTGGACATCGTCGAAGCCGGTCGCGCGCAAGGGTCCGGCCAAGCCCAAGGCGCGGGCGGCCGTGACCGCGAAGGCGAGGAAGCCTCACGCCTTCGTGCCGCTGCAGATGTGCAAACCGGTCGACTATCCGCCGGGCGGGCCAGGTTGGGTGCACGAGATCAAGTTCGACGGCTACCGCATGCAGGTCGCTACAGGTGGCGCCCGGGCGACCGTCCGGACCCGCAAGGGGCTGGACTGGTCCGCGAAATTCCCGGAGCTGGCCGAGGACGCCGCGCGCTGGCCGGACGCCGTGATCGATGGGGAGCTGTGCGCGTTGGACAGCGATCACCGACCGGACTTTTCGGCCCTGCAAACGGCCATCTCGGACGAAAAGACCGCTTCACTGGTCTACTTCGCTTTCGACCTGCTGTTCGAGGGGCCGGAGGATTTGCGCGACCTGCCGCTGTCGCACCGCAAGGCGCGGCTGCAGGCCTGGATCGACCGCATACCGAAGGCCGCGCGCCGACGCATCCGCTATGTCGATCACTTCGGCTCGACCGGTCAGGCGGTCTTGCAGAGCGCCTGTCGAATGGATCTGGAAGGCGTCATTTCCAAGAAACTGGACGCCTCCTACCGGGAGGGTCGGTCGTCGAGCTGGGTGAAGTCCAAATGCCGGGGCGGAGATGAGGTGGTGATCGGCGGCTGGACCGCCGAGGGAAACCGCTTCCGCTCCCTGATCGTGGGGGTGCGGGAGCGGAACGGCCTGCGTCATCTGGGCCGGGTCGGGACCGGCTATCCCGCCGCCGTTCTGAAGACGCTGGAGCCGGCGCTGAAGGCGGTCGCCGCCGACGAGAGTCCCTTCATCGGCAAGGAGGCCCCCAAACGCCGCGCCGGGCCGCATACCGTCCACTGGGTCAAGCCGGTGCTGGTCGCCGAGATCGAGCACGGCGGCTACACGGACAGCGGCACGCTGCGGCAGGCGGCGTTCAAGGGCTTGCGACAGGACAAGCCTGCCGCCGAGGTGACGGAGCAACCCCAAGCTCCTGCGAAACCGAAGGCGAGCGAAAAGACGGCCTCAATACGCGTGCCGGGCGCGGCGACGACGAAAGGCCGGTTGGTGGTCGCCGGCGTGACGATCTCCAGCCCCGACAAGGTGCTGTGGCCCTCTTTCGACGGGCGCCCGGCGATCACCAAGGCCGATCTGGCCCGCTACTATGAGAGGGTCGCCGACCGCATCCTGCCTTACGTGGCCGACCGCCCCGTCTCCATTGTCCGCGCACCGGACGGTATCGAGGGCCAAAGGTTCTTCCAGCGCCACGCCATGCCCGGTTCAAATCCGCGGCTGAAGCTGATCGACGTGAAAGAGCGCAAGCCCTATGTCGGCGTGGAGGACGTCGGTGGTCTGGTCGCTATCGGTCAGGCCGGTGGTCTGGAGCTGCATCCTTGGGGCTGTCGCCCGGGCGATCCGGACACGCCCGAACAGGTCACCTTCGACCTCGATCCGGACGAGGGCCTCGACTTTGACGACGTCATCGCCGGCGCGAAGGTGGTGAAGGCGAAGCTGGAGACCCTCGGCCTTACGCCCTTTGTGAAGACGACCGGCGGCAAGGGACTGCATGTCGTGGTCCCCATCCGTTCGGACGGGCGCAGCCGGGTGGAGTGGGACCAGTGCAAGGCCTTCGCCAAAGCCGTCTCGGAGGACATCCGCCGGGATGATCCCGACCGTTTCACGACAACCCTCGCCAAGAAGGCGCGGGGCGGGAAGATCTTCATCGACTATCTGCGCAACGGGCGGATGGCGACGGCTGTCGCGCCTTGGTCTCCGCGCGCACGGCCAGGCGCCGGTATCGCCTTTCCCCTGTCCTGGGGGCAGGTTCGAAAGGGACTCGATCCGCGCGTCTTCACCCTGCACGACGCGGCGGCCCTACTCAAGAAGCCGGACCCGTGGACGGACTTCCGCAAGGCCGAGGCTTCCCTGCGACCCCTGTTGAAGACGCTCGGCGTGGACTGAGCCTCAGGCGGCCTTTTTGCGAGAGGCCGGCTTCTTCGCGGGGGCCTTCTTCGTGGCCGCCTTCGCGGCGGGCTTCTTCGCTGAAGCCTTGGTCGGGGTCTTCTTCGCGGACGTGGCAGAGCCCTTCAGGCTGTTCCTGAGAGCCGCCATCAGGTCGATGACATTGGTGTCCTCGGGCTCGGGCGCCTCGACCAGATGCTTGCCGCCCTTGGTCTTGGACTTGATCAGAGCCTTCAGGGCGTCGTCGTATCGGTCCTTGAAGGTGGCCGGGTCGAAGTCCGCCTCCTTCTGACTGATAATGCGTGTGGCGATCTCGACCATGTCGGTGTCCGCCTCCACCTTTGGAATGTCGTCGAAATAGTCTCCGGCGTCGCGCACCTCGTCATGGGCGCGCAGTGTCCAGGCGACGAGCCCCTTGTCACGGACTTCCAGCGCCAGCTGTCGTTCCTTGCCGCGCAGAACCAGGGAGCCCAGCGCCACCTTGCCCTGCTTCTTCATCGCGTCGCGTATGACCACGAAGGCTTCGATCCCGGCGCCCTTCTCAGGCATTACGAAATAGGGATCGGCCCAATACAGGCGGTCGATATCGGCTTCGTCCACGAACTTGTCGATGGAGATGGCCTTGGTGCTCTCCAGCTTCACCTTTTCGAAATCGGCGTCGTCGAACAGGACATACTCGTCCTTAGACACCTCATAGCCCTTCACCAGATCGGCGCGTTCGACGGGACCGGCGTCCGGGTCGGTCGGGACCATGCGGATGCGGTTGTTGGTCTCGGGATTGATCAAATGGAAGCGCACGTCGTTCGCACTGGTCGTGGCGGTGTAGAGCGCCACGGGGCAGCTGACGAGCGACAGCTTCAGATGTCCTTGCCAAGTGGGGCGGGCGACCATGGCTCTGCTCCGTCGATTGTCGAGACCCTAACGTCGGCCGCCCGGAGGCGTTGCAGGACGCAAGAATCGAAACCCCGGTTCGAGGGGCATGCGAACCGGGGTTCCTTTCAAGAGTGAGCCTTGTTCTGCTCATCCGACAAACCGGCGGGATCGGCTTGGGTTCCGACCGCCGGTCGCTGATCAGCGGGCGGCGTCGGCGTCAGCCTCGTCCAGCCTGGTCGACCATGCCCTGATGGCCCTTGACGACCGGCAGGGTCTCCGCCGCCCACGCCTTCAAGGCGTCGTTGTCGCCCATCCGGCCATAGTTCTCGAGCAGCATGGCGGTCTCGTTGTGGGCGGCCTCCTGTTGCTGGAGGTAGACACGGTCAAAGTCCTGATCGCTGGCGCCGCGAAGGTTGTCGATCAGGCCCTGATGGCGTTGATCCAGCGCCGTGGGGACGGTCAGGTTCGCCGCCGCCGCGATGGGTTTGAGCGCGTCTCCGGCCTTGGTGTGGTCAGCCACCATTTTCTCGCCGAGCGCCTTGATGCGGGGATTGGTCGATCGCTGCGCCGCGATGCGGCCGGCCTCGACCTCATACATGCCGCCGATGGCGGCGTTGCTCACGAAGGATGCGGACGTCATGGCGCCCATTGGCCCGGCGACGCTTCCGACGACGCCGGCGGTCGTGTCCTGGGCGGCGTTCACCGCCTGGTTTTGCTGGTCAGACGCGCCGCCGCTTTCCTGCTGGCAGGCGGCGACAGTCAGCGCGAGGGCGCCGACGGAAAGGATGAGTATGCGTTTCATGGAAACCTCCCTTGTGGACCTTCGCAATCGGTGGGGAGGCGAGGGGTTCCGTTTCCGGAGGTGATACCGCAGGGCGCTGACAGTGATGCGCAGACGTCAGCCGAGCGTCCGCACCTTCAGGCCGCCGTCGCGGCGGTGGGGCATGACGACAGTGCGGGTTCCCATCAGCTGGAAGGCGAGGTCGACGCGCCCGTCGCCCACCTGAAGACCTGTCACGTTCAGCCGATCAATGCCCGCGGGCAGGACGGGATCCTCAATTTCGACGACCCCCTCGACCGCATCGATGTTCACTCCAAGCGCGGACTGCAGCATCAGGAAGACCGATCCCGCGGCCCAGGCCTGCGGCAGGCAAGCCACCGGATAGGCGATGGGCGGCTCTCCGGTCATGCGCTCGAAGCCACAGAAAAGCTCCGGCAATCGCATCCGGAAATGGCTGGCCGCAGCGTAGATTTCGTTCAACAGCAGGGCGACAGCGCGACGTTCGCCATATCGCGCCATGCCCGCCGCCGCCATGGCGGTGTCGTGAGGCCAGACCGAGCCGTCGTGATAGCTCATCGGGTTGAACCGGGCCTGGCCGGTCGCCAGCGTCCGCACGCCCCAGCCCGAGCGGAACTCCGCCGACAGCATCCGCTTCGTCACCTTCAGCGCCCGCTCGCGCGACGGCAGGCCGGTGAACATCAGGTGGCCGGCGTTGGAGCCGATGGCGCGGCACTGTTCGCCGTCGCCGTCCAGCGCGATGGCGTAGAAGCCCTCGTCTTCCATCCAGAACCTGTCCTCGACCAGCGCGCGGGTCGCCTCGGCGTGTGCGGCCCATTCCGCCTGACCGTCATCTCCCAGCAGGCCCGCCAGATCGGCCATCGCCCGCCAGGCGGCGAAGGCGTAGCCCTGAACCTCCAGCAGGGCGATCGGGCCCTTGGGGAAGCGACCGTCGGCGTGGAAGATGGAGTCCTCGGAGTCCTTCCAGCCCTGATTGGACAAACCGCTATCGGCGCCGCGCTGGTAGCTGATCAGCCCGTCTTTCCGGATGTCGCCGTAGTCGGTCATCCAGCGCGTGGCCGCCAGCAGATTGGGCCACAGTTCGCGGATCAGCCTGAAGTCGCCGGTGCGCCGGGCGTAGGCGCCCGCCAGCGCCACGAACAGGCAGGTTGTGTCGACGCCGCCGTAGTACAGGCCGAACGGCACCTCGCCGAGCGCGCTCATCTCGCCGCCGCGGGTCTCGTGCATGATCTTGCCGGGCGCGCTGTCCTGGAATGCCGAGACCTCTGTCGCCTGCCGGCCGGCCAGGTAGGTCAGAACGCCCCGAGCCAGTGACGGATCGAGCCACAGCATCTGCCAGGCGGTGATGATTCCGTCGCGCCCGAACGGAGTCGAGAACCAGGGCACGCCCGCGTAGGGGTAGGGACCAGTCGGCAGGTCGGTGGTCAGAAGGGCCACATCGGCGCGGCTTTGGTCCAGCCAATCGTTGAAGCGCGGGCTGCGCGGTCCGCGCAGCGAGGCGCCCCGGCGACGCCGGCGACGCATGGACAGGCGCGCCTCGATGGCGTTCAGGCGGAAGCGTGTCTCGTCCGGCTGTTCACAGCGGTCGGGCCCGCACTCGATATAGAGATCGATCCGCTTGCCCTTCGGCAGGCTGAACATGAAGTCGGCCTTTGATCCCGTCAGCCGGGCCGGCGGCTCGGAGAAGGCCAGACAGGCGTTGCGCCGGACGTTGTCCAGACCGGTGTAGCTGAAGCTGACCCGACGCCCGTCGGTGGTGGGCGGCGCGATGGTCCCGTGTTTCAGGCGGGGTGTGCCGCGCACCTGAAAGATGTCGGCGAAGTCGGCGGCGAAGTCGAACGAAAGCGGCAACAGCACGTCCTCGACGCCGTGGTTCACCAGTCGCACGCGCTCGAACAGTCGGCGATCACGGATGAACCGCCGCCGCTCGATGTGCAGCACGCCCGCCGGGGCCGAGCGCCCGCCCATCGGGGGAAGGGGGCGGTTGGTGGTGTGGCAGATGAAGAAGACGTTGTCCTGACTGACGCCTGAGCTCAGGCGCGACGGTCGGGTCCCGCCCACGGTCATGACGAAGCGGGACAGCAGGCGGGTGTCATGGTCGAAAAGACCATCGGCCCCGCCCTTCAGGTCGCCCCAGTGGTCCGCGACACAAAAGGTGTCGGCGTCCTTCAGCGCCATCAACTGCTCGAGGCCGTCTACCTCGCCGCTGTCAGCGGCTGTGGTCTGCACCGAATAGGCGTCGTCCATGAGGGCTCCCTTCGATGCCGGTCAGGCTGTCTCGCAAATGCGAACGCTTGATGGCGGAAGCGGGTTCAGGCGATGGCCGCGAAACTGCGATCTTCCTCGAGCAGCCGCAAAGGCGTGACCACCTCCGTCAACGGCGCCTCGGCGAATGGACGGCGGGCCAGCAGATCGCCATAGACGTCCAGATAGCGACGGGCCATCGCCGTGGCCGAGAAACGCAGTTCGAACCGGGCGCGGATGGCCTCGCGGTCCAGCAGGTGAGCGCGGCTCGCGGCGGCGACGGCCTGTTCCATAGTCTCGACGAGGAAACCGGTCTGGCCGTCCTCGATCACTTCCGGTGTCGAGCCACAGCGGAAGGCGATGACGGGTGTGCCGCAGGCCATGGCTTCGATCATCACCAGGCCGAAGGGCTCGGGCCAGTCGATGGGGAACAGCAGAGCCTCGGCGCCGCCCAGGAAGGCGGGCTTCTGATGGTCGCCGATCTCGCCGATGAACTCGACCAGCGCGTTGCCATCGACCATGGGCTTGATGACCGTCTCCCAGTAGGCCTTGTCCGCCGCATCGACCTTGGCAGCCATCTTCAGGGGCTTGCCCAGCTTGGTGGCGATCTCGATGGCGCGGTCGGGGCGCTTCTCGGGAGATATGCGACCGAGGAAGGCGAGGTAACCTTCCGACTTCGGACTGAAAGTGTAGAGATCCGACGGCATACCGTGATGCACCGTCGCCTTCCAGTTGGCGAAGGGCAGCGGGCGACGCTGATCGTCCGAGATCGACACCAGCCCGAACCGCGGCCAACGCTCATAAACGCCGGGCAGATCCTTCAGGTCCAGTCGGCCGTGCAGGGTGGTCAGGGTCTTGTCAGCGAACCGTTCGAAGAACAGGAAGTGGATCATGTCGGTGTGGAAGTGAATGACGTCGAAGTCATCGGCGCGCTTCAGCACCTCGGCCAGCATGGTCATGTGGGCGGCCAGATCGGATTTGAGCGGGGCGGGGTCCAGCCGGATCGCCTGATCACGCACGGGGATCAGCCGCGCCCGGGTCTCGGCTTCGGCCGAGGCGAACAGGGTGATGTCGTGGCCGAGATCCACCAAGGCGTCGGTCAGGTGCGCGACCACCCTCTCGGTGCCTCCATAAAGCTTGGGCGGAACGGCCTCATACAGAGGGGTGACCTGAGCGATCTTCATGGCGATATTCCCCGGAGCACGCGCCGGCGTGGCGTCCGGATCGGCAACCTTCTCGCAAGTGCGAAGTTCCGCGAGCGGCGTTATTTTCTATCTGGTCAGTAAGTTATGCGGCCGCAATGTCGGCTGACCGACGCTTTCGGTGTCTGTCCCCGCATTCTGAACCCGCCCTTGGTTGCGGCTTTGTTGTCCGCAGGCCTGTGGTGTCAGTGCGTTTGGCCGACTTCCAGCGGCAGGCGGATGCGGACGCCGACGCCGGCTTCGGGGGCGGTTTCGATGGTCATGGAGCCGCGGAGGTGGTCGACCAGTCCCTGCACCAGCGACAGGCCCTCGCCCGGCTCGATGGCGTCGGCTCCGATCCCGGAATCACGAACCACGAGGCTGACCCCGCCGACCGCGCGGGAGAAGGCGACGGCGATCGAACCGCGCCGGTCGCCGGGGAAGGCGTGGCGGCTGGCGTTCGAGATCAACTCGTGGGTGATGATCGCCAGCGGCAGAAGATGGCTGTCGGGCAGAAGGGTCGCCTGTCCGCGAACGTTGATACGGATCGCGCGGCTCTCGCAGGATCGGCTCCAGAAGGCCGCGACGTCTTCCAGATAGCCGGCGAAGTCGAGTGGACCGTCGCCGGCCATGCGACGGCTGATCAGCTCCATGGCGGCGGTGACGTCGCTGAGCCATGTCAGATGGCGAACGCTTTGGGGGTCGGTCACGCTTCGCAGGCGAATCCCCACGAGCGTCTGGAGCAGCTGATATCCGCCGAGCAAACGCTTCTGGAGCTCGACAATCCGGTCTTCCGCTGCCGCGGCCATCGTTCCCCCGAGGATTGAAAATGGCCGGAATTCTTACCCCACACAGAACCAAATAGCCAATGGGGCGTTGGCATGTCCGCTGGCGGACACAACAGTGTAAATGCGTCTGATTATTGTTGGGGGAGATAGGGTGTCCGACCTGCCCGACCTTCGGGTCATGATCGTGGAAGACCAGGCCTTGCTGGCCATGGAATTGGAACTCGTCCTGGGCGAGTCCGGCTGCGACGTCGTGGGTTGCGCCATGGACAAGGCGGGCGCCTTCGCCATCTCCGAGCGTGAGCGGCCCGATCTGGCCCTGATCGACGTGAACCTTCTGGACGGCCTCACCGGTCCGCAGATCGCCCAGAGAATCGTGGGCGAGTACGGCACGGCCGTCGTCTTCCTGACCGCCAATCCGGAACAGATCCCCGAAGGCTTCGCCGGCGCCCTGGGGGCGGTGTCCAAGCCGTTCGACGAGCAGACCATCCGCGCCGTGGTGCAGTTCGCCCGTCAGTTCATCCTGCACCGCACGGTCGGCGTCCCGCCGCGCCGCTTCCGGCTGGCCCCTTGGCTGACCACGCCGCCGGAAGACATCGCGCCGCACTGACGGATGGACCGTGCGAGGCTGGTGGGGCTGGAGCCCGGCCAGCGATTGGTGGCTAGTGATTAGTGGTTCGATGCCGCGGGCGCCTGCGGTCAGATGGCGACCGCAGGTGACTGATCCAGCCACCCACTAATCACTAGCCACCAATCACCTTTCAGCCGCCGTCAGGGGAGACGCGACGGGTCCCCTGACGGCGTGTCTGCCTGCTACTGCACCTTCAGCCGCATGAAGATCATGCCGCCGTCGGGATCGCCGCCGTAGACCGGCTCCAGCGCGCCCGGCACCTGATTGACGGAGTACAGGGCGCCCAGGCCGAAGCGGACGTTTTCGGCCAGCCGCCAGTCGTGGACCGCGCCGACCGAGGCCTTGCCGACCACATGGAGGTCGCCGTGGCCGCCGCCGACGCCGGGAACCAGCTCGTCCGTCTCGATCCGCTCGACGCGGGCGAAGACGGTCCAGCGGTCGTCCGGGCTGACGGCGCTTTCCAGCAGCCAGCCGTCCTTGCTCTCGTCATGGTCGTTGGTCTTGCGACCCCAGGCGAGGGTGGAGGACCACCAGCCCGCGGCGCCGATCCGGCGCGTATGGATGGCGCTGACCGAGAGCTTGCGGTCGTTCTCGTCCGGCTCGAGCTGCTCCGGCCCGGTGACATCGGCATAGGAAGCCTGCAGGGACCAGTTCTCCGTCGGGTTCCAGGTCGCGCGGACGGCCCAGCTGTCGAACTCGGGCGGATCGAAGTCGTAGCGGTTCTGGTCCGGCTCGCGTCCGGTGAAGGACGAGGCCTCCAGCTTCACCCGATCGTGGGCCCAGCCGAGGGTGGCGACGCCGAAGACGATGTGGGTCGAGTCCAGCCAGTGATGGGTGATCGGCGCCTCCGGACTGTCCATCGCGCTCATGCGGTGCATGAAGGCCGGCGGGCCGAAGGCGGGTTCGCCCGGATAGCCGATGTAGGCGAAGACCGTGTCCTTGTCGGTCAGCGGCTTGGCGTAGCTGGCCGACAACTCCATCACCAGCTCATGCGGGTGCTGGCGATCAACCAGGGGGGTGACCCCGTCAGCCGTCTCGCCCGCCGCGAGCAGCAGGGGGAAGCCTTCCTTGCCCATGAAGGGGTCGGGGCTGAGCATGGCGCGCAGGTTGAGGGTCGAGCCGTCCGAGAAGTCGCGACGGGCCGAGGTCATGACCATGCCGCTGACGAAGGTCTTCTCATCGCCGCGCGGGCCGTTCTGCCAGTCATGGACCAGGTTGAGCTGGAGGTGGCTCATGAAGGTCCAGTCGCCCCACTGGCTGTGCAGGCCGCCGTGTTGGGAGGCGTCGGGCTGCCATGCGGTGCCGGAGGCTTCGCGGGTCATCGGCCATGGGCCGAGGGCGCCGGTCATGGCGTGGGCGGCGTGATCCATCTGCGGCATGTCAGGACCGGAGTGGTCCATTCCGGACATGTCGTGACCGGTGTGGGGATCGGCGGCGGGCGCTTGCTCTTGCGGCGCGGGGGTCGGGTGGTGGTTGTGCTGCTGTGCGGCGGCCGGAAGCGCGAGCGCGAGCAGGGATGCGCCGGCGAGGGGCGCGAGGATGCGGGCCATGGTTGGCTCCTTGAAGACGTGTCTGATCCAGCGCCGGAGGACCGGCGCGCGAGAAGGCGGGATCAGCCGCGTGGAGGGCCGTGCTCGGGCGCGGGGCCGTGGCCGCTGAGGCGGGCGACGGGCAGGGGGCGCGGGTCCGGTGCGTTGGCGACGGCGGTGGCGGCGACCGGCGCCGGGGCCGGTGCGGCCACGCACATGACGCAGCAGGCCATGACCTTCATCGCCTTGTCCGGGGCCTTGTCGGGAGCCCCGGTCGAAGCGTTCCCGTGATGCATTGGGCCGCTCATCGGCTGGGACGACATCTCGTGGCACGGGGGCGCCGAGGGCCCGGCCGCCGAAGCGGGCAGGGCGCCGAGCGTCAGCACCGCAAGGGCGCCGCACAGCATCAGCAGGGTCCGCAGAAGGGCCATGACCGCAGACCTAGTCGCTTCGGCCCTGCGTCGCAACGGCGTCAGAGCCGCAGGCCCGGGCTCTCCGGTGGGCGGCCGTCAGGGTTCAGGTCCAGCTGCATCAGCACCACGTCGATCCAGCGGTCGAATTTCCAGCCGGTTTCGCGCCAGACGCCGGCCTCACGGAAGCCGGTCGCCTTGTGCAGGCCGATGGAGCCCGCGTTGGCGCTGTCGCCGATGACCCCGATCAGGTGACGCAGGCCCATGGCGCGGGCGCGGGCGATCAGGGCCTCCATCAGGGCGCGGCCGATGCCCTGACCCCGGGCCTCCGGCGCCAGATAGACCGACAGCTCCACGCAGTACCGGTAGGCGGGGCGCAGGCGGAAGGGCGCGAGGTAGGCGTAGCCGACCACCTGACCGTCCACGACGGCGCTGAGCCAGGGCAGGTCCAGCGCCTGCACCGCCTGCCGGCGCGAAGCCATCTCGGCCACGTCCGGCGGATCGAGCTCAAAGGTGGCCGTGCCGTGCAGGACCTCGTCCACATAGATGGCCGTGATCGCGGGCAGGTCGTCGGCAAGGGTGTCGCGAATATCGAAAACCATCGGTCTCATTCGTCAGGCTTGATCAGTGACAAAACATCGTTCGGCTTGCTAGCGTTCGGGGGAAAATCGCGAGGGGAGCCTGTCATGAAGTCCATCCATCTGTTTCTGGCCGCCGCCGTCGCCCTGTCGGCGCCGGTCGCGGCGGACGCCCAGACCAAGCCCGGCGCCGGAGGGCGTCCGACCATTGACCTGAAGGTCTGCAACCGCAGCGGCCGGAACGCCACCGTGGCGGTCTCCTATGTCCAGCCCGGCGAGAGCCAGTTCATCAACCGCGGCTGGTACGATGTCGCCGACGGCGCCTGTCGCGATCTGGTCACCACCGACAACGCCAACTTCTACTTCTACGCCGACGCGACGGACGGGTCGGGCCGCTACTGGAAGGGCAACCACACCCTGTGCGTCGAATATCCCGGCCCCTACACCTTCTACTCGACCAGCGGAACGGAGTGCGCCTACGGTCAGGACACCCGCGACTTCACGGCTTTTCATGCGGACGAGCCCGGGTCCTGGACCTGGACGCTCGATCCGTAGGACCCGGCCGCGGGGGGGAGCCGGTCAGACCTGCTCCCAGCCCTTCCGGATCGACCAGATGGCGAAGGCGTAGACCACGGCGATGTCCTTCAGATAGTCGAACCGGCCCGACGAGCTGAAGTGGCCCGCGGTCATGTTGATCTTCAGCAGGACCGGCTTGCCCGAGGTGGTGGCCGGACGCAGCTTGGCGACCCACTTTTCCGGCTCCCAGTAGGTGACGCGCGGGTCCGACAGGCCGCCGGTGGCCAGAACGGCCGGATAGGCCTTGGGCTCCACCTGATCATAGGGACTGTAGCTCATCATGTAGTCGTAGGCGGCCGGATCGGTGATCGGGTCGCCCCACTCGGGCCATTCGCCCGGGGTCAGCGGCAGGCTGACGTCCGACATGGTGTTGATAACGTCCACGAAGGGCACGTCGCCGATGACCCCGGCCCAGAGGTCCGGGCGCATGTTGTTGATCGCGCCCATCAGGAGGCCGCCGGCGGAACCGCCGTGGGTGACGATGTGTCCGGCGCGGGCGTAGTTCTTCTCGATCAGGTGCTCGGCGGCGGCGATGAAGTCGGTGAAGGTGTTTTTCTTCGTCATCCGACGCGCGGCCAGGAACCAGCCCCAGCCCTTGTCGGACCCGCCGCGAATGTGGGCGATGGCGTAGATGAAGCCGCGATCCACCAGCGACAGGCGGTTGGTGTTGAAGCCGGCGCCCATCGGAATGCCGTAGGAGCCGTAGCCGTACAGCAGGACCGGGGCCGAGCCGTCCACCGGCGTCGACTTGCGGCGCAGGATGGTGACGGGGATCAGGGCGCCGTCGGAAGCCGGAGCGTTCAGCCGCTCGACCACATAGTCGTCAATGTTGTGGCCGGAGGGGACCTCCTGCGTCTTGCGCAGGGTCCGCTCGCGGGTCTCCATATTGTAGTCGAAAGTCTGGTTCGGCGTGGACGGCGAGTTGTAGCCGTACCGGGTCATCGGGCTGTCGTACTCGTAGGTGCCCTGAAGGCTGAGCACATAGGCGGGCTCATCGACGGCGATGGCGTGTTCCTCGCCCGCGCGGGTGCGGATGACGATGCGGGTGTTGGCGTCATGGCGCTCGACCCGCGCCAGATGACCGGAATAGGGGACGATCGACTCGATCAGGCGGCCCTCGGTGAAAGGCACCAGATCGGTCCAGTTGGCGCGGCCCGGCGCGTCGGTCGGGGCGGTGACGATCTTGAAGTCCACGGCGCCGTCGGCGTCGGTACGGATGACCCAGCGGTCGCCCCAGTGGTCGGCGTCATAGCGCAGGGCCTCGCGGCGCGGTTCGATGACGGTCGGGGTCGCTTCCGGCTGGTCGGCGGGGACGAAGCGGTACTCGGTCTGCTCACCGTTGCCGGAGCTGATGAGGATGAATTGGTCGTCGGAGCTGAGGTCCAGCCCCATATACATGCCGTCGTCCGGCTCTTCGTAGACGGTGGTGATTTCGCCGCCGCGAACGCGGCGCTTCAGGATCTTGTCCGAGCGGCCGTTGTCGTCGCGATTGATCCAGAAAATCCACTGGCCGTCGGCCGAGAAGGCGAAGCCGCCCATGGCGCTTTCGATGGTCTCGCCAAGGAAGGCGCCGGTAGCGATTTCCTTGACGTAGATGCGGTAAACCTCGGAGCCCTGCGCATCCTCGGCATAGGCGAAAAGCGCATGGTCACGGCTGTGCGCGGTCTCGCCGACCGAGGAATAGGCCTTGCCTTCGGCCAGTTGGTTGGCGTCCAGAAGGATGACCTCGCCGGTGGTTTGGCCCCTGGGGCGACGGCAGTAGAGCGGGTGCTGCTGGCCGGTCTCGAAGCGGGCGTAGTACTCCCACGGGCCGTCGGGCAGGGGGACGGAGCTGTCGTCCTCCTTGATGCGGCCCTTCATCTCCTCGAACAGCTCCTGCTGGAGCGGCTCGGTCGAGCGCATCATCGCCTCGCGATAGGCGTTCTCGGCGTTCAGGTGCTCCTTCACGTCGGCCTTGATGATCGACGGATCGCGCAGGACCTGCTGCCAGTTATCATCCTTCATCCACTGATAGTCGTCGGTCCGGGTGCGGCCGAGTTGTTCGATGGTGACGGGGATTTTCCTGGCGACAGGAGGGACAGGCGCGTTGGACATCGAGGCTCCGGCAGGGGATTTGGCGTTCGCCATGGCGGGGAGGGCGGACGCGGTCAGGGCGGCGGCGGACGTGGCGATAAGCTCGCGGCGATTCATGACGGCCTCTCTCCGTTGGACGGCGGACCTTGGGCGTGGTCGCGTGGAGGGTCAACGGCGTCTGTCCGTTGATGTCGTGCCTTCTCCCTTCCCCCTCGATGAGGGAAGGGTCGGGGATTGGGGGTGCGGGCCCGGTGTGACGGAGAGGCTCGCGGGAGGCTCCCAACCCTCCCCGTCGAAGGGAGGGCTTCCGACGAAGCCGGACCTTACTCATCGCGTCTCGACCTGATTCAGGGCCGCCTTCGCGCTTCGCGGAGCGCCCGGCGGCGGTCGGCGCGGGTTTCGGGCGGGGGATCGGGGCGCGGGGCGTCGGCCGTGACGAAAACCGGGTGTGAAGAGTGTAATTCGTGCAACGCCTCCGTGGGCGGAAGGGGCGGCGGAGGGGCGGGCGGAGCCGCCGTTTCGCGCGCCTCGACGGCGGCCTCACGGGCGTCGAGATCGTGGCGGACCGTCCGGTGATAGTCGGCCCAGGCGTTGTGCAGGCCGCGCATGGCGGTGACGGCGCCCTTCATCTGCATGCGGCGCTCGATCTCGGCGGCGCGAACCTCCAGCCGGGAGCGGACGTCGCGGTCCCGCAGCGCCAGATTCATGATCCGGCCCCACTTCAGCGCTTCCTCGATCCGGCCCTGCTGAACGGCGTGGGTGACCCGGGCGGAAGCGATGCGGAAGGTCTCCTCCATGTCGGGGAGGGGCAGGGCCTCGGTGGCGACATCCTCGAAGGGCTGCGGATCGGGCTGATCGCAGCGCCGCCACTTCTCCTTGCGGGCGCGGTGGCGGAAGGTGTTGAGGTTCAGGTGGAAGCGTTCGCAGACGATCTCGGCGGCCAGTCCGCCGAGATAGGCCTCGCGGGCGGCGTCCCATGTCTGGTCGGTGCGGTGTGTGTGTTCCCGGGTCATGGGAGCAGCGTAGAACGGCGATACGTCAGTTTTGGACGTATGCAGCCTTCAACAGCGAATCTCATCCCGGCGAAGGCCGAGAACCCCGCGCCGCCAAGTCCCGGGCAAGCGCGCGCCCGCTGCGCGCTCGTCCGGGATGACGATAGCAGCGAGGGGAATTACCCCGCCAGTACGTCCACGCTCATCCGCTCCAGCAGGGCGCCGCCCTGACCGACGGCGGCGAGGCGGCTGGAGACGTGGCCGAGGACGTTGGCGGCGTAGATTTCGTACAGGGCCAGCTTGCCGTTCAGCCAGACGGGATCGCCGTTTCCGGCGTCCAGTTCAGCCTTGGCCGCCAGCGCGCCCTTGGCCAGCATCCAGCCGCCGGCGACGTCGCCCAGCAGCTTGAGATAGGCATCGGCGGCGGCCAGAACGTCGGCGGCGCGAGCGGCGTCGGCCTTGGCGTCCAGAATCCAGAGGGTGGCGTCCTCGACGGCCTCGACGGCGTTGGCGAAGCGTTCGACCGGCTTGCCGGTGTAGAGCTTGCCGAGCGCGGCGAGCGTGACCTTGAAGTCGGCGATCAGGGCCTTGGCCGCGTCACCGCCGTCCTGCGACAGCTTGCGGCCGACGAGGTCCATGGCCTGGATGCCGTTAGTGCCTTCGTAGATCGGGGCGATGCGGGCGTCGCGATAGTACTGGGCCGCGCCGGTCTCCTCGATGAAGCCCATGCCGCCGTGAATCTGGATGCCCTGCGAGGCGACCTCGCAGCCGACGTCGGTGGACCAGGCCTTGGCGATAGGGGTGAACAGGTCCTCGCGACCCTTCCACCGGCGGCGCTCCTCTTCGGTGGCGGCGTGGCGGGCGAGGTCGGCGGCGACCCCGGTGGACAGGCAGATGGCGCGGGCGGCGGCGATCTTGGCCTTCATCACCGACAGGGTGCGGCGCACGTCGGGGTGGTCGACGATCGGGCTGTTGGCCACGCCGGTCCAGACGCTGCGGCCCTGCTTGCGCTCCTGCGCGTACTGGAGGGCGTGCTGGTAGGCGCGCTCGGCGATGCCGACGCCCTCGACGCCGACGGCGAGACGGGCGGCGTTCATCATCACGAACATGTGGGCAAGGCCCTGATTGGGCTGGCCGACCAGTTCGGCGATGGCGTCCTCATAGGCCATGACGCAGGTGGGCGAGCCGTGGATGCCCAGCTTGTGCTCGACGCTGACCGGATAGAAGCTGTTGCGCTCGCCCAGCGAGCCGTCGGCGTTGACGTGATACTTGGACGCCAGGAACAGGCTGATGCCCTTGGGGCCCGCGGGCGCGTCGGGCAGGCGGGCGAGGATCAGGTGGACGATGTTGTCCGTCGCGTCGTGATCGCCCCAGGTGATGAAGATCTTCTGGCCGGTGACCCTGTAGGTCCCGTCGCCGTTCGGCACGGCCGTGGCGGTCAGGGCGCCGAGGTCCGAACCCGCGCCCGGCTCGGTCAGGACCATGGCGCCGGTCCATTCGCCGGAGACCAGCCGGGTCAGATAGGTTTCCTTCTGGCTGTCCGTGCCGACGGCTTCCAGCGCCTCGATGGCGGCGAGGGACAGCATGGGGCACAGGCCGAAGGCCATGTTGGCGGCGTGGACGGTCTCATAGGCCGCCAGCTCAAGCGCCTTGGGCAACTGCTGGCCGCCCGAGTGGGTCTGGGCGGTCAGGCCGGTCCAGCCGCCGGCGGCGAACTGGCGATAGGCGTCCGAGAAGCCGGGGGCGGGGGTGACGTTCCCGTCCTTGCAGACCGAGCCCTTCTGGTCGCCGACGCGGTTCAGGGGGGCGAGCACCTCTTCCGAAAACTGGCCCGCGGCCTCCAGCACGGCGCCCATCAGATCGGCGTCATAGTCGGGGAAGGCCCCGGTGGCGGCGACCTGGTCAATGCCGGCGACGGCTTGCAGGGCGAAGGCGAGATCACGGATCGGGGCGCGGTAGGTCATCGAAATTCCGGACAGTCGAAACAGCGGTAAGGCGGTCATGACCCCTTCGCGGTCCCTTGTGCAAGGGGTGGCGGAACGGGTCGGATCGACGCACAGTGACCGGGCGCCGTCGCGGAAGGGAAGGGACCCATGACTGAAGCCGGGAAGCGATACTCGACGATCTCCATCCTGCTGCACTGGCTGATCGCCGCGCTGGTGCTGGTGCAGATCCTGCTGATCTCGGCCCACGACGCGACCGAAGGGCCGATGTCGCGGGAGTTCGTGCAGATTCACAAGTCCGTGGGGCTGGCGGTGCTGCTGCTGACCCTGTTCAGGATCGGATGGCGGGTGGCCAATCCGCCTCCGGCCCTGCCAGCGACCATGAAGCCGTGGGAGAAGGCCCTGAGCGGTACGGTGCATGTGCTGTTCTATGTGGCCCTGATCCTGCTGCCGCTGACCGGCTGGGCGGCGAGTTCGGCGATGAGGCGCGAGATTGTCTGGTTCGGTCTGTTCAACTGGCCCCTGCTGCCGGTCGGCGGCGGGCGGGAGACGGCGGGCGCGCTGATGGACCTGCACGGCATCGCGGTGAAGACCGTCTACGGACTGGTCGCCCTGCATGTGATCGGCGCGCTGAAGCACCAGTTCATCGACCGGGACACCGTGCTGGGCCGGATGGTCCCCTTCCTCGCCAGACGCCCCTGATGCGGTCGCTGGTTCCGGGCGCGGCGCTTCTGTGGCTGCTGCTGACCGCCTTCACGGCGGCGCCGGAGGCGTGGCGCATTGATCGCGCGGCCTCGACCATCGACCTGTCGGTGCGGGCGCTGGGCAGCACGCAGACGGGCCGGTTCGAGGACTGGGGCGGCGATCTGACGGTGGATCCGGCCGCGCCGGAGCGGTCGCGCGCGACGGTGGTGGTGCAGGTGCGCTCGCTGCGGATGCGGCCGGCCTCGGTGACCGAGCGGGCGCTGGGGCCGGGGTTTCTGGACGCGGAGCGGCATCCGGTGATCCGCTTCCAGCTCCGCGCGCTGCAGCCGCTGGGCGGCGGACGGTTCACGGCGCGCGCCGACCTGACCGCCCGGGGGGTGACGCGGCCCGTCAGTTTTCCGATGGACTTGCGCACCGAGGGGACGAGGGCGCAGATGACCGGCGGCTTCGCCTTCGACCGGGCGGACTTCGGCATAGGGACTTCCGGCGTTTGGAACCGATTGATCGAGCGGCAGGTGACGGTGCGGGTCTCGCTTCAGGCCCGACGGGCGTGAGCGGCGCGGAAGAGGCGGCGGCGCGGGCGCTGGCGGACGGCAAGCTGATCCTGCTGCCGACCGAGACGGTCTATGGCCTGGGCGGCGACGCCTCGAACGCGAGCGCGGTGGCGGCGATCTTCGAGGCCAAGGGAAGACCGCGCTTCAACCCCCTGATTTCCCACGTGGCGGATGCGGCGGGCGCCGAGCGGATCGCCCTGTTCGACGCCAACGCCCGCAGGCTGGCCGAGGCCTTCTGGCCGGGACCGCTGACCCTCGTGGCGCCGGTGCGGGACCGGGAGGCGGTGTGCGATCTGGCGCGGGCCGGGCTGGACAGCGTGGCCGTGCGCGTGCCGGGCCATGCGAAGGCGCGGGCGGTGCTGGACCTGTTCGGCGGGGCCGTGGTGGCGCCGTCGGCCAACCGCTCCGGGCGACCCAGCCCGACCACCTTCCAGGACGCGATGGACGAGACCGGCTTCGCCGCCGCCGAGGGCGTGGACGGCGGCCCCTGCGCGGTGGGGGTGGAGAGCACGGTGGTCTCGGTGCTGGACGGCAAGGTCAGCCTGCTGCGCCCGGGCGCGGTGACGCGCGAGGAGCTGGAGGCCGTGGTCGGCCCGCTGGATACAGGCGGGGAGGGACATCGCTCGCCGGGCCGCCTGACGCTGCACTATGCGCCGGACGCGCCGGTGCGGATCAATGTGACGACCCTGCACAGGGGCGAACTGCTGCTGGGCTTCGGGCCGGGGGTCGGCGACGCCCGCTGGAGCCTGAGCCCGACGGGCGACCTGCGCGAGGCGGCGGCCAATCTGTTCCGGCGCTTGCGTGAGGCCGACCGCGAGAAGCCCGCGGGCATCGCCGTGTCGCCGATCCCGAAAGCCGGGCTGGGCGAGGCGATCAACGACCGGCTGAGCCGGGCGGCGGGGCATATCGGGTAGGGCTGGCCTGTGGGAACGGAAACACCTGAGGCTTTCGCCCAAGCGTTTTCAGGTCCGGAGGGATCGTACATCGTCCGCTTCGACCCGGCGGGCGCCTCCGATGGTGTTCTGGAGACGGTAGTCGGGGGACACGTCATGCGCTGGCCTGTCGAGGTGGTGCGGACGGATGAAGACGGCCTCACCGTCATCAGCGGCATGACGCGGGGAAGCGAACCGCTCTGGGGCGATCAGTACTGGTTCGAGCTTCGCCCGTGGGATCAGCCGGCGGTGATCCGCTATTGGGGTGATCAGGTGCTCATCCGCGAGGACACGGGCGCGTAGCGTCGGGGCTTGGCGCTTGTCATCCCGGACGCCGCGCATGCGGCGATCCGGGACGGTGCGGTGCGTAGAATGACCGTCCCGGAAGCTGCGCCAGCAGCTGTCCGGGGCACGGCTTGCGGCTGGCCGGCTCCCGGATAATCGCGCTGCGATTTCCGGGAGTTATGGTGGGAGAGCATAGTGCGTCCCCGATCTCCGCTTCGCTGTGTCGGGGATGACAAGCCGCAGGCTGCGCGCGCCGGAGGATGACGAACGTCAGAGAAACCGCGCCTTCACATCCACGCTCGACCGCTCGCCCACCGCGTCGAAGCATTGCGCCAGCCACTCCTCCGCCGCCTCGCGCCCATAGCCTTTGAGCCGGTTGAGGAAGGTCCATTCGGTGTCGAACTTTGACCCCAGAGACAGGTCGCCCAGCCAGCGGTCGCTTTCGATGGCGTGCATACGGATCGCCTGGACCCGGTGGCGGTCGCCCGCCTTCAGCTGGCCCTCGGCGATCAGGGACTGAAGCAGGGCGAAGGCGCGCAGTTCGGAGACGAGCGGGGCGTTGAAGACGATCTCGTTCAGGCGATCCATGATCTCGCCCGCCGCATGGGGCGTCTCCTCGCGGACGAAGGGGTTCAGCGGCAGGATCAGGATGTCGTCCGGCGTGTCCGGGTGGATCAGGGGCCAGAGGGCCGGGTTGGCCAGATAGCCGCCGTCCCAATAGGGCTGGCCCTCGATCTCGACCGCCTGGAACAGGTGCGGCAGGCAGGATGAGGCCAGCAGGACGTCGGGGGTGATCTCGGGCGTGCGGAAGACGTGGGCGCGGCCCTGTTTCACCGCCGTGGCCGAGACGAAGAAGCTGATGCCCGAGGCCCGGACGGCGTCGAAATCGACGGCGTTGTCCAGCACCCGCTTCAGCGGGTTCAGGTTGAAGGGGTTGAACTGGTAGGGGCTCATCGACAGGGCGAGATTCTCGCCCGTGCGCCACAGGCCGGTGTCCTTCAGCCAGCCGGGCGTGAGGGCCTGGCTCCAGATCGAGCTGTCGCCGAAGACATTGCGGCCGCCGGACTGGTTCACCTCGCGCCAGAGCTTGTCGAGTTGGGCGCGGGCGGCGTCGGGACCGCCGATCTCAAGCCCGCTGATCAGCGCGGCGCCGTTCATGGCCCCGGCCGAGGCGGCGGTGACGGCGCGGACGTCGAGGCGGCCGTCCTCCAGCAGGCGGTCGAGCACGCCCCACTGGAAGGCGCCGTGGGCGCCGCCGCCCTGCAGGGCGAGGCTGATGGTCGGGCGGGAGGAGGCGGCCTTGGATTTGGTCAGAGCCGGCCTCCCTTCGGGCCTATTGGGCGGTCCAGCCGCCATCGATGGAGAAGCTGGCCCCGTTGGCCGAGGCGCCCAAGTCGCTGACCAGATAGAGGAAGATGCCCGCCAGTTCGTCGGTGGTGACGAAGCGTTTGGTCGGCTGGGAGCCGAGGATGACGTCCTTCAGGACCGCCTCCTTCGACATGCCGCGCGTGCGGGCCTGATCGTCGATCTGCCTGGAGACGATGGGGGTCTCGACGAAGCCGGGGCAGATGGCGTTGCAGGTGATGTTGTCCTGCGCCAGTTCCAGTGCGACGGTCTTGGTGAAGCCGATCACCCCGTGCTTGGCGGCGACATAGGCCGACTTGAACGGGCTGGCGACCAGACCGTGGGCCGAGGCGATGTTGACGATCCGGCCGCGACCCTGCGCCTTCATGATCGGGATCGCCGCCCGCGTCGCATAGAAGGTCGACGACAGGTTGATGGCGATGATCTGCTCCCACTTGTCGGCGGGGAATTTCTCGACGGCCTCGACGTGCTGGATGCCGGCGTTGTTGACCAGAATGTCGACCCGGCCCAGCTCGTGCCTGGCGTAGGCCACCATGTCGGCGACTTCCTCGCCGCGCATCATATTGGCGGCGTGGTAGCGGACGCGGACGCCGCAGCCGGCTTCCATCTCGGCGCGGGTGCGCTCGATCTCGGCGGGATCGCCCAGACCGTTGATGACCACGTCGCCGCCCCGGCTGGCGACGGCCCGGGCCAGCGCCAGACCGATACCCGAGGTGGAGCCCGAGATGACCGCGACCTGACCTTTCAGATCGCCGATGTCGCGGAACGGTTCACTCGCGCCGGAGGAGTCATCACGCTTGGGCCATTTGAACATGCTGTTTCCTCACTCGGGTCTTTTCGACTCTGGACCCAGCCATACGCCATGACGACGGTCGGGCTCAAGAATTTCCCGATCTGATGAATATCCAGTCCGTCTCGGTCGAGGCGGCGGCGTCGAAGCGGTAGCCGTCGCGGTCGAAGCTCTTGAGGTCTTCGGCCTTCTCGATCCGCTGGTCTATGGCGTAGCGGGCCATGGTCCCGCGGGCGCGCTTGGCGAAGAAGGAGATGATCCGGCGCACGCCGTCCTTCTCCTCGTAAAAGTTCGGGGTGACGACCGGCAGCTTCAGCGCCTTGGCGTCCACGGCGCCGAAATATTCCTGGCTGGCGAGGTTCACCAGCGTCTGGTCCGGCTGGCCCTCGGCATCGGCGTTCAGACACAGGGAGATGCGGTTGCCCCAGAAGTCGTACAGGCTCGACCCGCGACGGGTCTTCAGCCGCGTGCCCATCTCCAGACGATAGGGCTGGATGCGGTCCAGCGGACGCAGCAGGCCGTAGAGGCCCGACAGGATGCGCAGGTGCGACTGGGCGTAGTCCAGACCGGCGGCGTCCAGCGTGCGGGCCTGCAGCCCTTCATAGACATCCCCCGCGAAGGCGAAGGCGGCCTGCACGCCGTCGAGCGAGTCGGGCTGGAAGGCGAGGAAGCGTTCGCGGTTCAGGCGGGCCAGATCGTCCGAAATGCTCATCAGGCTGCGCAGCTCGGCCACGGTGCGGGCGCGCGCGGTCTTCGACAGGGAGGCGGTGTCCTCCAGGAAGCGGCGCTCCGAGGCGGGAACGGCGGGGTCGGCTTCGGTGAAGTCCAGCCGCTTGGCCGGGGAGAGGACGATCAACATGGCGCCCTGTTAGGCCCGTTCGGTGACGATTTGAACCGGGCGTCGGGTCGCGGTTCAGCGGCGCTGTGCATAGAGCGCCGCCAGCACGGCGGGCAGGCGGTCGGGCAGGTCCTCGGCGATCAGGCCGGGGCCGAACAGGCGGGCGGCCTCGGCGTGCATCCAGACGGCGGCGCGGGCGGCGTCGAAACTGTCCATCCGCTGGGCGATCAGGCCGCCGATCATGCCCGCCAGCACGTCGCCGGTCCCGGCGGTGGCCAGCCAGGGCACGCCGTTGTCGTTGACCGACAGGCGGCCGTCAGGAGCGGCGATGATGGTGGCCGGACCCTTCAGCACCACCACGGCGCCCGCGCGTTTCGCGGCGGCGCGGGCGGCGGCCTCGCGTCCCTTGTCGAGCAGGCCGGGGAAGAGGCGTTTGAACTCGCCCTCATGCGGGGTCAGGACGTCGTCGCGGTCCAGCAGGCCGAACAGCTCCTCGGGCCAATCCTTGAACACGGTCAGGCCGTCGGCATCGACCACCAGAGCCGCGCCGGTTTCGGCGAGGGCGCGGATGTTGGCGATGGTGGATTCATTCACGCCCGCCGCCGGGCCGATGACGGCGGCGTCCATGCCCTTCGCGGCGGCGGAGAGCGCCTCGTCCGAGGCGAAGGGAGTCAGCATGACGGCCTCGACGGCCGGGGCGATGACGGAGGCGGCGTCCGGCGGGCAGAGGATGGTGACCACGCCCGCGCCGATGCGCAGGCCGGCGCGGGCGGCGAGGCGGGCGGCCCCTGTGCGGGTCGATTTTCCGGACACGACGCCCAGCCGCCCCCGCGCATGTTTGTGCGTCTCCGGCCCGGGCCAGGGCAGGGTGTCTCGCCAGTCGGGAAGCTTGGCCGTGATCACTTCGCCTCTACTCCGTTCACGGATGGCGCCACCGGTGGAAAAGGGCTTGCCTTATTGTGCAATGCAATGTCCCTTTGGTGCCCGAGCGCGAGGCATTCAAGAGCCCGCCCGGGAACGCCGATGAAAAAGATTGAAGCCGTCATCAAGCCCTTCAAGCTGGATGAAGTGAAAGAGGCCCTGCAGGACGCGGGCGTTCAGGGCATGACCGTGCTCGAAGCCAAGGGATATGGGCGCCAGAAGGGCCATTCGGAACTGTACCGCGGCGCCGAATACGTCATCGACTTCCTGCCCAAGATCAAGATCGAGGTGGTGGTGCCGGATGACCTGGCCCCCTCGGTGATCGAGGCGATCCAGACCGCCGCCCGCACCGGCAAGATCGGCGACGGCAAGATTTTCGTGTCTGACGTCCTGGACGTCATTCGCATCCGAACCGGTGAGACAGGCGCGCAAGCGGTCTGACCCACCCAGACTACCGGTCGGCCTTCCGGGGGCGATCGTCACTGAACCTCCCCATAAGAAACAGGACCTCGAAAATGAGCGACGCCGGCAAGATCCTCAAAGAGATCAAGGAGAAAGACGTTCGCTACGTCGATCTCCGCTTCACCGACACCAAGGGGCGCATGCAGCACGTCACCTTCGACATCGACCTGGTCGACGAGGAATTCCTCGAAGAGGGCACGATGTTCGACGGTTCGTCGATCGCCGGCTGGAAGGCCATCAACGAGTCCGACATGCTGCTGAAGCCGGACCTGAACGGCTACTGGATCGACCCGTTCTACCAGCAGACCACCCTGTTCCTGTTCTGCGACGTGCTGAACCCGGACACCGGCGAGGCCTACAACCGCGACAGCCGCTCGATGGCCAAGAAGGCACTGGCGTATGTCCAGTCCTCGGGCGTGGGCGACACCGTCTTCTTCGGCCCGGAAGCCGAGTTCTTCATCTTCGACGACGTGCGCTGGAGCACCGCTCCGCACGACACCGGCTACACCTATGACTCGACCGAGCTGCCCGCCAACACCGGCGCCGAGTACTCGGAAGGCAACATGGGTCACCGCCCGGGGCCGAAGGGCGGCTACTTCCCGGTGAACCCGGTCGACAGCGCCCAGGACCTGCGCGGCGAAATGCTGGGCGTCATGCGCGACCTGGGCATGCAGCCCGAGAAGCACCACCACGAAGTCGCCCCGGCGCAGCACGAACTGGGCCTGAAGTTCAGCGATCTGCTGACCATGGCCGACCGTCTGCAGCTCTATAAATACGTGATCCACAACGTGGCCGCGTCCTACGGTAAGTCGGCGACCTTCATGGCCAAGCCGACTTTCGGCGACAACGGCTCGGGCATGCACGTGCACCAGTCGATCTGGAAGGACGGCCAGCCGCTGTTCGCCGGCGACAAGTACGCGGGTCTGTCGGACATGTGCCTGTGGTACATCGGCGGCATCATCAAGCACGCGAAGGCCATCAACGCCTTCTCGAACTCGACCACCAACTCCTACAAGCGTCTGGTCCCGGGCTACGAAGCGCCGGTCAAGCTGGCCTATTCGTCGCGCAACCGTTCGGCCTCGATCCGTATTCCGTGGGTCAACTCGCCCAAGGCCAAGCGCATCGAAGCCCGCTTCCCGGACCCGATGGGCAACCCCTACCTGACCTTCGTGGCCCTGCTCATGGCCGGCCTCGACGGCATCGAGAACCGCATCGATCCGGGCGCGGCCGCCGACAAGAACCTGTACGACCTGCCGCCGGAAGAGCGCGGCAACATCCCGGAGGTCTGCGGCTCGCTGCAGGAAGCCCTGGACAGCCTGGACGCTGACCGCGCCTTCCTGAAGAAGGGCGGCGTGATGGATGACGACTTCATCGACAGCTACATCGAGCTGAAGAAGGAAGAAGTCGCGCGGCTGCAACTGCACCCGCACCCCGTCGAATTCGACATGTACTACAGCTGCTGATCGACAGCGGGGGCTGATCGAGGAGGGCGCCGGACGAGAGATCGTCCGGCGCCCTTTTCGTTTTGGGCGGCAGCCGTAATGCCGCCGCAAGTTATGGTGACGCTCAACCGATCAGAGCGGGGGCGAGGATGCGGAAACTTCTTCTGGCGACGGCGGGCGCGATCGCGTTGTTGATGGCGGGAACGCCGGCGGCGGCCATGCCGCAGGCGGCTTGGGAGGCCTTTCTGGAGGCCAGCTACGGCGCTTATCGGACGGATGGCGAACCCCTGACATGGGAGGATCGGCTGTTCGCCGCGGCAGAGGACGGAGGTCGCCAGGATGCGGCGGTTGTCCGGTTCGGCCGGGAGGTCGGCGCCACGCCGGAACAGGCCCGTCTGTGGGCCGACGCCATCGCCGCCTCGGCGATCCTTCGGGATAGCTGCCAGGAGGCCGGGTGCGAGGCGTGGGCGGGGTTCGGCTACGACGCCATCATTGCAGCGGGTATGGCCGAGGAGAGCGGTCAACTGCTGGAGACGGTGGGCCGTAATCTGGCCAGCCAGTACGGGTTCTTCTCCTCGGCGGCCTTCATCGACGCCACCGCCGCCCACCCCCGGAAGATTCAGATTCTGAGATCTCTGTACGACTACACGGAGGATGATGCCCTGCGCGTCGCCCTGATGGTTGCAGAGCCCGGCGCGCCGGAGATCGTCGACGCACTGCGTCATGATCGGATGCGCCTGGACGGGTCTCCTGATGCGTGGGACGGCTGGCAGTTGGCGGCGCTGGCGGGCGCGCTGGCGAGTCTGACGGCGGAGGGGGCGCCGGAGGAAATCCGCGCGGTCTATGCCCAGTCGATCCTGGGCCGGTATCTGCTGCTGGGGTTGAACGACCGGGCTGTCGCGACCTGGCGGGGTTGGCCTGACGCCTTGACGAGCCGACTGCCGCTGGCCGCCGAACCCTGCGTGGCGACGGATGAGGAGACGCCTCCGGCCTGCCTCACGCGCAGCGCCGGGCGAGCGATGATCGACGATCTGGCCGCGGCCCTCTGGCTTCAGGGCGCTCACGATGAAGCCCGGGCGGTGCTGGCCCAAGGCGACGCGCGTCTTGGCGAGCCTTCAGCGGAGGAACTGGAGGGTGTTCACGGCGCCTTGCTGGAGGCGCTGGAGCCCCGGATCGCGAATGCGGACCTGTTCGACCGGCTGGTTGCGGCGGACCAGTCCGACCGGTCGAGCGGGCTCGGCGAGGCGAAGGGATGGGCCTTCCTGAACTATGCCCCCGCCACCCGGCGACTGGTGATCGCGCGGGTTCGCGACGCCGGCCACGGGACCATTGCGGACATCATGGCGCGCCGCCGCTTCTACTATCGGTCCGACAACCCGGGACAGTTGGCCCGGATGACCACGCTTCTGGCGCCCTACGCCATGCAACGGGAAACGTTGTGGGTGGACATCGAAGCCGCCTGGGCGGCTGGCCCGCGAGATGGGGAGGCGCAGAGGCCGTTCACCGGACCCTACCGGCCCGAGGGGTGGGCGGAAGCTGTCCTGCCGGCGGGGGCGAGGGCGTGGGTCGCGCCGACGCGGACCCCCCAGCAGGAGTATGAGGCGTACGAGAACCCACCGCCGCTCCCGCTGCCTGCCGGGGTTGAGCCTCCACCCGTGGATGAGCGTGCGATTCTGCGCCTGCAGGTGATCGACGGGGAAGCTGTAATCCTGTTCGGCTCGTCGGAATATGATCTGTCCGGCGAGATTCCGGCACCCGGTCTGTGGATGGCGCGCACCGAGGGCAAACGATGGCGTGAGCCCGTCTATCTGGGGCTGCAGATGCATTTCCCCTATGTGCCGACGGGAGATTCTGCGGTCCCCCTGATCGACAACGGGCGGGTGCGGATCGAGACCCAGGTGCGGGAGATCGATCCCCGCTCCATCACCTTCCCGCCGGTCGGTCTCGGTCTGCTGCGAGAGGAGGACGGGGTGGTGATCGAGCGCGACCTCGCTGACGTGGAGCGGGACAGCGACGGCGATGGCCTGACCGACATCGCCGAACGCCGGCTCCTGCTCGACCCGGCGAACCCGGACAGCGACGGGGATGGCGTGTTCGACGGGGTTGACCCCATGCCGCTGACCGCGCGGGCGAAGGGTGCGCGGAACGCCCGGTCCGAACTGGCGGCGGCCATTATCCACGCCCTGACCGGGCACGACGCCGGCGCGATCGTGATGCCCGCACAGGCATCGACCGATCCGGACGACGTCCTGTCCATGATTTCGGAAGCCCGTGGGACCGCGCCGCGGATGGTCAGCCGCATCATGGTCGGGGACCCCACGATGTTCGCCGGGCTGACCCTGCCGTTCCGGTTGCTGGTCTACACGCCGGAGCAGGCGGACCGGATGAAGACCGGGCCCGCGCCCTTCCTGCCGCCGTCGGTCGACATCTATTCCTCGCTGGATGATCGCCGGCATCTGGTCATCTGGTCCGCCGGATGGGTTGGCGGCCAGTTCATGGTGACCTGTCAGGAGGCGGCCAGCGACGCCTGCGAGGTCGAGGAGTTGTCCAGCTGGATCACCTGACCGGGCGCCCTTTCCGTTTGGGTCGGGCGGGTCGATAAGGCGGGCGAGAGTCCTGTGAGGCCCCATGCTTTCGATCCTGTTCGCTGTCGTCGCCCTGCAGGCGCAGGCCGCTTCGCCCGTGCAGATGGAGCCGCCGCGCTGGATCCGGCCGCCGGTGCTGTCGAACGGCAGCCGGACGACCCGCGGCGGGGCCGGGCGTCAGCCGCCGCAGGGGACGGTGGTGATGACCTGCGAGATGACCGAGGAAGGCCGGCTGGAGGCCTGTGTGATCGTGTCCGACAGTTCGGTCGGAGAGCGGCTGTCGGCGGCCGCGCGTCGGGCCGCCCGCGAGGCTCTGGCGGAGCCCCGGCTGGTGGACGGTCGTCCGGTCCGCAGCGAGGTCACCGTGACCCTGACCTCGGTCGTGGAGGGCGTCGAGCGACGCTAGGCTGCAAGCTGCCGGATCAGGGGCTCCAGCGCCTCGTCGGTCTGCGGGGCCAGTTCGCGCAGGAAAGTGATCAGCGCCCGCTCATTGTCGTCGAAGACGCCGTCGCGGCCGATGCGGTCGATCAGCCAGCGGGCCTCCTCGCGGTCCACCGGGGCGGCTGTGGCGGCGGCGCGGGCATTGTCTTCGACCCGGCGGGCGTAGAGGTTGTCGGCCGACGGCTCGCGCATGGCCCAGGCGAAGGCCTGGATGAACCACAGGTTCTTGCCGGACGGACTGGTGGGGATGGCGCCGTGCTCGCGGGCGAAGGCCTCGGCGATCCCGTCGTTCGGGTCGGCCAGCCAGCGCTCGCGGCGCAGGGCCTCCTCGCGACCGGGCGGGGCCCAGCCGGCGGCGGCGGTGACGGCGTTGGCCACCGCGCGCATGAAGAAGTCGGTCCAGGCGGGATCGTTGGCGGCGCCCCGGGTGGCGTCGTTCAGGTCGAACAGGACGCCGGCCTCCTCGCGCGAGATGGCCAGACGGCCCGGGCCGGACGGGGCGAACATCAGCCGACGCAGGCGTTCAACCTCGGCGGCGGAGATGACGCCGTCATTCCCGACCACGGAGCGGGTGACCAGTTTCAGGCCGAAGGCCGCGAGCGAGGCGGGGGCGGCGTCGGCCTGTTCCAGCACACGGACGACCAGTTCGATCTCGGTCCCGTCGCGGGCGCGTTTGTCGGCCTCGATGCGGGCGATCAGCCATTGGGCCTGTTCGTCGGTGACATAGCCGCGCGGCTCCTGCTGGCGGATCAGCCAGTCGGTCAGGGCCTCCAGGAACAGGTCGCGCCATTCGGCGACGCGGCGCTCCGTTCCCTCGTCGACGCGGAACAGGGCCTCGGCCTCGTCGCGAGTGACGGTGATCTCGCCGAAGATGTCCCGGCGCAGGGCTAGGATGTCGGCAGACGTCACCTCGCCGCGCGCGATGATGTCGTTGCAGAGGTCGGTCAGGCCCATGTCACGCTCCCGTTTCGCCCGCAGGTTGCCCGGACGGCGTTACGGACGGACTAACAGGGAGAGATCAGGCGGCCAGTCCTTCGGCCTCGTCCGCCTTCTTGCGGCGGAGTTCGATGATGCGGACGCACCAGATCGAGATTTCGTAGAGCAGCACCAGCGGCACCGCGAGCATGATCTGGCTGATGGGGTCCGGCGGGGTCACGACGGCGGCGACCACCACCACGGCGACGATGGCGTAGCGACGGAACTCGGACATCATCTTCGAGGTGATGATCCCGGCCATGCCCAGCAGGGTCGTGACGACCGGCAGCTGGAAACACAGGCCGAAAGCCAGCATCAGCGAGGTCACCAGGCTGAGGTATTCGGAAATCTTGGTGTTCAGCTCCACGACGATGCCGTCGGCGGCGATCTGCTGGCTGAGCGAGAACCACATCACGAACGGCAGCATGACGAAGTAGACCAGCGCCGCGCCGACGATGAACAGGACCGGGGCGACGAACAGGAAGGGCAGGAAGGCGCCCTTCTCGTTGCGATACAGGCCCGGCGCGACGAAGCGGTACAGTTGGTAGGCCAGCACCGGGAAGGCCAGGGCGATGGCGCCGAAGCCGGCCACCTTCATCTTGGTGAAAAGCTGCTCCAGCGGCGCGGTCGCCTGCAGGGCCACGGTGGCGGCGGCGCCCGGCGGGATCGGGTGCAGGCCGGCAGTGACGGCGATCAGCTCCAGCGGATTGGCCCCGTGCGCGCCAGACGCCTGGGCGATGGAGTGCATCGCATAGGCGGCCTGGAACGGCTTGATCAGCCAGATCTGGATGTCGGCGGCGAAGTAGAAGCAGACGAGGAAGGCCAGGATGAAGGCCACGACAGACCACAGGAGCCGGCTGCGCAGCTCGATCAGGTGATCCATCAGGGGCGCGCGCGACGCCTCGATCTCGGCATCGTCCCGGTCAGTGGCGCTCACAGCTCGACAGCCTTCTTGCGAGTGGTCTTCGGCCTGGGCTTGGCAGGCGCCTTGGCCGAGGGCTTGGCCGGGGACGGGGCGGTAGCCTTCTTCGCCGGAGCGGGCTTGGCGGACGCGGCTTTCGCAGCCGGCTTCGCTTTCGAAGTCGCTGTGGAGGCGGGGGTCTTGCGGGCTTTGGCCGCGGGCTTCGCTTCGGGCTCGGCCTCCAGCGGCTCCATGACCGGCGCGGCGTCAGGCCATTCCTCGGGACCGGTCAGGGCGGGAGCGGGCGAGGGGGCGTTCAGCGGGCGGTTCAGGTCGTCGCTGATGCTTTTGAACGTAGCCTCGGCCTCGGCGCCCAGCGGCATCATGCGGCTCTGGCCGGTCCGCAGGGCTTCGACCTCCTTGCGCAGGTCGTCCAGTTCGGACTGACGCGCCATCTCATCGAAGCTGTGGCGGAACTCATTGGCCATGTTGCGCGCGCGCGCGACCAGCTTGCCCAGCTTGTTCAGCATGGCGGGCAGCCGTTCGGGCCCCACGACAAGCAGGGCCACGATGGCGATCACAACGTATTCCATGCCCCCGATACCGGGGCCCAGGCCACCCATCCGTCAGTCTCTCCGGCGCGGACGCGCGATTACGACTTCAGGTCTTCTTTTTCGGCGTCCGTGCGGGGCAGGGCGCCCGCGCGTTCGTCTTTCGGCTTGTTCTCGTCGGTGTCCTTCAGGCCGTCACGGAAGGCCTTCACGCCCTTGGCGGCGTCGCCCATCAGACCGGACAGCTTGCCGCGACCGCCGAACAGCAGAAGGACGATCAGGCCCACAACGACCCAGTGCCAGATGCTCATAGCGCCCACGGCGGTATCTCCTCGTTCGGGCCGATGCGCGGCCCGGTCATACTTTCATGCCGCATATAGGCGGTTCGGTGGCGGGACGCCAAGGGAACCTGCTACAGCGCGCGGATGAGTCACGTCATCATCCACACCGACGGCGCCTGCAAGGGCAATCCGGGGCCCGGCGGCTGGGGCGCCATCCTTCAGGCCGGGGGCGGCCATGAGAAGGAGCTGTGGGGCGGCGAGCCGCTGACCACCAACAACCGGATGGAGCTGATGGGGGCGATCATGGCGCTGGAGGCCCTGACCCGCCCGTGTCGCGTCGATCTGCATACCGACAGCAAATATGTGATGCAGGGCATCACCGAATGGATCCGCGGCTGGAAGGCGCGGGGCTGGAAGACGGCCGACAAGAAGCCGGTCAAGAACGACGACCTGTGGAAACGCCTCGACGCCGCGCGTTCGCGACACGAGGTGAAGTGGCACTGGGTCAAGGGTCACGCCGGGCATGAGCTGAACGAGCGCGCGGATCAGCTGGCCAACAGGGGCTGCGCGGAGGCGATGGGCAAACGCTGATATACTCGCTCCTGCCTCTGGCGAGGGCCGGGAGGGGCGAAAGGCTCTGACGGCTCCGTCACTCTGACCCCTCCGTCTCGTCGGCTTCGCCGTCGAGCCACCTCCCCACTGCGTGGAGAGGTGAACTCAAACTCTCACCTCTCCAGCGAAGCTGGGGAGGGGGACCACCCGAAGGGTGGTGGAGGGGTTAAGTCGCGCGGACCTTCAGCAGAGGACCGTCGATGCTTTCGACGATGACGCTCTCACCGGCGGCCGGCGCAACGCCCTCGATCTCGGCCGACCATTCGGCGCCCGAGACGAAGACCCGGCCGCGGCCATCGACGAAGGTCTGGACCACCTGCGCCCGCTGGCCGATCAGGCGGCTGTCGCGGGCGTTGATGTCGGGGACGTCAGACGGGTTCACCTTCTGCACCAGACGACGCGACAGCAGGGTCGCGGCGACGGTGAGGGCGGCGAACAGGGCGACCTCGCCCCAGAAGCCGGGTGACAGGCCGATGGCGGTCAGCACCGCCACCACCCCGGCCGCCACGGCGGGCCACAGCAGCCACTCGGTCGAGAAGGCCGCCTCGACCGCCAGCAGGATCACGCCCAGCGCCAGCCAGATCCAGAAGGGCTGGGCGGTGTGGAGCTCGATCAGGGCGTCCATGGATCAGCTCCGGGGAACGGCGGGACGAGGCGGGCGCGGCGGCGTCGGCGGCTTGGGCGCGGCGGCGGCGGGCGCCGGACGCGGGGTCGAGCCCTGCTGCTCCTGCGCCAGACCGACCAGCTGGCCGATGCCGGCGATGGTCCCGACCAGGGCGCCCATCTCGGACGGGACGATCACCGTCTTCTGTTGCGGGCTGCGGGCCAGTTCGGCGAAGGCCTCCACATACTTCTGGGCGACGAAGTAGTTGATCGCGTTCACGTCGCCGCGGGCGATGGCCTCGGACACCATGGCGGTGGCGCGGGCTTCGGCCTCGGCTTCACGTTCGCGGGCCTCAGCGTCGCGGAAGGCGGCTTCGCGGCGGCCTTCGGCTTCCAGAATGGCGGCCTGCTTGGCGCCCTCCGCGCGGGTGATGGCGGCCTGCTTCTCGCCGTCCGCCTCGGTGACGACGGCGCGACGTTCACGCTCGGCCTTCATCTGACGCGCCATGGCGTTGGTGATGTCGGACGGCGGGGTCAGGTCCTTGATCTCGATGCGGTTGGCCTTGACGCCCCACGGCTCGGTCGCCGCGTCGATCACCTGCAGCAGGCGGGTGTTGATCGAGTCACGCTGCGACAGCACCTCGTCCAGCTCCATCGAGCCGACGACGGTCCGCAGGTTGGTCATGCAGAGCTGCGAGATGGCGTAGGGCAGGTCGTCCACGCGGTAGGCGGCGCGGGCGGCGTCCATGACCTGGATGAAGACGATGCCGTCGACCTTCACCACGGCGTTGTCCTTGGTGATGACTTCCTGGGTGGGGACGTCCAGCACCTGCTCCATCATGTTCATGCGACGGCCGATGCGCTCGACGAACGGGGTCAGGATGCTGATGCCCGGCGACAGGGTGCGGGTGTATTTGCCGAAGCGTTCGACAGTGAATTCACGGCCTTGCGGCACGATCTTCACCACGCTGAACAGCAGGACGAAGGCCAGGACGACCAGCGCCACGAAGAAGAGAATAGAAAAGTCCATCAAAGCCTCCCAATTCCCTTCAGCGTATCAGGCCGCGGGGCGGGCGCCACCGAAACCGGACCGGTGGTTGATGACAACCCCGTAATCTTCGCCGTTCAGCTGCGTTTGGCGGCCGCCAGTGCGATGATCCGCCGCGTTTCGGACCAGTCGATCAGGGCCTCGACCTGATCCAGCGGCACGAACCGCGCCTCCAGCGCATCGTCCCCCGCCACCGGCTCGCCCGACACCCAGTCGGCAGCGTAGTCGATCAGGACGTAGTGCCGGTTCGCCTCGGGGAAGATGCCGTCCACGACGTCCAGCAGGCCGGTGATCCGGGCGGTGACGCCGGTCTCTTCCATGAGTTCGCGCAAGGCCGCATCGACGGCCTTCTCGCCGGGTTCGATGCGGCCGCCGGGCAGACTCCATTCGCCCATGCGCGGCGGCTTGCCCCGGCGGATCAGAAGGACAGTCTCGTCTCGCAGACAGACGACGCCAACTGCCGGGATGGGGGCGGGGACGGGGAGGGCGGAGAGGGGCGCGGACATGGCTCCGACTATCCCGGCGTTCGCCTGTATCTGTCCATGAGGCCCGATCCCGGATGACGATATTCATCCCGCCGCGAACGTCGGCGGCGGCAGGGTCAGGGTGGTGTCGGCGACGGGCTGCTCACTGAAGAAGCGGACCAGCAGGGGCTGCACCTCCGGATGGGCCTCGAAGACGTTGTGGCCGGCGTTTTCGACCAGCACCTGCGACCGGTTGCGGAACTGGGCGATGACCTCGGCCTGTTCCTCCAGCGGCGTTCGGCCGTCCAGCGACCCGGCGACCAGCAGGGCGGGGGTGTCGATGTGGATCGACGCGCGGAAGTCCGGACCCAGATCGAGGCCGGGGATCGCACCCAGCAGATGCGGCATGGGGAAGTTGAAGGCGTCGCCCAGCACGGCCGTCTTCCGTTCTTCCTCAACCAGAGCCAGCCGCTCCGGAGAGATGCCCGAGGCGATGTCCATGGCTTCCGGCATGCCCGAGAGGCTGAACAGGCTCGAGGGCGGCGGCATCATCGGCGCCAAGGCCTCCGTCATCCCTGCGTCAAGCGCCAGATAGAGACGCGGCAGCATCGACAGGGAGGGCGGGTTGGCGACCATGCCGCCGGCCAGAAGCTGCACGCCGAAGCCGCCGAGCCGGGCGACTTCGCCGTTGGCGAGGGTCAGCGTCACCGGATCAGCCTCAAGCCGCGCATGCACGCGGCGCATCAGGGCGGGCAGGTTCGGGATGGCGGCGCGGGCGACCGGGTCGTTGTCCAGCAGCCGGTCCACGCGGTTCAGGAAGGCGTCGATTCGCGCCGGGCGCTTCACCGTCTGGTCCTGCCCCTCAAGGCTGGCCAGGGCGACGCGGCCGATGGAGTGCGGGTGCCGCTTCAGGACCGAGAGGGCCAGATGGGCGCCGTAGCTGATGCCCCACAGATTGACCTTGTCGACGCCGAGGTGGCGGCGCAGGTCCTCGATGTCGTCGGCGTTCTGTTCGGTGGTGTATCCGGTCATGGCGACCCCGGCGCGGGTCCAGTCCACCCAGGCCTTCTGCATCTCGTCCCGATACCAGCCGGTCATGCCGTCGCGGGTCAGGGCGGGGAAGGGGCCGGTCGCGGCGGGGCGGTCCGGGATATGCGCCGACAGGCCGACTCCGCGCTGATCGAGGGCGATGACGTCGGCGACCGCGCGCAGGGCCATGAAGATCGGGAAGCGCGGCCCCATCGCCGTCCGGGGGCCTGAGCCGCCCGGTCCTCCCGCCAGATAGACGATGGGCGGTCCCGGATTGGGCGAGGTCGAGGGGAAGCGGACGTAGCCGATGCGGATGCGACGCGAGCCGGGGATGTTGCGATCCTCCGGGACCTCGAAGAAGCCGCGCTCGGCGTCGGTCTCCTGACCGTTCCCGGCGACGAAGCGGAAGGGACCGGCCTCAGCCTGCGTCCGCGCGCGGGCGCTCCACGGCAGGGCGAGGGCCGGCGCGGCGATGCCGGCGGCGGCGAGAAGGGAACGACGGTTCAGGGCTGTGTGGGTCATGAGCCTGTTGGAGACCGGACTTGCGCAGGTGTGGAGCGCGTTTCGGCGAAGGGTCGTCCTGCATCGGTGAACGGCGGCGCTTTCCGGTGAACGGCGCGCTAGGGTGCAAACCATGTGGCGACTGCTTGTTTTCGTGATCCTTCTGACGGCCCTTCCGACCGCGCTGCGGGCGCAGGAGGGCTGGGACTCATGTCGTGCCGTATCGGGCGCGGCGGCGCCGGTGCTGACCGACTGCCGTCCGGTCGAGGGCGTGATCGATCCGCAGGGGCGCGAGCTTTGGCTGCGCTCCACGGTCCAGCGTGCGGCCGGGCATGAGCCTCAGGCCCTGTACGTCGTCGGCGTGGCGTCGTCCGAGGTCTGGCTGAACGATCACCGGCTGGGCGCGAACGGTCAGCCGGGCGCGTCGGAGTCGGAGGAGATCGCCGGACGCTATGAGGCGGCCTTCCCGATCCCGGACAACCTGTGGCGCGAGGCGGACAATGAGATCGTCATCCGCATGTCGTCCTTCCACGGACGGGTACGGCTGGACGGGCCCATCGCGGGGCTGCTGGTCGGACGCTGGCCCTGGCCGTCGCGGGCGCCGCTGCTGGCCATGGCCTTCATCGCGGCGGGAAGCCTGTTCGCCGCCGCCTTCGGATTCGGCTTGATCCACGGTCTGCGGCGCACCGGTTCCAGCCTGATGCTGGGCGCGCTGGCGGCGGTGGCGGGGTTGCAGGCGATCCTGGAAAGCCTGCGGACGCTCGTTCCCTACGCTTATCCCGTCCACGGCTGGCGACTGGTCGGGATCTGGGGACTGGCTGCGGTGTTCTCGATCCTGCTCGTGTCGTGGGCGGTGTCGCGATTCTGGCCACAGGCGCGTCGCCCGGTCCTCGCCGTCACCGTGGTGGCGGTCGTCGCCACGGTTTTCGTCGAAGGCTTTGACGCCAAGACGGTGCTGGCCCTGATCGTCGGTCTGGCCATTTCGGTGTCGGTAACCGCCGTCGCCGTCTGGCGGCGTTGTCCGGGCGCGCGTCCGACGCTGGCCTATCTGGGTCTGTTTCTGGCGGTCGCGCTGATCTTTCCGGCCTGGCTGACCGACCTGTCCTACTTCCTGTTCGCCGCCGGGCTGGTGCTGCCGCTGCTGATGATCGAGGTGGTGCGGCTGGGGCGGGACGACCAGAGCCGCGAAGTGGCGCTGACCCGCGCGGCGGCCCGCCCGAACTGCCTGACCGTGGCCTCCGCGCGCGGCGTCGAGCGGGTGCCGCTGGCGGACATCATCGCCATCGTCGGGGCGGACGACTACGTCGAACTGCGCCTGATCGGGGGGCGGCGCCTGCTGCACGCGGCGCGTCTGGACCGGCTGGAGAAGGACTTGCCGGACAGCTTCCTGCGGGTCCATCGCTCGGTGATCGCCAATCTCGATCAGGTTCGGGGGCTTGAGCGCGAGGGCGGGCGTAACCGGTTGCTGATGCGCGAGGGCGAGCCCCTGCCGATCAGCCGGAACCGGCTGGGGACGGTGCGGGAGGCGCTGGAAGACGTTGCGCCGTCACCCGCATCGGAATGACTGTGCGGCGGACCCGGTTTCAACTGGCGCTCCCTCTCAACCCTTGCCACAACAGGCCATGACCTCCCCGTCTCCTGAAGCTCTCGCCGCCCTCAAGGCCGCCGCCGGTAGTGGCGGCTGGACCGATGATCCGTCCGATATCGCCCCTTGGCTGACCGAGTGGCGGAACCGGTGGAAGGGCCATACGCCCCTGATGCTGACGCCGCGCTCGACCGAAGAGGTCGCGAAGCTGGTGACGATCTGTGCGCAGCACCGGGTGGCCATCGTGCCGCAGGGCGGGGACACCGGGCTGGTCGGCGGGCAGATTCCGTTCGGCGAGGTCCTGTTGTCGACACGCAAGCTGCGGGTGGTGCGCGATGTGACGCCGCTGGACGACGCCATGACGGTCGAGGCGGGGATCACCCTGCTGGAGGCGCAGCAGGCGGCCGAGGCGGCCGGACGGCGCTTCCCGCTCAGCCTCGCGGCCGAGGGGACAGCGACCATCGGCGGGGTCATCTCGACCAATGCGGGCGGCACGCAGGTGGTGCGCTACGGCATGATGCGCGATCTGGTGCTGGGTCTCGAGGCTGTCATGCCGAACGGGGAGATCTTCCACGGCCTGAAGCGGCTGCGGAAGGACAACACCGGCTATGACCTCAAGCAGCTGCTGATCGGGGCCGAGGGGACGCTGGGGGTGGTGACGGCGGCGACGCTGAAGCTGTTCCCGATCATGCGCTCGCGGGCGACGGCGGTGGTGGGGCTGGACAGCGCCCATGCGGCCATCGAACTGCTGGCCCGGGCAAAGGCCGAGACCGGCGGGGGCGTCGAGGCGTTCGAGCTGATGAAGCGGATCGGGGTCGAGTTCGCCCTGAAGCACATCCCCGACACGCGCGAGCCGCTGGAGACGACGCCGCCCTGGTATGTGCTGATCGAACTGGCGTCGGGTGAGCCGGGGGCAGCGGAGGCGGCGCTGGAACGGCTGCTGGGCGACGCCTTTGAGGCCGGGCTGATCACCGACGCCGCCATCGCCCAGAACGACGCCCAGCGCGCCGCCTTCTGGAAGGTCCGCGAGGAACAGTCAGCGGCCCAGAAGCCCGAGGGCGGCGGCTGGAAGCACGACGTCTCCGTCCCCGTCTCGCGCATCGCCGACTTCCTGGATGAAGCCTCGGCGGCGGTAGAGCGGTTCGAACCGGGCGCGCGGATCAGCGCCTTCGGCCACGTCGGTGACGGCAATATGCACTACGACATCCTGTGCCCGCCGGGCGTGGAGCATGCCGCCTTCATCGGGCGCTGGATGCAGGGCTCCGAGGTCGTTCACGATGTGGTCGCCCGCTACAACGGCTCCATCTCGGCCGAGCATGGTCTTGGGCGGCTGAAGACCGAGGAGGCGCGGCGCTACAAGACCCCGCTGGAGGTCGCGACCATGCAGGCGGTGCGGGCGGCCATTGATCCCCTCAGGATCATGAACCCGGCGGTGCTGTTCTAGCCGGATTGTCGCAGGGGCTCCGGACCCGCACAAAACCGTCGCAAAGCCCCGCTAGGTCCGCCGCTTCAGGATCGAGTCGGGGATACTCCAATGAAGCTGTCGGCCGCCGCCCTCACGGGCGCCCTGCTGTTCGCCGCCGCGCCGTCGATGGCGCAGATCGTGGCGCCGCCGGACCCCGAGGTCGCGCCGCCGCCGAAGCATGCGCCGAACGGCCGCTGGGCCGCCCGGGGCTGGGCCGACCGGATCGTTCTGACGCCCGGCGCCGATGCCGCGCGCGGCGCCGCCGTGGCCTGGCGCACGGACGTTCGCCAGACGACCGCCGAGGCCCAGATCGCGGTCGAGATCGACGGCCCCCTGCTGGGCTTCATCGCCCGCACGGTCGCGGGAACGACGGCCTCCATCGCCAATGAGAACGGCGAGGCCCGTTATCATCAGGTGCGCTTCGAGGGGCTGATCCCGTCCACCCGCTACGTCTATCGTGTGCGCGCCGCCGACGGCTGGAGCGAGTGGCTGCCGTTCCAGACCGCCGCCGAGGGCTTCCAGCCCTTCCGCTTCATCTATCTGGGCGACACCCAGAACGACATTCTGGAGATCGGCTCGCGGGTGATCCGCTCGGCCCTGCGCGAAGCCGGTCCGGCGGCGCTGGTCGTCCACGCCGGTGATCTGGTCGCCCAGCGCGAGACCAAGGTGCACGACGACGAGTGGGGCGAATGGACCGAGGCGGGCGGCCGCGCCTTCGCCATGGCTCCGCAAATCCCGGCCTCGGGCAACCACGAATACGTGGATCACATTCTGGCGGACGGCACGGAGTCGCGGGTGCTGGGGCCGCACTGGTCGCTGCAGTTCGCCCTGCCGACCAACGGCGCGCCGGGCGTCGAGCAGACCAGCTATTTCGTCGACTATCAGGGGGTTCGCTTCATCGTGCTGGACGGCACGGCGGCGCTGGATCTGGGCGGGCTGGAAAGCCAGACCCGCTGGCTGGACCAGACGCTGGCCTCCAGCACCGCGCGCTGGAACGTCGCCCTGTTCCACCAGCCGCTCTACACCTGCGCCCGGCCCGAGGACACCGAGGCGCTGAAGGCGGCCTGGAAGCCGATCTTCGACGCCCGCCGGATCGATCTGGTGCTGCAGGGACATGACCACTGCTATGGCCGGGTCTCGGACCCCGCCGGCGCCGCCGCCTCGCGCGCCAACAGCGATGCGGGCCGTCCGCAGGGGCCGGTCTATGTGGTCTCGGTGACGGGCTCGAAGATGTACGGCCTGAACGACCGCGCCGACAGCCAGCCGGTCCGCGCCGCCGAGAACACCGAGCTGTACCAGTTGATCGACGTGGATGCCGACACCCTGTCGTTCCGGGCCTTCACCGCCACGGGTCGTCTGTATGACGCCTTCACCCTGACGCGCGGCGCCGACGGGCTGAACCGGCTGACCGAGACGGAAGAGACCCTTCTGGCCGCCCGCCGCTGCGAGGGCGCCGCCGGACCGGACGACCGCCCCTGCACGGCCGAGATCAAGGACTGACCGGGTAGGAGGGCGGGGCCGCGGGGTTCCGCCCCTTTCACATCACGCCGGTTCGATCATGGCTGTGGATATGAGAACAAAGCTGGAACATTTAACCTTGTGACTCACAGGACGATCCGGCTAGCGTCGGGGTCCGGGAGGAATCATGGCCGAATCTCAAATGGATGCGTCGCGCGGGCGGATGATCGTGCGTTGCCTGTCGCCGGGCTGCGTGCATGTGGCCCTGATGGACGCCCGCACCCTGTTCGGCTCGACCCGCGACTGGCCCGCCGCCGGGACGTCGCAACGCTTCCGCTGTGTCTGCGGCGGGCGCGAAAGCCGGATCAGCTATGCCGGCGAGACCGCGCCGGTCGAGGCGCAGCCCGCGCCGGACGCCATCCACCTCTGGGGCTGATCTTGAGCGGCCCGGCTTGCCCCTGCGGCACGCCCGGCCTATCGCTGCGGGCCTGATTCACGGCTTCGGAGCCCTTCATATGACCCTCGCCCTTCTGTTCCCCGGCCAAGGCAGCCAGGCCGTCGGCATGGGCGTGGCGCTGGCCGACGCCTTCGCCTGCGCCCGCGACGTCTTCAACGAGGTGGACGAGGCGCTGGGCCAGAAGCTGTCGACCCTGATGCGCGAAGGGCCGGAAGACCAGCTGACCCTGACCGAGAACGCCCAGCCGGCGCTGATGGCCGTCTCGGCCGCCGCCGCCCGGGTGCTGAAGGTGGAGTTCGGCGTCGGCGTGGACCGCGCCGCCTTTGTGGCCGGCCACTCGCTGGGCGAATACTCGGCCCTGTGCGCCGCCGGAGCGCTGTCGCTGACCGACACCGCCCGCCTGCTGAAGCTGCGCGGTCAGGCCATGCAGCGCGCCGTGCCGGTGGGGCAGGGCGCCATGGCCTCGCTGATCGGCCCGAAGACCGATCTGGCCTTGGCCGAGGCCGCCGCCAAGGTCGGCGCCGAGATCGGCGTCTGTGTGGTCGCCAATGACAACAACGCCGGAAACATCGTCATCTCCGGCGAGAAGGCCGCCGTGGATCGCGCTATCGAGGCCGCCAAGGAACTGGGCGCCCGCGCCATCCTGCTGAACGTCTCGGCGCCTTTCCACTGCCCGCTGATGCAGCCCGCCGCCGACGAGATGGCCGCAGCGCTGGCCGCAGCCACCATCAACGCCCCGGTCGTTCCGGTGGTCGCCAACGTTCTGGCCCGCCCGGAAAGCGATCCGGAAGTCATCCGCCGCCTGCTGGTCGAGCAGGTCACCGGCCGCGTCCGCTGGCGTGAGTCGATGGAGTGGATGGCGGGCGAGGGCGGCGTGACCCGCTTCGCCGAGGTCGGCTCGGGCAAGGTGCTGACCGGCATGGCCAAGCGCATCGCGCCGAACGCCGAGAGCGCTCCGCTGAACATGCCCGAGGAACTGGAAGCCTTCGCCAAGTCGCTGTGACCAGGGCGGCCGCGCTCTTCTGGCTGACCGTGGCCGGTTGGGTCGTTCTGGCGATCCTGCCGCTGCTCTATGGCGCCGTGTCGCTGACCCTGTCAGTACGCGGCGGCTTTGACCTGATGGGCGCGGTGACGGCGCTGGTCATGCTGGCCGCCGTCGGCGCCGGGGGCTACCGCTACTGGCGCCGCGACGCCCGCGAGGCGTGGATCCTGCTGGCCCTGTCGTGGGCGCCGCTGATGCTGGTCCTGCTGTGGGGCGTGTTCGGGCGGATCTAGCCCGCCCGCTCGATCCCCAAATCCGCATCCAGCGCCGGGCGCAGTTCCGTCAGGATGTCCACTGCGCGATAGGGCATGGCCTGGATCATCATGGTCGCCGCGAAGTTCTTCTCCGGATCGATCCAGCCCTGCGTGCCCGCCGCGCCGCTCCAGCCGAACTCGCCCTGACGGCGGTGACCCGGGCGGGCGATCCAGCCGCCGAAGCCATAGCCGCCGCCCTCTGCGGTCAGACCCTCGGGCAGGATGTCGGTGTGGATCAGGCGGGCGGTCTCGGGCTTCATCACCCGCACACGGCCCGCGCGCCCGTCGCGCAGCAGCATGGACAGGAAGTCCAGGTAGTCGCGGGTCGAGGAGATCAGACCGCCGCCGCCGGAATAGAGGGTGACCGGAGCGGAGTAGTCCTCGGCTGACAGACCCGGCATGACCGAAGGCGGATTCCGGCCGTCGCGACCGAAGGCGTAGACCTGCATCAGCCGTGCGGCGTCGCCGTCGCGCAGTCGCCAGACGGTGTCGCGCATGCCGACCGGATTGAGGATGCGGCGCTGGACGAAGTCGGGGAAGGCCATGCCCGAGACGCGCTGGATGACCAGACCCAGCACATCCAGCGACAGGCTGTAGTGGTAGGCGGTTCCCGGCTCGGCGATCAGGGGCAGGTCGCCCAGCTTGCGGACCAGTTCGTCGAGGTCGCGGACCTGATTGCTGTCGCCGCCGGGCGCGCCGGGGGTGAGGCCCGCCTCGCGATAGGCGCGAGGGACCGGACCGTCTCCGGCGATGGAATAGCTGAGCCCGCTGGTGTGGGTCAGCAGATGGCGGATGGTCATGACGTTGCGCGCCGGGCGGCCCGCCAGACCGCGCTCGGGGTTGGTCGCGACCTTCAGATCGGCGAACTCGGGCACGATGTCGGCGACCGGGGTGTCCAGCGTCAGCTTTCCGTCCTCGATCAGCAGGGCCGCCGCGGTCCCGGTGATCGGCTTGGTCATGGAGAAGATACGGAACAGGCTGTCCGGCCCGACGCGGTCGAAAACGTTGAAGTCCAGCGTCCCCGCCTGGATGAAGATGTCGCTGCCGTCGGGGGCGCGGACACCGACCGAGACGCCGGGCAGGCGGCGCTCGCTGACGAAGCGGTTCAGCACCGTCTGGCTGCGCGGCAGGCGGTCCAGACCGCGAATCGCCGGCGCCGAACCGCCGCCTCCAAAGGGCAGGCCGACCGTCCCGCAGCCGGCCAGACCTCCAGACACACCAAGGGCTCCGACGCCCAGAAGCAGGGAGCGGCGGCTGGCGATGAGGCGGTTTCGGTCCATCGGGCGTTCCTTCTGGCGATATGACGCGGGCTCGGTTAGACCCCTCCCACGAAATGGCGGAGCTATCAAAATGTTCAACCTGACTGGCAAGACGGCCCTCGTGACCGGCGCGACCGGCGGCATCGGCGGCGCGGTGGCCCGCGCCCTGCACGCGCAAGGCGCGACGGTGGTTCTGTCGGGCACCCGCGAGGCGGTGCTGCAGGAACTGGCCGCGGAACTGGGCGAGCGCGCCTTTTACGCGACGGCCAACCTGTCCGACGCGGCCTCGGTCGACGGCCTGATCGCGCGCGCCGAGGAAGCCGCCGGTTCGCCGCTGGACATCCTCGTCGCCAATGCCGGCATCACCAAAGACGGCCTGCTGATGCGGATGAAGGACGAGGACTTCGAGCAGGTCATCAAGATCAACCTCGAAAGCTACTTCCGCCTGTCGCGCGCCGCGATGAAGGGGATGATGAAGCGCCGCTCGGGCCGCATCATCGGCGTGACCTCGGTGGTCGGCGTGACCGGCAACCCCGGCCAGACCAACTATTCGGCCTCCAAGGCCGGGATGATCGGCTTCTCCAAGTCGCTGGCCCAGGAAGTCGGCTCGCGCGGCATCACCGTGAACTGCATCGCCCCGGGCTTCATCGCCTCGCCGATGACCGACGTGCTGAACGACCAGCAGCGCGAGACCATCCTTCGCAACATCCCGGCCGGCCGTCTGGGCACCGGCGACGAGATCGCGGCGGCGGCGGTGTACCTGTCGTCGGATGAAGCGGCCTATGTCACGGGGCAGACGCTGCACGTGAATGGCGGCATGGCGATGATCTGATCTTCGCCTTCTCCCCTTGCGGGAGAAGGTGGCTCAGCCTCACCTCTCCACCGAAGGTGGGGAGGGGGACCGCCCGGGCGACCTGGCCCGGGTGGTGGAGGGGGCGGCGCCGATATCGGCGATCCGTTCGCGAACCACGCGGGCGATGAAGCCAAGCACGCCGTCCAATTCGTCTCGCACATCATGCGCCGCGATCCGCACTACGCGGATGCCCTGTGCGGCCAGCCAGCGGGTTCGACGTCGGTCGTGTGCGATCCGGTGCGGGTCTTCGTGGCAGCGCCCGTCCACCTCGACCGCGAGGCGCGCCGCTGCGCAGTAGAAATCGAGGATGTAGGGGCCGCACGGATGCTGGCGGCGGAATTTGAAGCCCTGCAAGCGGTGAGCGCGGACACGGGTTCAGAGCCGCGCTTCGGGCGGTGTCATGGGGCATCGCAAACGTTTGGCGAACGCGTGTGTGGCGTGTTCATCCATGCTCGGAAAAGTTGCATGAATTGGGTCGGTGCGCAACTGGTTGATGCCTGCGCCGCCCTCTCCTGATCGTCGCTCGCGCGCCGATCGGTCCTCTCCATCGCCTTGGAGGGCGATGGAGAGGTGAGGTCTTGGCCGACTCTTAGCGCAGCGACGCCGCGAACCGCTGGATCCGCGTGCAGGCCTCTTCCAGCACGCTCTCGCTCGTCGCGTAGCTGATGCGGAAATAGGGCGACAACCCGAAGGCTTCGCCCTGGACCACGGCCACGCCCTCGGCGTTCAGCAGTTCGGCGGCGAAGGTCGAGTCGCCGTCGATGACCACGCCGCCCTCGGTGGTCTTGCCGATCAGGCCCGCGATGGACGGATAGACGTAGAAGGCGCCTTCCGGGGTGGCGCAGGTGACGCCCGCCGTCTGGTTCAGCATCGAGACGACCAGGTCGCGGCGCTTTTCGAAGGCGACGCGGCGCTCGGCCATGAAGTCCTGCGGGCCGTTCAGCGCCTCGACGGCGGCCCACTGGCTGATGCTTGTCGGGTTGGAGGTGGTCTGGCTGGCCACCTTGCGCATCAGGTCGATCAGCGGCTTGGGTCCGCCCGCATAGCCGATGCGCCAGCCGGTCATGGCATAGGCCTTGGACACGCCGTTGACGGTCAGGGTGCGGTCGTAGAGGTCCGGCGCGACCTGGGCGATGGTCGTGTACTCGAAGTCGCCGTAGACGAGGTGTTCGTACATGTCGTCGGTCAGCACCCAGACGTGCGGGTGACGACGCAGGACCTCGGCGAGGCCCTCCAGTTCGGCTCGGGTGTAGGCGGCGCCGGTGGGGTTGGACGGGCTGTTGAGGATCAGCCACTTCGTCTTCGGCGTGATGGCCGCTTCCAGCACCTCGGGACGCAGCTTGAAGCCGTCCTTCTCCTCGCCGATCACCTTGACCGGCTCGCCGCCCGACAGCAGGACCATGTCGGGGTAGGAGACCCAGTAGGGGGCGGGGACGATGACCTCGTCACCCGGGTTCAGGGTGGCGACCAAGGCGTTGAAGATGACCGGCTTGCCGCCCGGAGCGACGTGGATCTGGGCCGTCGAATAGTCGAGGCCGTTCTCGCGCCTGAACTTGGCCGAGATGGCGGCCTTCAGCTGGGGCATGCCGTCGGCGTCGGTGTACTTCGTCTCGCCGCGGGTGATGGCGTCGATGGCGGCCTGTTTGATGTTGCCCGGAGTGTCGAAGTCCGGCTCCCCGGCGCCCAGACCGATCACATCGCGACCCTCGGCTTTCAGCTGCCGGGCCTGTGCGGTGACGGCGAGCGTGGCCGACGGCTTGACGCGAGCGAGGGCGGAGGACTGCAGGCTGGACATGGCGACTCCCGTTGAACGGCGGCCCTCATTACGCAGTTGCGAAGGGGGGAGCAAATGACGAGACGCTACGGTTCCTTGCGTTTGATACAGACGGTTCACACCGTCGCCGCATCGCCCTAGAACCGGCCTGACAAATCAGGGCTTCGGGGAGGAAGCGATGGGGTGGCGGAACGCGGTCCGGTTCGGACAGGCGATGGCGGCGGCCGTGGTTTTGCTGGGGCTGGCGCAGCCTGTGACGGCGGCGTCGGTCCGGAATGACCGGACGCTGCCTCAGACCGTCAACACCTTCATCGGCACGCGGGACGAGGGGAACACCTTCCCCGGCGCCTCGGCCCCCTTCGGCCTGATTCAGGTCAGCCCGATCGGCTCGCACTATGCGGGCTATCGCTATGACGACGAGACGATACGGGGCTTCGGGCGCTCCTTCATCTCGGGCGCCGGCTGCTGGGAGCAGGGCGGGCAGGTGTCGGTCCTGCCGGTGACCGGCTCCATCACCCCGGGCGGGACGTTCGACACCACCAAGGCCAACAGCTTCGATCACAAGGCCTATGCCTCCCGCTACACCCACGAGGGAGAGGTGGGGCAGGCGGGCTACTATCGCGTCAGGCTGACCGATTACGGCGGCATCGACGTGGAGGCGACGGCCCTGACCCGGGCGGCGGCCGAGCGCTACACCTTCGCGCCGGGCCAGACGCAGGGCCATGTCCTGATCAACGTCAGTCAGGCCAATGAGCGGCACCGGGTCATCGGCAGCCAGATCCGCGTCGTCGGCGACCGCGCGGTCGAGGGCAAGGTGACGACGATGAGCTTCTGCGGCGGCCACCAGTATTCGACCTGGTTCCGCATCGAGTTCGACCGGCCCTTCACCGGCTTCGGCGTCTGGGGACAGGCGGGCGGCACGCCGGGCGCGCGCTTCAGCATGGAGAGCGAGCACGACCCCAGGAACGGCGCCTGGGTGACGTTTGATCTGGCGGGCGGGCAGGCCGTGACGGCGATCAGCGCCATCTCGCACGTCGATCAGGCGGGGGCGAGGGGCAATCTGGACGCCGAGGGGCGGCGCGACGGTCAACTGTTGAGCTTCGACGCCATGCGAGAGGCGGCGCAGGAGGTCTGGAACCGGGAACTGAGGTCGGTCCGGGTCAGCGGCGGGACGCGTGACGACCGCGCCGTCTTCTACACGGCCCTGTATCACGCCCTGCTGCAACCCATGACCGGCAGCGACGCCGACGGGCGCTACCGCGGCTATGACGATCAAATCCACGTCGCGGACGGCTGGACCTATCACGAGTATTTCTCGCTGTGGGACACCTACCGGTCCCAGAACCAGCTGCTGGCCATACTGAAGCCGGAGCGGGCGAGGGACATCGCGCGGTCGGTGCTGGCCATCGGCGAACAGGGCGGCTGGCTGCCGCGCTGGGGCTACGCCGGCTTCGAGACCAATGTGATGACCGGCGATCCGGTGACGCCCTTCATGGTCGACCTGTGGCGCTATGGGGCGCTGGAGGGCCGGGAACAGCAGGCATGGGCCGCGCTGCGTCGCAACGCCTTCGGCAATCCGCCGCTGAACTCGCGCCACGACGGCCGGGCGGGCAATCCGCACTATCTGGCCGAGGGCTATATCCAGTTCGACCGGGCGCACCCCTCGAAAGGGATGGACTCCGATCCACACCACGCCGGGTCTGCGACCATGGAGTACGCACTGGGCGACTGTTCTCTGTCGATCATGGGCGCGGCGCTGGGCCAGACGGCGGATGCGGCGATCCTGCGTCGTCGAGGCGGCAACTGGCGCAATGTCTGGGACGCCTCGGTGGCCGACGGCGAGAGCGACTTCACCGGCTTCCCGCGTCCGCGCATGGAGGATGGCGCGTGGTTCACGCCTCCGGCGGGCGCCTATGACCCGACCTCCCACTACGGCTTCCATGAGGGGACGGCCTGGCAGTACCAGTGGCTGGTCCCGCAGGATGTGGCGGGGCTGACCGAGGCGATGGGCGGGCGTGAGCGGACGCTGGCGCGGCTGGATCGCTTCTTCGCTTTCGACAAGATCTCCGCCGATCCCACGAGCGCCCGCGCCGAGTGGGTGGCAGGGCCCTACGCCTACTATGGCCAGCACCGGTACAATCCGAACAACGAGCCGACCATGCACACCCCGTGGATCTACACCCTGCTGGGGCGGCCTGATCGCACGGCGGCGGTGGTCCGCGCGGCCCAGACCCTGTTCACCAACGCGCCCAACGGCGTGACCGGCAATGACGATCTGGGGACGATGTCGGCCTGGTACCTGTTCGGCGCGGTGGGCCTGTATCCGGGCATGCCGGGAACAGGCGAGCTTCTGGTCGGGACGCCGCGTTTCGAACAGGTCGAGATCGATCTGGGCCAGGGCCGCACCCTGAGCATCAACGCCCCCGGCGCGACCGGCGAGCGGGTCCAGTATGTCTCGGGCGCCCGCCTGAACGGTCAGGCCTTCGACCGGGTCTGGCTGGAGTGGGATCAGCTGAAGGCCGGCGGACGGATCGACCTGCGCCTGACCGACCGGGCGGACCGCGCCCACTGGGGGCAGGGCGCGGGCGCGACGCCGCGGGATGTGTGCCGGGCGAGGTGACGGGACACCTTTTCGGCTTGCCGCGTTTCGGATGACCGCCTTTGCTGTCGGAGACGCATGAGCCCGAACCGGACAATCCTGCCTGAAGCCGTGCTGCGCCCGACGCCGCAGGGGCTTTGGTGCCCCGAGGGTGGGTTCTTCATCGACCCGCCGGGGCCGGTGGACCGCGCCGTCATCACCCATGGCCACGCCGACCACGCCCGCGCCGGGCATGGCGCTGTGCTGGCCACGCCCGAGACGCTGGCGATCATGGGCGAGCGCTACGGAAAGGATTTCGCGGGGTCGACACAGACGCTGGCCTATGGCGAGCGGCTGATGGTCGGCGGGGTAGAGGTGTCGCTGGCCCCCGCAGGCCATGTGCTGGGTTCTGCGCAGGCGACGGTGCGGCAGGGCGGGCTGACCATTACGGCGTCCGGCGACTACAAGCGGCGGCGCGACCCCACCTGCGCGGCGTTCGAGCCTGTGCCCAGCGATGTCTTCATCACCGAGGCGACCTTCGGCCTGCCGGTCTTCCGCCATCCGCCGGACAGTCATGAGATCGGGCGGTTGCTGCGCTCGGTGGTCCAGTTCCCGGAACGGGCGCATCTGGTCGGGGCCTATGCCTTGGGCAAGGCGCAGCGGGTGATCCGGCTACTGCGCGAGGCGGGCTATGACGAGACGATCTATGTCCACGGGGCGCTGGAGAGGTTGAACCGGCTGTATGAGCATTTCGGCGTCAATCTGGGGCCGCTGGCGCCCGCGACGGGCTCCAAGGCGGATTTCGCCGGGCGGATCGTGATCGCGCCGCCCTCGGCCATCGCCGACCGCTGGAGCCGCCGCTTCCCCGATCCGGTGACGGCTTTCGCCTCGGGCTGGATGAGCGTGAGGGCGCGAGCCCGGCAGCGGGGCGTGGAACTGCCGCTGGTGCTGTCGGATCACGCGGACTGGGATGAACTGACCGCCACCCTGACCGAGCTGGCGCCGCAGGAGACCTGGATCACCCACGGGCGGGACGACGCCCTGCGGCGCTGGGCCGAGCTGAACGGGCTGAAGGCGCGGGCGCTGCATCTGGTGGGCTATGAAGACGAGGACGACGACTGATGCGCGCCTTCGCCGCCCTGCTGGACCGGCTGTCGCTGACGTCGTCCCGGAACGCCAAGCTGAAGCTGATCCGCGACCATCTGGCTGAGGCCCCGGACCCGGATCGCGGCTGGGCGCTGGCCGCCCTGACCGGGGCGCTCTCGTTCAATGCGGCCAAGCCGGCGATGATCCGGGCGGCGGTCGAGGCGCGGGTCGATCCGGAGCTGTTCCGCCTGTCTTATGACTATGTCGGCGATCTGGCCGAGACGGCGGCCCTGATCTGGCCGGCCCGGCACGGGGCCAACCGTGAGCCGGAGCTGTCCGAGGTGATCGACGCCCTGCGTGAAGCGAAGCGCGGTCAGGTTCAGGGGCTGCTGGAGGGCTGGCTGGATGCGCTGGACGCCGACGGGCGGTGGGCGCTGTTGAAGCTGGTCACCGGCGGCCTTCGGGTCGGGGTGTCGGCGCGGCTGGCCTGGCAGGCGGCGGCGGACTTCGGCGGGGTCGAGGTCGCGGACATCCAGGAGGTCTGGCACGCCCAGAGCCCGCCCTATGCCGATCTGCTGGCCTGGCTGGACGGCAAGGCGGAACGACCGTTGGCCGAGGCGCATGGGCGGTTCCGGCCGGTCATGCTGGCCCAGCCGATCGATGAAGCGGTCGATTTCGCCCGGCTGGACCCCGCCGCCTACGCGGCCGAGTGGAAGTGGGACGGCATCCGTGTGCAGGCCGTCAGCGAGGGCGGGGTGAAGCGTCTCTACAGCCGGACCGGCGAGGACGTGTCGCCGGCCTTTCCCGATGTGCTGGCGGCGCTGAACTATGAGGGCGTGATCGACGGCGAGTTGCTGGTGCTGCGCGAGGGCAGGGTGGGGGCGTTCGGCGACCTGCAGCAGCGGCTGAACCGCAAGGTGGCCGATCCCAAGCTGATCGCCGCCCACCCGGCGGGCATCCGGGCCTATGACCTGCTGGCCGCCGATGGCGAGGACCTGCGCGCCCTGCCGTTCGTGGAGCGGCGGGCGCGGCTGGAGCGGTTCGTGGCGGCGGCTGGGTCCGAGCGACTGGACCTGTCACCTCTGGTTTCGTTCGACAGTTGGGAGGAACTGGCGGCGATCCGCGCCGATCCGCCGGAGGGCGATCCGCTCGCGGCCGAGGGGCTGATGCTCAAGCGGCTCGACAGTGTCTATGAGGCCGGTCGCCCCAAGGGCCCATGGTTCAAGTGGAAGCGCGATCCGCACCTGATCGACGCGGTGCTGATGTATGCCCAGCGTGGGCATGGAAAGCGGTCCAGCTTCTATTCCGATTTCACCTTCGGGGTCTGGACGGAAGGCGCGGACGGCGTTCCGGCCCTGACGCCGGTGGGCAAGGCCTATTTCGGCTTCACCGATGAGGAGCTGAAGCAACTGGACAAGTTCGTTCGCGACAACACCGTCGAGCGGTTCGGGCCGGTGCGGTCGGTCAGGGCGGGGCGGGACTTTGGTCTGGTGCTGGAAGTCGCCTTCGAGGGGCTGCAGCGTTCGAAGCGGCACAAGTCCGGCGTCGCCATGCGCTTCCCCCGCATCAGCCGCATCCGCTGGGACAAGCCCGCCGCCGAGGCCGATGAGCTGGGCACGCTGGAGCGAATGCTGGATCAGGGCGCTTGAACGGGCGGGGGCAGTCCGTGCAAATGGCCCGGCTCGCCCCCTGAGCCGGGACAGATTCTTGCGCCGCATCCTCGATTTTATCCTCAATATGGAGGCCCGCCGCTGGAAGGTGGTGCTGGCGACCGTGCTGTTGCTGGGCGCGACCCTCGGATTGCTGGCGCTCGGCAAGACGCAGCTGGGGCTGGACGCCGAGGAGAAGCTGGAAGCGTGGCTGCAAGGCTATGCGGGCAGTCCGTGGGCCTTCGCGGCGACGGTGGTGTTGTTCGTGGTGTCGGCCTTCATCGGCGCGCCGCAGTTCATTCTGATCGCCGCCTGCGTGGTGGCCTTCGGGCCGAACCTGGGATTCGCCTACAGCTGGGTGGCGACGGTGGTGTCGGCGGGGGTGACCTACTGGCTGGGCCGGGGACCGACCGCGCGGTTGATCGACAGGTTCGACAGCCGGACGCTGGACCGGTTGAAGCGGTTTGTCGGGCGCAACGCCTTCTACGCCAGCTTCATGATCCGCAATGTGCCGTCCGCGCCCTTCATCGTGGTCAACATGGCCTTCGGGGCGACGCGGGCGAATTTCTGGACCTATCTGGCCGGGTGCGCGCTGGGCGTCCTGCCGAAGACGGCGCTGGTGGCGTTTTTCGGCGGGGCGGTGGTGTCTGCGGTCAGCGGCGACGGCGTCTGGACCTCGCTGATCCTGGCGGCGGTGGCGGTGGTCTGGCTGGGGCTGATGCTGGCCGTGCGCGAGTTCGTCAAACGGCGCGAGAAGGCGGCGGGCGTCAGCGAGGACTGACCCGAGAGCGGCGTCTCATCGTCCGAACCCGGACGGATGGACTGTGCGAGCAGCGCGAGATGGGGGTGGGGCAGGGCGTCGCCTTGACACTATCGTGAACAACCTGTCCCCGTTCCGGGACCAAGCTGTGGTCACGGGGCTTGTAATCGCCTCCGCACACGGGCAAACGAGCCCTCGGTCGGTCAGGCGAAGACGATCAGGAGGCGGCGCGTATGGGGATACGCGAAGCCGGGGCGTCGCCGAAGCAGATCGAGTTAAACGCACGCCCTCAAGGCTCGAACGAACGGTATCCCAGGCCCATGTTCTCCCACATCTTCGGCTCGATCTCGAACGATATCGCCATCGATCTCGGCACCGCCAACACCCTGATCTACATGAAGGGCAAGGGCATCGTTCTGAACGAACCGTCCGTCGTCGCCCTGCGTAACGTGGGTGGCCGCAAGATCGTCCACGCTGTCGGTATCGAAGCCAAGCAGATGCTGGGCCGCACCCCGGGCCACATGGAAGCCATCCGTCCCATGCGTGACGGGGTCATCGCCGACTTCGAGGTCGCCGAAGAGATGATCAAGCACTTCATCCGCAAGGTGCATAACCGCCGCGGCTTCGTGAACCCGAAGATCATCGTCTGCGTGCCGTCGGGCGCCACCGCCGTCGAGCGTCGCGCGATCAACGACAGCTGCCTGAACGCCGGCGCCCGCCGCGTCGGCCTGATCGACGAGCCGATGGCCGCCGCGATCGGCGCCGGCCTGCCGATCCATGAACCGACCGGCTCGATGGTCGTCGACATCGGCGGCGGCACCACCGAGGTGGCCGTCCTGTCGCTGTCGGGCATCGTCTATTCGCGTTCGGTCCGCGTCGGCGGCGACAAGATGGACGACAGCATCATCAGCTACATGCGTCGCAACCATAACCTGCTGATCGGCGAAACGACCGCCGAGCGCATCAAGAAGGACATCGGCACCGCCCGCATCCCGGCCGACGGCGAAGGCCTGTCGATCGACGTGAAGGGCCGCGACCTGATGCAGGGCGTGCCGCGCGAGGTTCGCATCTCGGAACGTCAGGCCGCCGAAGCGCTGGCCGAGCCGGTTTCGCAGATCGTCGAAGCCGTGAAGGTGGCCCTGGAAGCCACGCCGCCGGAACTGGCCGCGGACATCGCCGACAAGGGCATCATGCTGACCGGCGGCGGCGCGCTGCTGCGCGGTCTGGACGCCGAAATCCGTGATCACACCGGCCTGCCGGTCTCGGTCGCCGACGATCCGCTCTCCTGCGTGGCCATCGGTTGCGGCCGCGTTCTGGAGCATCCGCGCTGGATGAAGGGTGTGCTGGACTCGGCTCTGTAAGAGCCGGTTCAGGAAAAGGCCTCAAATCCCCGTCATTACGGGGATTACGCCGGTTTCCAACTGGCGTGTATTTTGCGATAGGCTCGGCAGATCGGCGGGGGCGTCCCACCGATTCCCTATTTTGAGGAAGGCGCGCCGTGGCGTTTCGCGACGGACCGTTCGAGAACATCAAGGTGCCGCTGGTCTGGACCGCGGCCGTGTCTGTCGCTGTGGCGGCGGTGCTCGCGGTGTTCTTGCTGTTCAGTGACAACGGCGCCGAGGCGTCCCCCTACCAGCCGGCGCGCGCGGGCGTGGAGACGGTCTCCGGCCCTGTCGGCGGCGTCTTCGCCGCTCCGGTGCGCTGGTTCGGCCATGTCAGCGACTACATCGGCGGCTACTTCTTCGCCGTGTCCGAGAACCGTCGCCTGAAGCGTGAACTGGCCGAGCTTGAGCCCTGGCGGGATCAGGCCATCGCCCTGAAGAACATCAACGCCCGCTATGAGGCTATGCTGGGTCTGAGGCCTGAGCCCGCGGTGCCGATGCTGACGGCGCGATCGGTCTCGGATTCGCGCGGGCCCTTCTCCAATGCCCGTCTGCTGGACACCGGCGCCGCCAAGGGCGTGAAGATCGGCAATCCTGTCATCAACGAACACGGCCTGGTCGGCCGCGTGGTCGGAACGTCGGGCAATGTCAGCCGCATGCTTCTGCTGACCGACGTGGCCAGCCGGACGCCGGTGCTGATCGACCGCACCGACGCGCGCGCCATCCTGACGGGCGACGGCTCGGGCAATCCGCGACTGGAGTTCGTGCGGGGCGTGGGCTCGGTACAGCCGGGCGACCGCATCCTGACCTCGGGCGACGGCGGCGGCTTCCCGCGCGGCGTGCCGATCGGCGTGGCGGCCAAGGGCATCGACGGCTCCTGGCGGGTCAAGCTGTTCAGCGACCGCGGCGCTATCGACTATGTGAAGGTCCTGCTGTTCGAGGACTTCGGTCAGCTGGTCGGCGGCGCCGACCTGAACGCGCCGCCGCTGGCCGCGCTGGACACCCTGCCGGATGCGACCGGGTCCCAGGTCGCTGCGATCAATGACGCAGCCGCCCGCCGAACCGCCGCCGCGCAGGCGCAGGCGGAGCGGGTGCGCGCCGCCAATGCCGCACCGCCGCCCGCTCAGGCTCAGGCTCAGGCTCCGGTCCGCCAGCCCGCCGGGCCGCCTCCGGCCCGTCCGGCCGCGCCGCCGCCCGCCCAGCCGGCGACGCAGCAGACGCCGCCGGGAGCAACCGAATGAAACGCGGCGTCACGGTCCGCGTCGTCGGGCCGCTGCAGTGGATCGTTTATCCGGCCCTGATCGCGGTCGCGGTCACCCTGCTTCTGGCGACCCCGGTAGAGCTGTTCGGCCTCAGCCTGCCCGAGCCGGTGGTTCCGATGGTGCTGGCCTTCGCCTGGCCGCTGATCCGCCCGTCCTGGGTCGCGCCGCTGGTGCTGTTCGTCCTCGGCCTGTTCCTCGACATCTTCTGGGGCGGGCAGGGGCTGCTGGGCATGTGGGCGCTGGCCCTGCTGGCCGTCTATGCGGTCGTGCTGGGCGCCCGTTCATTCCTGATCGGTCAGGACACGGCTGTCCTGTTCATCTGGTACGCGTCCTGTTCGGCGCTGGCCTTCCTGATCGCCTACGCCATCGTTTCCCTGAAGGCGGGCAACATGCCCAGTATTCTGGCGCTGATCGGCCAGGTCGTGCCGACCCTGCTGCTGTTCCCGTTCGCCAACCGGATGGTCGAGGAATTCGATGATGGCGACGTGAGGTTCCGATGAGCTCGGAACCGTCCATCTTCTTCGCCGATCCGAATGAGCGCCAAGGCTCGTTCCTGCGGCGCACCTTCGTGCTGGGCGGTCTGATGACGCTGGGCGGACTGGCGTTGGGCGGACGTCTTGCCCAGTTGCAGGTGTTCCAGGCGCACCAGTACGCGACGCTCGCCAGTCAGAACCAGTTCAATTTCCGTCTGGTGCCGCCGCCGCGCGGGCGGATTCTCGACCGAAACGGTGTCGTGATCGCGGGCAACCGTCCCAGTTTCCGCGTCCTGGTGGTGCGGGACGAGACCAAGGATCTGGATCAGACGCTGGACCTGCTGGGCCGTCTGCTGCCCGATACGCTGGATCGCCGTCGCACCATCATCCGAGAGGTCAACGCCGCCCCCCGCTTCTCGCCGGTGCCGGTCAAGTCTGACCTGACCTGGGAAGAGTTCGCCCGGGTCAATCTGTACGCCAATGAGCTGCCCGGCGTGATGGCCGACATGAACGAGGCGCGCTTCTATCCCTACGGTGGCGCCTTCGCCCACGTCATCGGCTATGTCGCCAAGCCCAATGATCGGGACATCAAGGCCATTCAGGATCGGGGCGAGAAGGTCCCGGAAATCCTCTACAATCCCGGCTTCCGTATCGGCCGCCAAGGGGTGGAGCGGGCCTTTGACAGCGATCTGCGAGGCGAGGCCGGCGGAAACCGCGTCGAGGTCGATGCTCGCGGCCGCGTGGTGGCCGAGGACATCGGCGGATCGCGCCCCGCACAGCCCGGCAAGGATGTCGTGCTGACGCTGGACACCGACGTCCAGAACCGGGCGTTGGAAGTCTATGGCGAGGAGTCCGGCGGCTGCGTGGTGATGGATGTCCGCAACGGCGACATCCTCTGCATGGTTTCGGCACCGTCGTTTGATCCGAATCTGTTTGTCGGCGGCGTGCCCAGCCGGGTCTACAACGCCCTGCGCGACTACGAGCGCAAGCCGCTGCTGGACAAGGCGATCTACGGCACCTTCCCGCCGGGCTCGACCTTCAAGATGACCACGGCGCTGGCCTTCCTTGAGGCGGGTATTGATCCCAAGGAACGGGTCAACTGCACCGGCGGCTATCGCTACGGGAACCGGACCTTCCGTTGCTGGCGACGGGGCGGCCACGGCTCGATGGACATGCACAACGCCATCAAGAACTCGTGCGACACCTATTTCTATCACCTGTGCAACCGGGCGGGCGTCGACAAGATCGCCGACATCGCCGGCAAGCTGGGCTTCGGCCACACCTTCGATATCGGCATCGCGGGTCAGTCGAAGGGGATCGTCCCCTCGACCCAGTGGAAGCGCGACTACGCCGCCGCCACCAAGTGGGATGATGACGGCACCTGGTATCCGGGTGAGACCCTGTCGGTGTCGATCGGGCAGGGCGCGCTGGCGGTGAACGCGCTTCAGCTGGCGGTCATGGTTTCGCGCATCGCCAACGGTCGCAAGGCGATCATGCCGCGGCTGGTGAAGTCAGTCGGTGGGGTGAACCGGCCCGAAGGCGATGACTTCGGCGATCTTCCGATCTCCGTCGAGCACCTGGATATCGTGCGGGCGGGCATGCAGGCCGTGGCGAACGACGTGACGGGCACGGCCTACCGCGCCTCGCAGCTGGGGCTCGGCGACATCCAGATGGCGGGCAAGACCGGCACCGCCCAGTCGCGCGACTACGGCACCGGGTCGCGCGGACCGCGTGACGCGGTCTGGACCCGTCGCGACCATGCCCTGTTCGTCGCCTTCGCCCCGCACGATGCGCCGCGCTACGCCATCGCCCTGATCATCCAGCACGCGCCGTCCGGCGGGGCGGCGGACGCGGCGCCCAAGGCGCGCGAGATCATGAAGACCGTGTTGCTGAAGGATCCGGACATGCGCGCGCGCATCGAGCGTCCGCTGCCGCCCCAGGCCACGGTCGATACGCCGGACGAGGGCGAGGCCGGAGCCGCGCCCGGCGGAGAGGTCACCGGGCAGGAGGCGGCGGAAGTCCTGCGGCCGCCGCCGGCCGCACCCACGGCGCCGTCAGCGACCTCTGGTCCGCGTCCCTATGTGCCGGAGCCGCCCCGATGACCGCCTCGGCCCTGACCCGTCCGGGGGAACGCGACCGGCTGTCGACCAAGATCGCCGAGCTGGACTGGCGACTGATCGGCCTGATCTGTGTGATCGCCAGTGTCGGCGCCGCCATGCTGTATTCGATCGCCGGCGGCAGCTGGCGGCCGTGGGCGATCAATCACCTGATCCGCTTCGGCGCCCTGCTGATCGTCATGCTGGGGCTGGCGATGGTGCACCCGAAATGGTGGTTCCGCGCGGCCTATCCGACCTACGGCGTCCTGTTGATCCTTGTGCTGATGATCGAGTTCACCCCGCTGGGCTATGAGCCCGCGGGCGCGGGCGCCAAGAACTGGCTGAACCTCGGTTTCACTCGCATCCAGCCCGCCGAGTTCATGAAGATCGGGCTCGTCCTGGCGCTGGCGCGCTGGTACCACAGCCATACCGCGCAAGAGGCGCGCTGGTCCTGGAAGCTGATCGTCCCCGCGGGCATGATCGGCGTCCCCTTCATCCTGATCGCCAAACAGCCGGACCTCGGGTCGGCCATGATCCTGGGCCTGACGGGTGCGGTGATCATGTTCATGGCGGGGCTGAGCTGGCGGATCATCGCCGCCGGCGTCGCCGCCGCCGTGGCGATCATTCCGCCATTCGTGATGTTCGGCATGCACGACTATCAGCGAAACCGGGTGCTGACCTTCCTGAACCCGGAGGCTGATCCGACAGGCACGGGCTACAACATCATCCAGTCCAAGATCGCCCTGGGGTCGGGCGGCGTGATGGGCAAGGGGTACGGGCTGGGCAGCCAGAGCCAGCTGGAGTTCCTGCCGGAGCGGCATACCGACTTCATTTTCTCGACGGTGGCGGAGGAGTTCGGCTTCCTCGGCTCGTTCAGTCTGGTGGTCTGCTATGTGGCGCTGATCCTGATCGCCCTGCGGATCGCCTCGCTTGCGCACAGCCACTTCGGGCGGATTTCAGCGGCCGGGATGACGGCCTTCTTCGCCCTGTTCGTGCTGATCAACGGTGCGATGGTGATGGGGATGGCGCCGGTCGTGGGTGTGCCCATGCCGCTGCTGTCGTATGGCGGTTCGTCGATGATGACGGTGATGATCGGCTTCGGCCTGGTCCTGTCGACGCGGGTGCACCGCTACGCCGAGCTGCCCAAGGGCGGTTACAGCCTGTTCTGATCCGGTGTCTCCCCCGCCGCCGGGCGGGGGAGACGAGGCGGCCTCAACAGCTGGTCATGCAACGCGCCCATTTGGTCGTCGCCTCGCCGCGGCAGGCGTTGTACTCGCCCGGCGCGACGAGGTCGCACATCGAAACGTCGTAGTCGTACTCGGCGCCGCACATCATGGCTTCGATGCTGGCGCTGTTGCACTCGTGGACCATGACGGTCCGGGCGTTCGAGGGGCCCGCGAGGGGGATCATCAGGCCGCCCGCCAGAGCGGCGACCGCGAAGAGTTTACGCATGGTCAGTCTCCCGTTTCGGGGCCGAAGACCGCCTCCGGCCCGGCTCCACGCTAGGTCGTTCGTCGGGCCGACGTCAAATTCAGGTTGTTTACTGTCTTGATTGACAATCGAGGCGTGCTGGCTTCTCCCGCCGCCGATGCCTAGTTTGAGGGCATGTCCGAACCCTCCGCGCCTGATGGTCCTGTCGTCGCCCCGGCTTCCATGTTCTCCGACTGCGGCGACAAGCCCTGTCCCGAGCCGATCATTCCCACCGCCACGCCCGAGCAGGCGGCCGCGCTTACCGACGGGGTGCGGATGCGCGAAAATCCCGCGGAATGGGCCTTTGTGCGCCTGTCCAAACTGATCGAGGACTATGAGAAGGGCCTCGACAAGGACGAAGAGATCGCCGCCCGCATCGTGGGCCTGCCCGGCGACGGGGTGATGCAGATCGAGGATGTCGGCTTCTGGGGACCGGACTTCATCATGTTCCTTGGACGGAACAACGAGGGCAGGCCGGTCCGGTTGATCCAGCACTACGCCCAGATCAACGTCCTGCTCGACGCCCGCAAGAAGCCGCAGGAGCGCGAGGCGAAACGGATCGGCTTCCAGTTGTCGGAATTGGTGGAGAAGACCAATCCGAAGTGAGGCGTAGGCGGTAGGCAGTAGGCGGTAGGCAGTAGGCAGTAGGCAGTAGGCAGTAGGCAGCAGGGTCGCAATCCGCGCAACCGCTCCTGTCGCCTACTGCCTGTTCCCTACTGCCTCTAGAGCGATGCCGCCCAATCGGTCGCGCGGACCAGGCTGTCGATGATTCCCGGTTCGGATGAGGCGTGGCCGGCGTCAGGGATGACGTCGAGCTTCGCTTCCGGCCAGGCGCGATGCAGGGCCCAGGCGCTGGTCATCGGCGTCACCACGTCGAAGCGGCCCTGGGCGATCCAGCACGGGATGTGGCGGATGCGGTGAACGTTCTTCAGCAGCCAGCCTTCCTCGGGGAAGAAGCCGCCGTTGGTGAAGTACCAGTTCTCGATCCGGGCGAAGGCGACCGCGAACTCGGGCTCGGCGAACTTGTCGGGGCGGGCGTCGGGGCCCTGTACGCTGACCGTTTCGCCTTCCCAGCTGGACCAGGCGACGGCGCAATGCTCGCGCTCGGCCTTGTCGTCGCCGATCAGCCGCTTGTAGTAGGCGCCCATCAGGTCGCCACGCTCGGCCTCCGGGATCGGGGCGATGAACCGCTCCCACGCGTCCGGGAACAGGTGCGAGGCGCCGTCCTGATAGAACCAGTGCAGTTCGGGTTTGGTCAGCAGGAAGATGCCACGCAGCAGCAGGGCCGTGCAGCGTTCGGGATGGGTGATGGCGTAGGCCAGTGACAGGGTCGAACCCCAGCTGCCGCCGAACACCGCCCATTTGTCGATGCCGAGCAGTTCCCGCAGACGCTCGATGTCCTCGATCAGGGTCCAGGTGGTGTTGTCGTCCAGCGAGGCGTTCGGGCGGCTGTTCCCACAACCGCGCTGGTCGAACATGACGATGCGGTACTTCTTCGGATCAAAGTAGCGGCGCATGCCGGGATTCACCGCGCCGCCCGGGCCGCCGTGCAGGACGATGACCGGCAGGCCCTGCGGATTGCCGCTTTCCTCGTACCAGACCTCGTGCACGCCCCCTGTCTTCATATAGCCGGAGGCGTAGGAGTCGACTTCCGGGAACAGGTCACGGCGCGGGGCGACAGGCGAGGGGAAGGCCATACTGTAATCGGGTCTTTCTGCTCGCCCGGATCAGGCGTTTGAACGGGTGGTCCGCAATGCGGCGAGAACGAGCAAAAGCCAGGCGGCGATCATCAGCGTTCCCCCGATCGGGGTGATCATCATGAAGACGATGGACTGAAGGAAACCATAAAGCGTCAGCGACAGGGCGAAGATCATTCCGCCGGTCGTGGCGATCCAGCCGGCGATCGTCACCAGCCGTGGTCGAGAGGGCCAAAGGGCGCAGGCGATCCCCAACAACGCATGGGCCAACTGATACTGCGCGCCTGTGGTCAGCAGGGTCTTGATCTGCGGACCGGCGCCATGGGCCGCGAAGGCACCGACCGCCACCGCCATCGCCCCGTTCACGGCCGCGAAGGCCGCCAGATTTCGATTCACCGACATGCGCAGACGCTAGACCATTTTTGCTTCTGGTCGGAACGGCCGGAATCCAAAAAATGGCCCAGCATTACGCCGGACCGAAATCTGCGCTGAGTTGGGCGGTGTCCAACTCGGCCGATTTCACTTTGGCCGACAGAAGCGTCGCCGTCTGCTATTTCGCGGCGATGAACGCCGCCGCCCGGATGGGCCTTCAGTACGTGTTGCTCTTCGGCGCCAGCGGCGTGAGTCTGCCGTTCGCCAGTCTGTGGTTTCGCGCCCATGGTCTGAGCGGGGCGCAGATCGGCGTGTTGCTGGCGGCGCCCATGCTGGGACGCGTGGTGACCGGGCCATTGCTGGCGGTCTGGGCCGACGGCTTCCGGACCCGTCGCGCGCCGATCGCCCTGCTGGGGCTGATGATGGCGCTGGGCTACGGCGGCGCCGGACTGATCGACCGCTTCTTCGCGAAAGCGGTGCTCTGGTTCATCGGCGCGACGGCGGCGGCGGCGCTGATTCCGCTCAGCGACGTGCTGACCCTGCGACTGGCGGCCAGGGAAGGGTTCACCTTCGCCCTTCCGCGCGGCTGCGGCTCGGTGGCCTTCGTGGTGGTCAATGTCGGGATGGGGGCGGTTCTGCTGGGCGCGCCGGTGGATGCCATCGTGATCTGGATCACCCTGATGGGGCTGGCCATCGCGGCGGCGGGGGCCTTCATCCTGCCCGCAGAGCCGGTCGGCGAGGGTGCGCCGCTGCGAAAGCGGGATCGCTTCCGGGGGCTGGGGCTGCTGCTGCGCGATCCGGTCTTCATGACCGCCATCTTCGCTGTCGGCGCCGTGCAGGCGGCGCATGCCTTCCAGTACGGTTTTTCGGCCCTCCTGTGGAAGGCGCAGGGGATCAGCGAGGCGGTGACTGGCCAGCTGTGGGCCTTCGGCGTGGTGGTCGAGGTGGGATTGATGTGGTTGTTCGAGCCGTGGCGGCGGCGGGTGGGGATCGGTCCCTTCCCGCTGTTGCTGGTCGGCGCGGGGGCGGCTGTGGTGCGGTGGACGGCGATGGCGTTCGCGCCGCCGCTCTGGCTACTCTGGCCGCTGCAGGCCCTGCACGCCCTGACCTTCGCCGCGACCTTCCTTGCCGGCGTGCAACTGGTCGAAACGATGGCGCCGCGCGACAGCCAGACCGCCGCCCAGACGCTCAGTTCGGTGTTGTCGGCCGGTCTCCTGATCGGCCTGGCGACAGCCGCGTCGGGGCCGTTGTACGACCGGTTTGGCGCGGGCGGCTATGTGGCGATGGCGGGACTGTCGGCGGTCGGCTTGCTGGCGGCGCTGACCCTGCGCCGCCGATTGGCCTGACGGTCAGTAGGCGCGGGAGCGGGGCAGGGGCGCCAGATGCCGGGCGATGGCCTGGGCGGCGGCCTTGACCGCGCGCTGCACGGCGTCGTCGGACTCGTCCTCGGGCGCGCGCAGCAGCCCCACAGCAGGCGTCGCTGAACCATCAGGCAGGCTGGTCAGTACGCGGTAGAGCAGATAGCTGCCGGCGTCGTCCTCGGCTTCCGACGTGGCTCCGGCGGCCAGTCCCGCCTCCTGAAGAGCGCGCACCATGTCTCCCACCGGGGCGGTGGCGCGGGCGACGCTGGGGCTGACGTCATCGGGACGGTGCGTGCCTTCCGCCGTGCGATTCTCGGCCCGCATCTGCAGGCGGAAGCCATCGGCCTTCCGCGTCCGTCCCACCAGCAGCAGCGCCCGGCAACGGTCATCGTTGAGATAGGTCGACAGGGTGGACGCCAGCGCGTCCGGTTCGGCTGAAGGCACCGGAACAGTGCGCGCGCCCTCCGGGCTCCAGGGTTCGCCGGACAGGTCCTCGACCGGATCCCAGCCTGAGCCGTCAGCCTCCCAGGCGCAGATAAGGATGCCTGGACGCGTGTCCGTTGGTATCTGATCGAGAGCGGTCATGAACCCGGACTAACTACGTGACGTTTACGTGACGTTGCGGACGGTGGCGGCATCCCGACCTTTCCGTCAAGTCGAAAACACCGGTTTCAAACGTGTCTGCGCGGCGCCTCGGTCAGGACAGATCCCCGATGGCGGCGTCCAGCAGCATGAAGGCCCGTCCGCCGTCCGATGTCAGTCGGCCGAGGATCGCCGGGCCGTCTCCGGCGGCGGCGTGGCCCTGCAACTCGCGCCCGAATGCCCGGACGTAGGACTCGGCGTCAGCGCGCAGGTCCGGGTCGGTCAGAACGCGACGCGAAACGCTGCGCACGGCGGCCGGAGCCACCCGACGCACGATCTGGCGCGCCCTGTCAGGATCGCGATCAGTCAGGGCGTGAGCCGCCTCCTCGACCCGCGAGCGCGGCAGCAAGGCGTTGGGATCGACCCCCATCCGACGGATGGCGGTCACCACCCGCTGGGTCAGCGTCTCCAGATTGCCGTCACCGCCCCCTCGAGGCATGACAGGGGTGTCGAGGTCCAGCGGCGCCTCGGCGGGGCCTTCATCGACCAGATCGGCCCAGTCCAGCGGTCGTGTCGGCTGGGACGGCGCGACCGGCGTCGGCTCCAGCTTCAGACGACCGCGCAGGCCGAAGCCCTTGCCGTCGTCAGCCGGGGGTGTGCGGGGCTCAGGCGGCGGTGCGGCGGGCTCACGACGGCGGGTGGTCGGGGTTTCGCCGGAGACCACGCCCATCAGACGCACGGCCTCGGTCAGCATGTCGTAGTTGCGGCGCACGCGCTCCTGGAAGCCGGCATCGAGCGCCTCGGTGTCGGCGGCGGCCTTCTGCGAAGCGGCGGACAGGGCGGCGAGGCCTTCCTCGACCGTGTTACGGACTTCCTCGACCCGCTTGCGGGCTTCTTCGGGCAGGCGCCCGGCGCGATCATCAAGATCGCCGATGGCCTCGTCGATGCGGGCGAGGGCGGCGTCCATGCGGCTGACGGTCTGTTCCAGCTTGTCGAGCACCCGTTCACCGGCCTGATCGACCAGATTGCCGGTCTCGGCGACGACGCGGCGAGCCGTCTCGACGCGGGAGTCGGCGGCGGCGTCGGCTTTCTGGGCAGCCTCGAACATGGCCTCACCCAGACGGTCGGCGCGCAGTTGGGCCTGATCGGCGGCCTCAGCGGCGGCGATGCGGGAGTCCTCGGCGGTGGCCTGAAGGGCGGCCAGGGCCCGGCGGGTTTCCTCGACCAGGGCATCACGGGCTTCGGCAGCCAGAGCCTCGAAGCGATCCAGGGCGACCTTGGTCGCCGCGTCGAAGCCGTCGGCCTCACGCTGGGACATCTCGACCAGCGCCTTGAACTGATCGGTGGCGGCCTCGACCAGATCCTTGACGCTCTCGGTCGTGCGGGTCGAGGTCTCGTCCAGCTCTCCGGCGGCGGCGCGGGCGGCGGACAGTTGTTCGCTGAGCTGGGCGCGCTGGCTTTCGACCTGGGCGGAGAAGTCCTCCTGATCGGTGCGCAGGGCATAGGCGGCCGTGACGAGGGCGGCGCGCTGCTGACCCAACCCTTCCTCGACCGACTGAATCTGTTCGGCCACGCCCGATCCGGCGTTCTCGAGACGCAGGGTCTGGCGGGCCAGATCGTCGGCGGCGACGCGCGCGGCGTCCTGGGCCTCTCCGGCGGCGGCGGCCAGATCGGCGGCGCGCGCGGCCAGGGCGGCCTCGGCTTCACGCAACTGGGTCTGTGCCAGATCGGAGGCGTCCACCACCATGCGGGACTGACGTTCGACGGCATCCAGAACACCGGCGGCTTGCTTGTCCAGGGCGGACCCGAGCGCTTGCATCTGGTCCCGCTCGCCGCCGAGCTGTTCGGCCAGGCGCCGGGCGGTTCGGCCGGCGGTCTCCGCGGCTTCGTTCAGACGCGCGGTTTCCTGCGCCAAGGCCTCGCGGAGCAGGGCCATGTCGTTGCGGGCCCGTTCAGCGGAAAGGGAGGCCTGGTCGATGTCCATGCGCAGGGTCTGCAGAACCTCGCCGGTGCGCTGGGCGGCCAGAGCCGTGGGCGCGATCAGGGCTTCGGACAGATCGCGGGCGCGCTTGGTCTCGGCGGCCAGACCGGCGCCTTGACGCACGGCATGGGCCAGCATGATCGCCAGACCGGCCGGAGCCAGCGCGATCAACGCATAGACGGCGATCCGCAGCGGCTCCAGATCGACCGAACCCGAGCCGACCTCGAAGGCGGCCCAGGCGGCGACGCCGCCGATCCACAGGGCCGCGGCGACGCCGGCGACCAGATAGGCGTGACGGCCCGAGGGCAGCGCGGTCTCACGGCGGCGCACGGAGGTGACCGGCGCCGGTGGCGGATCATAGGCGGCAGGGGGCGCGTCAGCGCTTTCGGCCAAGAAGCGGATTTCGACCGGCGACGTCTCAGCGGCCGGTTCAGGTTCGGGCTCCGGCGCGGGGCGGGCCGCGGGTTCGACCGTCTCGACCTCACGCTGGGCGGCCAGACGTTGTTCCTCGGCCAGACGGCGCCGACGACGCTCGGACATGGGGCGCTCGCCGCGGGCGGGCGACGGCGTTTCATCGACCGTTTCGGTGGTCGGCGTCTCGTCAGTCTGCGCTTCCGTCGCGGGCTCGGGATCAGATAGTTTCAGCGGCGGCCGTTGGCGGGGAGGCTTCATCAGGCGTTGATCTCGTCTCGAACGGCGTCAGCAGGACGCCCGCTGGGGGACGATGGAACCCTAGCGGGTCAATCACGCAGAGCAAAGTCGAGCCCGGACGATTCCGGAATCGCTCAACACTCGCGTTTTTGATCTTTCGAGACGGCGATCATGGCGGAGGGGGCCTCGGGGCCGCATTCGCGCACACGATGGATTTCGCGTTCAGGTTTTTGCGGGGCGTCAATGTCCAGGCCGAACTGCGACAGGGCCGCAGCGGCGAGCATGGCGATGAAGCCTGCGATCAAATCGATCAGCGCTTGCATCGCCGATCTCCCCTGTCCCGAATGACGCACGCCGTTATGCGCCCAAACCTTTCCCGAAACAATGCCGGTTCCGTGAACAAAGCGTCACCATTGACCGTAGGCGTGACCGTGTGGGAACGGAAACACACGGCAGGCGTCTCATAAGCGGGGAGGCGCATGCCGCCGTCATGCGAATCGGTCAGGCCTAGCGGCATGGAACAACACCACGAGACACTGTTCGCGCCGGGCCAGAACTGCTGGCGGGTGGAGACGGCGACCCGCTTTGCGGTGCTGATGGAGAACGCCGCCTACTTCTCCGCCCTGCGGTCGGCGCTCGACAAGGCGGAGCGGTCGGTCGTGTTGCTGGGCTGGCAGTTTGATCCGCGGACGCGCCTGCACCCCGACATCGCCAACGCCGGGCCGACCGACGAGATCGGTCGGCTGCTGCGCATGCTGGTGAAGTCCAAGCCCCAGCTGGACGTGCGGCTTCTGATCTGGAAGTCGCCCCTGTTGATCGCCGCCTCCCAGGGCTTTTTCCCCCAGCGGGCGCAGGCATGGTTCCGCAAGCGAATGGTCGAGCTCCGGCTGGACCCGCCGCCGGCGCCGGGCGCCTGCCACCATCAGAAGGTGGTGATCATCGACGACGCCGTGGCCTTTGTCGGCGGGGGCGACATCTCGGTTGATCGCTGGGACTGCGACGAGCATCTGGACGGCGACCCGAGGCGATGTCTGCCGTCCGGCCTGATCGCGCCGCCCCGGCATGAGGTGATGTGCGTGGTCGATGGTCCCGCCGCGCGGGCGCTGGGCGATCTGGCGCGGGAGCGCTGGCGCAAGGCGACCGGCGAGCGAACCATCGTCGACGTGGCGGCGAGCGATCCCTGGCCTGATGACGTCGAGCCCGACATCTTCGACACCCCCATGGCCATCGCCCGAACCGAGCCGGGCTTCGGCCAGTGGGCCGAGACACGCGAGAACGAGGCGTTGCATGTCGACGCCATCCGCCGGGCGAAGAAGCTGATCTATCTGGAAAACCAGTACTTCACCTCGCCGGTGATCGCCGCGGCGCTGGCCGAGCGGCTGGCGGAATGGGACGGGCCGGAGGTGGTGCTGGTCTCCACGGGCGGCAGTCCGAGCTGGTTCGACCGCCTGACCATGGATACCGCGCGCTCGGAGGTTCTGTACCGGCTGGAGCAGGCGGACCGGAACAACCGCTTCTTCGCCTTCGCGCCGCACACGGCGAACGGTCAGAGGATCATCGTCCACGCCAAGGTGTCCATCTATGACGATCAGGTGCTGCGGGTCGGATCGACCAATCTGAACAACCGCTCGCTGGGCTTTGACACCGAATGCGACGTCGCCGTCGCGCCGGGAACGGAGCAGGGCGCTGACGCCATCCGGCGCTTCCGCCACCGGACGCTGGGACATTGGATCGGTGTGGACGCCGAGGCGTTCGGCGCGGCGGAGGAGCTCACCGGCTCTGTCGGCATGGCCGTCCACCGTTTTGACACGGGGCGAATGCAAGTGCTCGGCGCGACGCCGCCGTCACGGGTCGAACAGGTGATCGCCGAGTTCCAGCTGGGCGACCCAACCTCGATGCGGGACGCCTTCAGACCGTGGAAGCGGCGGGCGACGTCGCACCGCCGCCTGCGGGTCAAGGCTGCCTGATCTCGAAGTCGACGATCAGCGGCAGGTGGTCCGACGCCATCCGCGCCAGAGGCGAGAACGGCGCCCTCACCCCGGTGACCATCACCTCCGGGCTGGTGAAGCAGTGGTCGATGCGGATGGCGGGGAAGCTGGAGGGGAAGGTCTTGACCGACGGCTTCAGGCCGAGGGTCCGCTGACAGTCCGCCAGCTTGCCGGCGAGGGTCTGGTAGGGGCGGGTGATCGAGGTGGCGTTGAAGTCGCCGGTCAGCAGGGTCGGACCGGTGCAGTCCGGATGGCCCAGCCACTGATCGCCCACCAGGGCCTTGGCCTGAAGCCTCTGTTCGCGCGGGACCAACCCCAGATGGGTGTTGAAGACGTTGAGCGTGGCGCCGCCGATCTCGATGGCGACCCACAGGGCGCCGCGCGGCTCCAGCCCGGGAACGCCCCGAACGGTCGGCAGGGCGGCGGAGCGGATCAGGCGCTCGGGCAGATGGGTCAGGACGGCGTCGCCGTACAGTTCCGCCTCGACCCGCATGGCCGGGTGGAAGTGGTGTGTCATCTTCAGCTGGGCCGCGATGGATTGGGCCTGATCGACGTAGCCGGTGCGGGCACGGCCCACGTCCAGCTCCTGCAGGCAGACGATGTCGGGCTCATGCTCGGCGATGACCGCGGCGATGCGGCTGACGTCCAGCTTGCGGTCCACGCCGACGCAGCGGTGGACGTTATAGGTCAACAGGCGGGGCATGGCGTTCCAGGCTGGCCCCGAAGACACGGGCCGATGGGTTCGTTCCCTTCTACACCTGAACTCATGACAGGCGTTGCGGTGGAGTAACCGGAAAGGCGGCTATCTCGTTCCTGAACCGGCGCCCGGCACGGACGGCTCCGGCGTGAAGACCTGCATCCTTTCGCGGCCGCCGGACCAGAGTGAGGCCGGGAAGTGACCGAGCGCCGCATTATAGCTTTCGGCGGCCTCATTGTAGTCGTTGCGGGCGACGGCGATCCGGCCCTTGCTGCCCTCCAGACGGGAGCGGAGGACAACGAAGCTCTGGTTCGACTGAAGCTCGGGGTAGTGGGTCGATATCTGCTCGAGCTGAGCGAGTGAGCGGGTCAACCGGAGCTGGGCGGCCTGATAGCGGCGGAAAGCGGCGGGGTCGGTCGGCGTTTCGGGCGTGGAGACGGGCGGGGCGATCCCGGCTCCGATCTGGCGGAGCATGACGATGTCCTGCGGCGCGGCCGCGCCCTGGAGCGCGCCCACCATGTCAGCGGTCAGTCGGGCGCGGTTCTGATCCTGGGCCTGAACATCGGCCCAGCGGGCCTGGGCCATCTCCTCGCGCGTGGAACTGGCATTCAGACCGCATCCCGCAAGCACCGTGGCCATGACCAGCATGACGGCGGCGAAGCGATGGGAGCGCTGGGTCATCGACCTCTCCTAGGAGCTGCGCGAACTATGAGGCCGGTTCGGAGCCGGGTTCAAGCGTCCAGGGACTCGGCGTCCACACCCGCGCTGCGGCAGGCGGCGGTGTAGGTGTTGGCCAGCAGGCAGGCGATGGTCATGGGGCCGACGCCGCCCGGAACCGGGGTGATGCGTCCGGCGACCACGGCGGCCTCGTCGAAGGCGACGTCGCCGACCACGCGGGTCTTGCCCTCGGCGGCCTTCACCGGATCCTTCGAGGGCACGCGGTTGATGCCCACGTCGATGACGGTGGCGCCCGGCTTGATCCAGTCGCCGCGCACCATCTCCGGGCGGCCCACGGCGGCGACCACGATGTCGGCGGTGCGGCACAGGGCGGGCAGATCCTTCGTGCGCGAATGGGCGATGGTCACGGTGCAGCTGTCGGCCAGCAGCAACTGGGCCATCGGCTTGCCGACGATGTTCGAGCGGCCCACGACCACGGCGTTGAGCCCCGTCAGGTCGCCCAGTTCGGCGCGCAGCAGCATGATGCAGCCCAGCGGTGTGCAGGGCACGAGGCCCGGCAGGCCGACGGCCAGACGTCCCGCATTGACGACGTGGAAGCCGTCCACGTCCTTATCCGGATCGATGGCGTCCAGCACGGCGGCGCTGTCGATGTGGCCGGGCAGGGGCAGCTGGACAAGGATGCCGTGGATGCCCGTGTCAGCGTTGAGGGTCGCGATCAGGGCCAGAAGCTCGGCCTGCGTGGTCGTATCGGGCAGGCGGTGGGTGTCCGAGCGCATCCCGGCCCGTTGGGTCGTTTCGCCCTTGTTGCGGACGTAGATCTGGCTGGCGGGATCCTCGCCGACGATGACGACGGCCAGTCCGGGCTTGACGCCCTGGGCGGCCTCGAGCCGGGCGGAGGCGGCGGCGACACGGTCCACCAGACCGGCCGCGAAGGCCTTGCCGTCAATCAGGGTCGCGCGGGCGGGTTCGGCCGTCATGGTCTCGGCTCCGGTTCGTTTCGTCAGGAATCGTGCGGTGCGCGCGATTTACAGACGGGCGGGTTCGGCGTCTATGATCCCCTTAGACTCCCAGAGGATTCCGTATGCGCCGTTCGACCATTCTCGCCGCCGTCAGCAGTCTGGCGATCGTCGCCGCCCTCGCGGGGCCAGCGTTCGCGCAGGACCCGACGCCGTTGGCGCCGGGCGACCAGATCGAAGGCGAGATCACCGACACCGATCCGACGGGGCCGGACAACGGCTACCGTTACGACGGCTATGCGATCACCGCTGTGGCCGGGCAGCGGTTCGAGGTGATCCTGCGCTCGGACGCCTTCGACGCCTTCCTGCAGGTCCAGAAGCAGGGCGAGGGCGAGGACGAGGTCCCGCTGGCCAGCGATGACGACGGGCTGGGCGAGGGCACCGACTCGCGTCTGCGCTTCACCGCGCCGTCCGACGGCGTCTACATCCTGCGCGCCCGCCCGCTGTCGGGGCTCGACGGCGGCGCCTACAGCCTGAGCCTGACCGAGCGGGCGCCCGCCGGGGCCGCGCCGGAGCCGCAGCCCATCCGCCTGGGCCAGACCATCGAGGGCGAGATCGGCGACGGTGATCCGGAGAGCGACGAGGGCATCGCCTACGACGCCTACGCCTTCGGCGGACGGCGCGGGGACCGGGTGGCGGTCGCGCTGGACTCCGATGGCTTCGACCCGCTGGTCCGGATCGGCCGGATGACGAACGGGGTCTTCAGCGAACTGGCCTACAACGACGACGGCCCGGACTCGGGACTGAACTCGCGCCTGAACTTCACCCTGCCGGAGGACGGCGAATACGTGATCCGGGCGACCCCGCTGAGCGCCGGGGGGACCGGGCCCTACAGCCTGACCCTGTCGGAGGGACCGCCGCCGGTCGAGGCGCGGGCGATCCGGATCGGGGACACGGTGCGCGGGGAACTGACCGAGCAGGACGGCCTCAGCGCCAACGGCGTCCATGCCGACGCCTACCGGTTCACCGGCCGCGAGGGGCAGCGCGTCCGCATCGACATGACCTCCGGCGTGTTCGACACCTATCTGGAGTTGTTCGACGACAACCAGAGCAGTCTGGCGACCGACGATGACGGCGGACCGGAGGGCACCAACTCCCGGCTGGTCTTCACCCTGCCGAAGAACGGCGACTATGTGATCGAGGCGCGGGCCTTCTCGGAGGCGACCGGCGAGTACCGGCTGGTCATCACCGAGGTCGCCCCGGATGCGCCGCCGCAGCCGCTGGCGTTCGGCCGGACCGTGCAGGGCGAGATCGACGAGAACGATTCCCGGGACGCCGACGACCGGGGCTACGACGCCTTCGTCTTCGAGGGCGTGGAGGGGCAGCGGGTCCGGGCTATCATGCGCTCGGGCGACTTCGACACCTATCTGCAGATCGGCAACGCCGAGGGCGATTTCACGGCTCTGGCGCGCGATGACGACGGGCTGGGGGAGGGGACGGACTCGCGCCTGACCTTCACCCTGCCGGCGGACGGTCGCTATGTGCTGCGGGCCGCGGCGCTGGGGTCTGACGGCGAGGGCCTTTACTCGCTGGAGCTTCAGGACCGCGGACCGCAACCCAAGCCGGGCAGCCTGCTGGTCGGCGCCACCGCGCGCGGCGCCCTGACCGAGACGGACGCCACCGCCGAGGACAACAGCTTCTATGACGCCTACCGGGTCCACCTGAAGGAGGGCGAGGAGCTGGTGATCAAGATGGTCTCCAACGACGTCGACAGCTTCCTGGTCATCGGACGTGTGCAGGAGGACGACACGATCGAGGCCCTGGCCTCGGACGACGACAGCCTGTCGGACACCCACGCCAAGCTGGAGTGGAAGGCGCCGGAGGACGGCGTGTACGAAATCCGCGCCGGGACGTTCGCGCAGGGTCAGACCGGCGCCTACGCCCTGATCGTCGAGAAGAAGCCCTGACGGCGTCGGAGCCGCCCATGCCGGACATCGTCTCTCGCAAGGATCAGCATCTGGACGTGATCCTGTCCGGGAAGGCGCGGCACGGGCGGGGGACGGGGCTGGAGGCGGTGCGCTTCGTCCACGAGGCGTTGCCTGACCTCGACTACGGCAAGATCGATCTGGGGACGGACTTCCTCGGGCGGCGGCTGAAGGCGCCGTTGCTGATCAGCGCCATGACCGGCGGGCCGTCGCGGGCCGAGGCGATCAACGCCCGGCTGGCCGAGGCGGCGCAGTCGCTGGGCATCGCCCTGGCGGTCGGATCGCAGCGGGCGGCGCTGGAGTCCGATGCGCCGACGCCGGGGCTGGACATGAGCCTGCGTCTGAAGGCGCCGGACACCCCGATCCTGGCCAATATCGGCGCGGCCCAGCTGACGCGGGGCGTGGGGGCGGACGAGGCCCGGCGGATCGTGGACATGGTCGCCGCGGACGCCCTGATCGTGCATCTGAACCCCTTGCAGGAAGCCTGTCAGCCCGAGGGCGACCGCGACTGGTGGGGCGTCGGCGCGGCGCTGGAAGCGCTGGTGCGGACGGCGGACTTCCCCGTGGTGGTCAAGGAGACCGGGGCGGGAATCTCGGCGGCGACGGCGAAGCGGCTGGCCGAAATGGGCGTGGCGGGGCTGGATGTGTCCGGCGCGGGCGGCTCCAACTGGGGCCTGGTCGAGGGCGAGAGAGCCGAGAGCGAGGCCGACAAGACCCACGCCGCCGCCTTCTCCGACTGGGGCATTCCGACCGCGCAGGCCATCGTCGAGGTTCGCGCGGCCTGTCCCCGGACCCTGATCATCGGCTCGGGCGGCATCCGTGACGGGGTGGATGCGGCGAAGGCCTTGCGGCTGGGCGCCGACATGGTTGGTCAGGCGGCCGGGGTGCTGGCCGCCGCGACCGTCTCGACCGAGGCCGTGATCGCGCATTTCCAGACCTTGATCCGGCAACTGAGGACCGTCTGCTTCTGCACCGGCTCGGCAAATCTGACGGCGCTGACCCGGGCGCCGCTTCAGGACTGAAAAGTGCACTCGGAAAAAATGGAGTGCACATAGCGCACTTTTTCCCTCTATCTGAGTGTTGAGGGGCTGTTTCAACCATGAATGAGGGCCTCGGGCGCGAAGGCGCGAGTCGAGCGACGGGGGGCTCGGCGAAATGCCCAGTGCGGCGGGGCGTTCAGCCGATGCTCAACCCGGAGGGAGCGTCACGGACCGCGATGTCAAAGACCGGGATGCAGTCTGACATGCCGATGCGTCGAATTTGGTCGTGTGGGTAAATTCCCTCTCCCGATGGGAGAGGGGAGATTACGCCGACGGCAGCAGGTCCGCCGCGAACGCCCGGTAGCGGCCCGCGCGGACGGTGGCCGTCGCGCGTTCGATGTCCGGCGCGAAATAGTGGTCCGAGGCGTAGGGCTCGGCGGCTTCGCGGACGATGCTCCAGACCTGCTCCAGATCGGGCGAGCTGGTCAGGGGACGGTGGAAGTCCAACCCTTGCGCGGCCGCCAGCAGTTCAATGCCGACGACGGTGGCGGTGTTCTCGGCCATGTCGAGCAGGCGGCGGGCGCCGTGGGTGGCCATGGAGACGTGGTCTTCCTGATTGGCGCTGGTCGGCACGGTGTCGATGACGCAGGGATGGGCGACCATGCGGTTCTCGGCGACGAGGGCGGCGGCGGTGACCTGGGCGATCATGAAGCCGGAGTTCAGGCCGCTTTCCTTGACCAGGAAGGCGGGCAGTTCGCTCATCTTCGGATCGACGAGGATGGCGGTGCGGCGCTCGGAGATATTGCCGATCTCGCACAGGACCATGGCGATCTGGTCGGCTGCGTAGGCGACCGGCTCGGCGTGGAAATTGCCGCCGGAGATCACGTCGCCGTCCTCGATGAAGACCAGCGGGTTGTCGGTGACGGCGTTGGCTTCGCGCTCCAGCATGGCGGCGGCGTTGCGCAGGACGTCGAGGGTGGCGCCCATGACCTGCGGCTGGCAGCGCAGGGAGTAGGGGTCCTGCACCTTGGCGCAGTCGTGGCGGTGGCTGTCGCGGATGGCCGAGCCGGAGATCAGGGCGCGCAGGCGGGCGGCGACGTCGATCTGGCCCGGCTGGCCACGCAGGGCGTGGATGCGGTGATCGAAGGGGGCGTCCGAGCCCTTGAGCGCATCAACCGACAGGGCCCCGGCGGCGATGCCCGCGGCGAAGACGGCCTCGGCGGCGAACAGGCCGGCGAGCGCCAGCGCGGTCGAGCACTGGGTGCCGTTCAGCAGGGCCAGACCTTCCTTGGGACCGAGCACTACGGGCGTCAGGCCCACGTGGGCCAGGGCGGCCTCGGCGGACAGGACCTCGCCGTTGTGGCGGGCTTCGCCGACGCCGATGAGGACGCAGGACATGTGGGCCAGCGGGGCCAGATCGCCTGAGGCGCCGACCGAGCCCTTGGACGGGATGGACGGCAGGACGTCACCATTCACCAGCGCGATCAGGGCTTCGAGCGTGCCGCGACGGACGCCCGAGGCGCCCTTGGACAGGCTGGCGATCTTCAGCACCAGCAGCAGGCGGGTGACGTTGTCGTCCAGCGGGGCGCCGACGCCGCAGGCGTGGCTGAGGACGAGGTTCTTCTGAAGGGTTTCAAGGTCTTCCGGCGCGATGCTGGTGTTGGCCAACAGGCCGAAGCCGGTATTGATCCCATAGACCGTGCTGCCGTCGGCGAGGATGGCGGCGACAACGGCGGCGCCCTTTTCGACATCGGCCCAGGCGGCGTCGGTCAGGCTGACCGTGACGGGTCCTTCGAGGACGGCGCGGAGTTGCGGCAGGGTGAGCGGGGATTGGCCGATGGTGATGTGGGTCATCTCGATCCTTCTCCCTTCCCCTCGAGGGGGAAGGGCCGGGGATGGGGTGTTGGCAGTCTGTTGAAGGTTCAGGCGCGTGAGGCGACGGAGCCTTTTGCGGGAAGCGGGAAAGAGTGTGCGACCACCCCCATCCAACCCTCCCCCCTCGAGGGGGAGGGCTTATCGAAGCGAGGGCAGGTTCAGCCCGTGTTCCTTCGCGGCGGCTTTTGCGATGTCATAGCCCGCGTCGGCGTGGCGCATGACGCCGGTGGCGGGGTCGTTCCAGAGGACGCGTTCGAGGCGGGCGGCGGCTTCGGGCGTGCCGTCGGCGACGATGACGACGCCCGAGTGCTGGCTGTAGCCCATGCCGACGCCGCCCCCATGGTGCAGGGACACCCAGCTGGCGCCGGACGCCGTGTTGAGCAGGGCGTTGAGCAGGGGCCAGTCGGAGACGGCGTCCGAGCCGTCCTGCATGGCCTCGGTCTCGCGGTTCGGGCTGGCGACGGAGCCGCTGTCGAGGTGGTCGCGGCCGATGACGATGGGGCCGGACAGCTCACCCGAGGCGACCATCTCGTTGAACATCAGGCCCGCGCGGTGACGGTCGCCCAGACCGATCCAGCAGATGCGGGCGGGCAGGCCCTGGAAGGCGATGCGCTCGCCCGCCATGTCGAGCCAGCGGTGCAGGCCGGCGTTGTCCGGGAACAACTTTTTCATCGCGGCGTCGGTCTTCTTGATGTCTTCCGGATCGCCGGTCAGGGCGGCCCAGCGGAAGGGGCCGACGCCGCGGCAGAACAGCGGACGGATGTAGGCCGGGACGAAGCCGGGGAAGTCGAAGGCGTTGGCCACACCGGCGTCGAAGGCGACCTGACGGATGTTGTTGCCGTAGTCGGTGACCGGGATGCCCATGGCCTCGAAATCGAGCATGGCCTGAACGTGGACGGCGCAGGACTGGCGGGCGGCGGCCTCGACGGCGGCGGGGTCGGACTGGCGCTTGTCTTCCCACTCGGCGACGGTCCAGCCCATGGGCAGGTAGCCGTTGACGAGGTCGTGGGCGCTGGTCTGGTCGGTGACCAGATCGGGGCGGACGCCGCGCTTGACCAGTTCAGGCAGAACTTCAGCCGCATTGCCCAACAGGCCGACAGAGATCGGCTTTTTGTCGATCTTCGATTGCTCGATCAGGGCCAGGGCCTCGTCCGGCGTCTCGGCCATGACGTCGAGGTAGCGGGTGCGCAGGCGCATCTCGATCCGGCTGCGCTGACATTCGATGGCGAGGCAGGAGGTGCCCGCCATGGTGGCCGCCAGCGTCTGGGCCCCGCCCATGCCGCCGAGGCCGGCGGTCAGGATCCACTTGCCCGACCAGTCGCCGTCGTAGTGCTGGCGTCCGGCCTCCATGAAGGTCTCATAGGTGCCCTGAACGATGCCCTGGGTGCCGATGTAGATCCACGAGCCGGCGGTCATCTGGCCGTACATGGCCAGCCCCTTCCTATCGAGCTCGTTGAAGTGGTCCCAGGTCGCCCATTTGGGGACGAGGTTGGAGTTGGCGATCAGGACGCGGGGGGCGTCGGCATGGGTGCGGAAGACGCCCACCGGCTTTCCCGACTGGACCAGCAGGGTCTGGTCGGCCTCCAGTGCGCGGAGCTGTTCGACGATGGTGTCGAAGGCCTGCCAGTTGCGGGCCGCCTTGCCGATGCCGCCGTAGACGACGAGGTCTTCCGGGCGCTCGGCCACCTCGGGATCGAGGTTGTTCATCATCATGCGCAGGGCGGCCTCGGCAGCCCAGGTCTTGGCGGTCATCTCAAGACCGCGAGGCGAGCGGACGATGCGGGCGTTGGAGGTCATGGTGCTGTTCATGGGGTCAGGCCCGCTGGCTGATCGCGAAATCGCGGGCGGCGGTGAGGACGTCGCGCAGGGTGCGCGTGATCGGGGCGGCGCGGGCCGCGTCGAAGGGCGTGGGCCAGCTCGCGGCGGTCATCTCGGCCGGCTCATCGACATAGCCGCGGCAGGCCAGCTCCATCTGGATGGCGTGAGTTCCCCGGATGGGTTGGCCATAGTGCCGCGTGGTCCAGCCGCCCTTGAAGCGGCCGTTGACGACGTGGCTGTCGCCCGAGGCGATGCAGGCGGCCTCGACGGCGGCGGTCAGGGCCGGGTCGCAGGTGACGCCGCCGTTGTCGCCGATGTTGAACTGAGGCAGCTGCCCGTCGAACAGGCGCGGCACGTGCGAGCGGATGGAGTGGGCGTCGTAGAGGACGACGGGGCCGTTGGCGGACAGCCGCTCGATCTGGGCGGTCAGGGCGGCGTGGTAGGGATCGAAGAATTCGGTGCGGCGGGCCTCGATCTCGACCGCGTCGGGCTCTTCACCCGCTTTGTAGAGAGGCTCGCCGTCGAAGGTCTCGGTGGGGCACAGGCCCGTGGTGGTCATGCCCGGATAGAGGGACTGGCCGGAAGGGTCGCGGTTCACGTCGATGACGCTGCGCGAGATGGCGGTGCGGACCGTCGTGGCGCCCAGTTCGGTGGCGAAGGCGTAGAGGCGGTCGATCCACCAGTCGGCGTCCTTGCGGGCGCGCCACGGGTCGATCATGCGGGCCTCGATGGCCGCCGGAATGTCCGTGCCGGTGTGGGGAAAGGCGACGATCAGCGGGGCGTCGCCGGGCGTCACCGTCAGCCAGTCGCTCATGCTCGCCTCCGTCTTGTCAGGGTCTCGATTATGTATAGACATATTCGGGTCGATGGAGAGTTGTCCAGTGCCGGAAACCGCCCACAGCCTGTTCTTCCGCCGCGCCCTGCTGCCGCTGGGCTGGGCCGGGAATGTGAGGATCACCGTCGCGGACGGGGCGGTCTCGGCGGTGGAGACCGACGCGATCCGGGCGCCGGGCGAGGTCGATCTGGGCGTGGCGCTGCCGGGGCTGTCGAACGTGCACAGCCATGCCTTTCAGCGGGCCATGGCCGGGCTGACCGAGGCGCGCGGGCCGAATGAGGGCGACGACTTCTGGTCCTGGCGGGCGCTGATGTACCGCTTCCTCGACCGGGGCGGGCCGGAGGAGATCGAGGCGATCACGGCGCTGGCCTTCGCCGAGATGCTGGAGGGCGGCTTCACCCGGGTGGGGGAGTTCCACTATCTGCACAATGACCCCGACGGGCGGGCCTATGCCGACCGGGGAGAGCTGGCGGGCCGGATCGCGGCGGCGGCGGAGGCGACCGGGATCGCCCTGACCCTGCTGCCGGTCTTCTATGCCCACGCGGGCTTCGGCGGAACGCCGCCCGCGCATGGACAGCGACGCTTTATCAATGACATCGACGGCTTTGCGAAGCTGATGGATGAGAGCCGGAAGATCGCCTCGGCCCTGCCGGACGCCGTGGTCGGCGTAGCGCCGCACAGCCTGAGGGCGGTGACGCCGGAGGAGATCGAGGCGGTCGTGCCGATGGCTGATGGCGGACCGGTGCATATCCATGCGGCGGAGCAGACCAGGGAAGTTCAGGACTGCCTTGAGTGGTCGGGCGCGCGGCCGGTGCAGTGGCTGCTGGACAATGTCGGGCTGGACCGGCGCTGGTGCCTGATCCACGCGACCCATCTGACGGCGGACGAGACGGCACGGATGGCGCGGAGCGGCGCCGTGGCGGGCCTGTGCCCGGTGACGGAGGCCAATCTGGGCGACGGCGTCTTCCCGGCGGTGGACTTCTTCGCTGAGGGCGGGGCGTTCGGGGTCGGGACCGACTCGAACGTGCTGATCGACGCGGCGGGTGAGTTGAGGGCGCTGGAGTACAGCCAGCGACTGACCCGGCGCGGACGGGCGGTGCTGGCGGACAAGGAAGCCTCGACCGGCGGGACGCTGTACCGGCGCGCGCTGGCGGGCGGGGCGCAGGCGACCAACGGCAAGACCGGGATCGCGGTCGGGCAGGCGGCGGACTTCGTCTCGCTGGAGACGGACGATCTGGCCTATGCGGGCCGGACCGATGACGCCCTGCTGGACAGTCTGGTCTTCGCCGGACCGAAGCGGGCGATCCGCACGGTCTGGCGACGGGGCCGGGTGGTGGTCGAGAACGGCCGCCATGTGGGCCGGGAGGCCATCGAGGCGCGCTATCGCCGGGCGCTGGACGCCGTGCTGGGCGGATGAGTTCGCTGCATCGCCGGATCGGCGCGGACATCGAGCGGCGCATCCTGTCGGGCGAGTGGCCGCCCGGCGCGCGGGTGCCGACGGAGGCGGAGCTTCAGGCCGAGTACGGCTGCGCCCGGATGACGGTGTCGAAGGCGCTGACCGACCTGTCGGCGCGCGGGCTGATCGTGCGACGGCGTCGGGCGGGGTCGGTGGTGGCGCGACCGCCGGTGCATTCCGCCGTGCTGGACATCCCCGACATCGCCGCCGAGATCGAAGCGCGCGGCATGGCCTACGGCTATGAACTGATCGAACGCGGCGAGCGGGCGGCGACGGACGAGGAGCGCTGGCTGGGCGAGCGGGTGGTGGCGGTGGCCTGCCTGCACCGGGCCGACGGCGCGCCTTTCGCGCTGGAGCGACGCCTGATCGGTCTGGAGGCGACGCCCGAGGCGGCCGATGAGACGTTCGAGACCGTGTCGCCGGGCGGCTGGCTGCTGAAGCGGGCGCCGTGGACCGAGGCCGAGCACCGGATCGCGGCGGTGGCGGCGGACCGGGAGACGGCCCTGCGGCTGGACCTGGCGGCGGGCGAGGCCTGTCTGAAGCTGGAACGCCGGACCTGGGCCGACGGTCGGGGCGTGACCTGGGCGTGGCAGACCTTCCCGGGGCAGGCCTATGATCTGGTCGCCCGCTTCTCTCCCGCACGCCCGGAGGCCCGATGAGCACCCTTCTGCTGACCGACTGCCATGTGGCGACGATGCGCGCAGGCGGTGAGGCCTATGGAGCCGTCGAGGACGCCGCCATCCTGATCCGTGACGGCAAGATCGACTGGGTGGGGCCGAAGGCGGAAGCGCCGGAAGCGGATGTGGTCGAGGGGCTGGACGGGCGCTGGGTCACGCCGGGGCTGATCGACTGCCACACCCATCTGGTGTTCGGGGGCGACCGGTCGGGCGAGTTCGAGCAGCGGCTGGGCGGGGCGACCTATGAGGAGATCGCGCGGGCCGGGGGCGGCATCGTCTCGTCGGTGAAGGCGACCCGGGCGGCTTCGGAGGATGAGCTTTACGCCGGCGCCCTGTCGCGGCTGGAGGGGCTGAAGGCCACGGGCGTAACAACGGTGGAGATCAAGTCGGGCTATGGGCTCGACCGCGACAGCGAACTGGCCATGCTGCGCGTGGCGCGAAGGATCGGGCGCGAGGCGGGGGTGCGGGTGCGCACCAGCTATCTGGGCCTTCATGCCGTGCCGCCGGAGCTGAAGGCGTATCGCGCCGCCTATGTTGATCTGGCCATCGACGGGATTTTGCCGGAGGCGCACGCGCAGGGGCTGGTCGACATGGTCGACGCCTATTGCGAGCCCATCGCCTTCACGACGGAGGAAGTGTCGCGCCTGTTCGACAAGGCGAAGGCGCTGGGTCTGCCGGTCAAGCTGCACGCCGACCAACTGTCGGACGGCGGCGGGGCGGCGCTGGCGGCGAAATACAACGCCCTGTCGGCGGATCATGTCGAGCATACGACCGAGCCGGGCGTGAAGGCGATGGGCGAGGCGGGCGTGGTCGCCGTGCTCCTGCCGGGCGCCTTCCTGATGCTGCGCGAGACGACCCTGCCGCCCGTGGCCCTGTTCCGCCGGCATGGGGTCGAGATGGCGGTGGCGACGGACTGCAATCCGGGCACCTCGCCAGTGGCCTCGATGACGGCGGCGCTGAACCTCGCCTGTGTCCAGTTTCGCCTGACCCCGGAGGAGGCGCTGGCGGGCGCGACGCGAGTGGCGGCCAAGGCTCTGGGGCTGACGGACGTGGGGACCATCGAGGTCGGCAAGGCCGCGGATCTGGCCGTCTGGGACATCAGCCGACCCGCCGAGCTCTGCTACTGGCTGGGCAAGCCGCTGCTGCACGCACGCTACCTGTCGGGCGGACGCGCATAGGTGGTTTGTTAAGGCGAATCCTCTCAACCTTCCCGTATGAAGCGGGACATGGTCGAGTTCGGACTGGTGGTCGCCCTGGTGGCGACGACGATCCTGTTCGGCCTGGCGACGAGCCTGCAGGTGGCCGGGGTCTTTTCCTAGAGCCGGAGCGGCGTCCGCTTTCGCCCTAGAGCTTCCATTCAGTGATGGCGGTCAGATCGGGGCGGGGACGCTCCAGCGGACCTTCGGCCAGGGCGCCGATGTGGATGAAGCCCGCGACGAGTTCACCCTCCTGAACGCCCAGCAGAGCCTTGGCGGCGGCATCATAGCTGTACCAGTCGGTGATCCAGCTGGCCGAATAGCCGAGCGCATTGGCGGCATGTTCGAGGTTCATGCAGACGGCGCCCGCCGACAGGTGCTGTTCCCAGATCGGCACCTTATGGCTGTCGACCGGGGAGGCGATGACGAGGATGGTCAGCGGCGGTGCGGTCAGTTTGCTGAGCACCTTGCGGGCCTTGTCGGCGCCGGGCTGGGCGTCGGCGAGGGGCAGCAGCTTTTCAGCCAGATCGACGCGGGCCCGCGGCCCCAGAACCACGAAACGCCAGGGAAAAAGCTTGCCGTGATCCGGCGTGCGCGCGCCCAGGAGCAGGATGCGCTCGATCTCCTCGCGCGACGGGCCGGGGCCGGTGAGGCTCTGCGCCGGGGCCGAACGGCGGCGGGCAAGCCGATCCGCGAACTCGGCGGAGGCGGTCGGGAGGGGCAGGGGGGCGCCCAGATCGGTATCGGTCATGAGGTGTAGCTAGTCGTCCGCGCGCCGGGGCGCCATACCCGGAGCATGACCGACTCCCGTGACGCCTTCGACAAGGACCGCCCGACCCCGCTGTGGGATGATGGAAGCGACCGCCCGCCGCCGTGGACGGACGCGGGACACAGCGTCTTCTTCGAGAGCCCGTGGATGAAGCTGACCCGGCACGACGCGACGGCGCCGACCGGGCACAAGACCGACTACATGGTCATGCGGCCGCAGAACATGTCGGTGGGCGTGCTGCCGCTGCACGCGGACGGGACCGTGACGCTGGTGGGCCAGCAGCGGTTCGCCCTGATGAACTGGTCGTGGGAGATGCCGGAGGGCGGCGCGCCCTATGACGAGGACCCGCTTGAAGGGGCGAAGCGCGAACTGGCCGAGGAGGCCGGGCTGGCGGCGGCGCAGTGGCGGCTGGCCTATCGCGCCGAGATGTCGAACTCGATCACCGACGAGCGGGCGATGGCCTGGCTGGCGTGGGATTTCACCGCGGTTCCGGTCGCGCCGGACGAGACCGAAATCATCCGCGTCATCCGTGTGCCGTTCGGCGATCTGCTCCGTGAGATCGGGCGCGGCTCGATCCGGGACATGTTTACCCTCGCGACAGTGCTGCGGGCTTACCATATGGCGCGGGAGGGCGAACTGCCGCCCGAACTGGCGGAGGCCATGCTGGCCAGCGTATGATCGCCGTCTGATGGAGCCCGTGATGCCGAAGCTCGAAGTGGTCGCCGCTGAACCGGACGCCTGGACCCTGCTGCGCAAGGCCGCGGAAGAGGCGGCGCGCGAGGAACCGCATCTGGCGTCGCAGATGAATGCCGTGATCCTGTCGCACGGCGACATGGCCTCGGCCCTGAGCTTCCAGATCGCGCGCAAGATGGGCGATGCGGAACTGGGCGCCATGTCGATCCGCGAGGTCTGCCGCGACGCTTTCGAGGCCGATCCGGCCATGGTGAGGGCCGCCGAGGCCGATCTTCAGGCGGTGTCGGAGCGTGATCCGGCGATCCGCTCGCTGCTGCAGCCCTTCCTGTACTTCAAGGGGTTCCAGGCCCTGCAGGCGCACCGGGTGGCGCACTGGCTGTGGATGCAGGGACGCGACACCCTGGCCTTCCATCTGCAGAGCCGGATGTCCGAGCTGTTCCAGATCGACATCCATCCGGCGGCGAAGATGGGCGCGGGCCTGTTCCTGGACCACGGCACCGGCATCGTCATCGGCGAGACAGCCGTGGTGGGCGACGAGGTCTCCATGCTGCACGGCGTGACCCTGGGCGGCACCGGCGCCGAGCGCGGCGATCGTCACCCGAAGATCGGCAAGGGCGTCCTGCTGGGCGCCGGGGCCAAGGTGCTGGGCAACATCACCGTCGGCGACTACGCCAAGGTGGCCTCGGGCTCGGTGGTGCTGAAGCCGGTCCCGGCGGGCTGCACCGTGGCGGGCGTGCCGGCGCGTCTGGTCAACTGCCCGACCGGCGCGACCCCGGCCCGGACGATGGACCATACCCTGGCCGATGTGGTCTATGATTTCGTGATCTGACCCGGCGATTCACGCCGGTGTTCTGAACTGACGGGCCGTAAGCCCGTGAATGCATTTGACCAAGGATATCGAAGCGAAGATCACCAGCTTCTTCGCAGTTCTTGAAGTGGCGGAAGAGGCCTATCAGTCCGCCCGCCCGCAGATCGGCTCCGCCGCGCACACGGCGCGCCCCGAGGATTGGCCTGGCGACCACGAAGATCGCGACAGTGTCGCGCGACGTGTGGTTCATTGTTCGATCGACGCCTACATGATGATGGCCGATCTCGCCGGGTTCGCGTCGCGAATGCGAAAGGGCCAGACGCCGAACGCAGGTGATCTCCAACCAGACGGCAGCGAGCCGTTTGACTGGTTCGGTTATTTTGACGGCGCTTACCGGTTCTATCGAGAGGCCGACTTCGAAGAGGTCTACGCGCGTATGGAAGCGGATTGGCCACTGGTCTCAGCCTTCACTCGTGAGGTGAGGGAGGCGGAAGCCAGGTTCGGCGAAGTGGTGGGGGCGTTTCGGTAAAGGGAGAGATACGGCCTTTCCCTCCCGCGCCCGTTTCTCTAGGGTCCGCCGAAATTCCAAGACTCTGAGGACACCCCCATGAACGCCGCCGACATGAAGCGCGTCGAGACGCACCTGAAGCGCACCTTCAACACCGGCGGCATCATCGTGAAGCCGCGCGGCAAGCCGGCCGACTCGGCCGAGGTCTATGTCGGCGACGAGTTCATCGGCGTGGTCTTCGAGGACGAGGACGAAGCGGGCAGCTTCATGTTCGAAATGGCCATCCTGGCGGAAGACCTGCCGGAATAAGCCGCCGGACAGCGGACACGAAAAAGGCCCCGGAGATCGCTCTCCGGGGCCTTCTTCATTTCAGCGCGATCAGTTCTTGCCGAAGATCGCGTCCATCAGCTTGCCCAGGAAGCCCTTTTCGGCGGGCTTGGGCGCCGGGGCCGCGGCGGGCGCGGCGGCAGCCGGTGCAGCGGCGGCCGGAGCCGGGGTCGGCGCGG